>JAHFUO010000033.1 GCA_023265015.1 Acidobacteriota bacterium | reverse complement strand
CTAGTGCGTGGTGCGCGCGAGCAGTTCCCAATCACGATCCTGGCCGACAAGCAGCTCCGCGATCTCACGCTCCGGGGGGCCTGACGGTTCAGCGCCGTACTCCGCGATCAGGTGAGGCACCGAGGAGACGGCAGCCGGCGAGAAGAACACCATGTCCGATTGCGTGTCGAGGCTGGTGACGAAGAGGCACGCGCCTGCCGGATCACCGGCGGCGCCGAGCGCCTCGGCGAACAGCTTACTGATCCTGTTCACGTGACCTGCTGCGACCTGATCGGCCGAGAGGACGGCTCGATACCATACCCGCGAGGTCATCGGGACGGGCATCACTTCGTTTCCGTCTCGCGGTCGTGCTTCTCGAGAAACCGGCTCAGCTCCTCGTTGTCGGGAAAATCGCGCGCCAGCACTTTCGCGGTGACCACCGCGTCGGCGATCCGTTTTTCGCGCACCTGCATGTCCCAGAGCGCAAAGCGCGCCTCGGCGCGCGTGAAGAGGTCCGCGTCGGCGTCGGCAGCCGCGCGCACCGCGGCGAGCGCGCCCTTCTTGTTGCCGCCGCCGAGCATCCACCGCGTGCCAAGCGGCATCCTCGTATCGACGATGTAGTCGATCCACGCGCGGGCAACGCGGGCGCGAATGTTCGCGGGGTTGCGCTGGAGCACCGCATCGAGCGAGTGACGCGCCTCCCAGTACTCGCCCCATCCCGTCTTGCGCCCGAGCGTCCCCAGCTGCAGCCAGACGTAATTCAGATCGAGTTTACCGAGATAGAAGAGCGTCGTTTCGTCCTGCGGGTTCGCCTTCAGCGCCGCGTGCGCGAGGCTCTGGCCGCGTGCCGTGTCACTGAGGAAGTCCGCCATGAGGCGCGCACAGGCCGCGCACCGGGCCAGCGTCCGCCCCTTCGCGGGCTGTGCCTCGAGCGCTCGCCGGATTTGAAAGTGGAGCGCGGACGTGCGCAGCTCGTAGGTCGCAAGGTCGTCCGGCGCCGACGGACGAACCGCCAGCGCAGTCGCCGCCGCGGGCTCGTACCGGCCGCTGTAAAACTGATACTGCGCATCCGCGAGCGTCGGCTCGGACGCGGCGTCATTGGTGCCAGGCGCCTGCGACAACAGCTCGGCCGCGGGCAAGGCGATGACGGCGAGTGCGGAGCCCGCCACCGTGAGCAGACGCAGACGCCAGCTTGAGGGAGATGGCATACAGAAGAGCGTGACAGCATCCAGTATAAGACCCGCGCGCCCGATTGCCCTTGTGTTCACCTGGAGGCGGGCATACAGTGGTGGTGAACTGCTTTCCTGAGTTCTGGCCCACCCGCACGTCCTCGCCAGCGGTCAGCCCTCACCAAGGCCCTATTGAAAGTTGGGCTGTATCATCAACGCCCCTTCGAGCACTCCGCCCACGCAATCGGCGTGTCCGTTCTGCGAGTCTCGTCGCATCAGCACCACGAGCAAGGTGATTTCAGATGCGACGTACTGGCGGTGCCATGACTGCGGACAGGTCTGGAATCCGGCGCGACTGGTGCAGCGGCCGACGTATCGACCGCGGTGGTAACCTTCACGATGCACGGTGAGTCGACTGTCCGGCGGCTGCCGAGGACCGGATTACTCGAGGCCTTCAGCCACGCGCTCCGCCTGGCGGAGCGGCTGCCGGCTGGCGCTTCGAAAGACCACGTCCACCGCGCGATCTGTGAGCTTATCGAGGTGCGATCCAGCTCCGAGCAGAACTGGAGAGTCGAGCGGCTTCTGAACAGCCTCTTCCGGCTCACGGAGGGGCGCGAGCCAGGCGCGACGCGCGTCGAGCCTGCGCTGGTCAACCGATTGCTCGGCGTCCTGCAGCAGGAAGTAGTGCCGATGCTGCGGCCGGCCTCCTCCGCAAAGACACGTTAACGTTGGCGTTGATTCTGGATAGAATTGGCCGCGGAGGTCAGGGAATGCAGAAGTTTGCCGCTGCGCTCGCCGTCGTCCTGTTCGTGTCGGTTCCTGCCTACGCTCACCACGGATGGGGCACGTACCAGGACAAGGAGTTCGAAGTGTCCGGCACCGTCGCAGCGCTCGTGAGCCTTCAGGGGCCGCACGCGACGATGCGGATCAAGGATGCCGAGGGGCATGTCTGGGATATCACGATGGCGCCGCCGAATCGCACGCAGGCGGCGGGGCTCAAGGAGGGGATGATTCCTCTCGGCGCGCCGGTGACGCTGCACGGCCACCGGGCCAAGGACATGAAAAGGTTCGAGGTGAAGACTGAGCGTCTGACCTGGAACGGCAAGGTCTACAACGTCTATCCCGATCGCGATTGAGGATGACGGGCCTGGCAGGGCCCGTCCCGCAAGAGACTAGGAGCCGGGCTTGCGCGACCTGCTCGTGTGGATCGAAGTATCCGCGCTCGGGCAATTCATGCGCGATTCCGGCCCGTGGACCTACGCCATCATCAATCTCTCCCACGTTCTCGGCGTCGCGACGTTGTTCGGCTCGATCCTGGTGCTGGATTTGCGCCTGCTGGGGCTCTGGCGGCGCGTCCCGCTCGCGCCGCTGTCATCCGCCACGGCGCCGGTCGCCACCGTTGGTTTCGCGGTGGCAGCGGCCACCGGTTCCGCGCTGCTCGCGACAAAGGCGACGGCCTACCTCGGGAATCCATTCCTGCTCATCAAGTTCCCGGCGATTGCGCTCGGGCTGATCAACGTGGCCCTGCTGAATCTGTCGCCGGCGTGGCGGGCGCGCGGCGCGCGTGAGCTGTCGCGCGCGGAGCATCGGCAGCTGGCGATGATGGGCGGCGTCTCGCTGGTCTGCTGGCTCACCGCGGTGTCGGCCGGACGGCTGATCGCTTACTGGTAAATCCCGAATCCCAAATCCCGAATCCCAAATCCCAAATCCCAAATTATCCCAAATCCCAAATCCCAAATCCCAATCCCAATGGCGCAGACGACGGGTACGGTTCCGGCACGGGCGGCGGCGAACACGACGTTCGGCATCCTGGTGACGCTCAGCTTCTGCCATCTGCTGAACGACATGATGCAGTCGCTGCTGCCGGCGATCTATCCAATCCTCAAGCAGACCTTCAGCCTCGATTTCGCGCAGGTCGGTCTGATCACGTTCGTCCTGCTGCTCACGGGCGCCATGCTGCAGCCGATCGTGGGGCATTTCGCGGATCGGCGGCCGGCGCCCTACGCGCTGGCGATTGGGATGGGCTTCACGCTTGCCGGCATGCTGCTGCTCTCGCGCGCCGGGAACTTCTCCGTCGTGCTGATGGCTGCCGCGCTCGTGGGCCTCGGTTCGTCGGTGTTTCACCCGGAGTCGTCACGCATTGCGCGGGCCGCGTCGGGCGGGCGGCACGGGTTTGCCCAGTCGCTCTTCCAGCTTGGCGGCAACTTCGGCTCGTCGCTCGGCCCGTTGCTCGCGGCGTTCATCGTCGTGCCGCGCGGGCAGTCCAGCATCGCGTGGTTTTCGCTCGCCGCGCTCGTCGCGATCGTGTTCCTCTGGAATGTCGGCACCTGGTACAAGGGCACGGCTGCGGCCGGCCCGAGGGCGCACACGGCGGCGGCGCGTCACGCGGCGGTATCGTCACGGCAGGTGACGGTGGCGCTGGCGATCCTGCTCGCGCTTCTCTTCTCGAAGTTCATCTACCTCGCGAGCCTGAGCAGCTACTACACCTTCTACCTCATCGGCCGCTTCCATCTGTCGGTGCAGAGCGCCCAGATTCATCTGTTTGTGTTCCTGGCCGCTGTCGCCGCGGGGACGATCATCGGCGGACCCGTGGGCGATCGCATCGGCCGGCGGCAGGTCATCCTGTGGTCGATCCTCGGCGTGCTGCCGTTTACGCTGGCGCTCCCGTACGCGAACCTGTTCTGGACGCGGATTCTAACGGTGCTGATCGGTCTGATCCTCGCGTCGGCGTTCTCCGTGATCGTGGTGTACGCGCAGGAGCTCATGCCGGGGCGCGTCGGGACGATGGCGGGCCTCTTTTTCGGCGTCGCGTTCGGCATCAGCGGGATCGGCGCCGCGGCCCTGGGCGCACTGGCCGATCGGACGGACATCTTCTTCGTCTACCGCCTATGCTCATTCCTGCCGCTGATCGGGGCGCTCGCGCTGTGGCTTCCGCGCGTGGAAGCCGCCGGCGATCCGCCTTCGCGGACACGCCACTTCGGCGCGGCAAGCAGGTCCGGCTCGACTTTGCTAGACTCCGACGACGCCCCGCCTTCGCGGCTGTGACGCTTCGGCGGGCAAGCCGCCGGAGTGTCAGAGGAAAGAGAGCGACCATGACGAAACAGACGACGACCCGTCGGGACATCCTGCGTGGAAGCCTCGCCCTGGCGGGACTGGGCGTGCTCGGCATCCCGGAATGGATGCTCCCCGCGCTCGCGCAAAGCGAGGCCATTGTTCCCTTCATCGATTTCCCCGAACGCGTGATCACGAACCCCGCTCCCGATCGCCGGATCATCGACATTCGTACGATCACCGGCCCGATCACGCCGAAGGATGAGTTCTTCACGACGCAGCACTACGGCCACCCGACGGTCGACCTCGCCACCTTTCAACTGAAAGTGTCAGGGCTGGTGGACCGCCCGGTGTCGCTATCGCTCGACCAGATCCGGCGCATGGGCAACACGGAGCTGGTGGCCGGCTTCGAGTGCTCGGGCAACCGCGGTCCGCTGCAGGGCCTGTCCGGCAACGGCCGCTGGACCGGCGTTCCGCTGCGTACCGTGCTCGACCAGGCGGGCGTGAAGCCGCAGGCGCGCGAGTTCGTGTTCTTCGGCGCCGATCGCGGCGAAGAGAACGTGGAGTGGCGGACGCAGACGTTCAAGGTCATGCAGCAGTTCGGCCGGAGCCTGCCGCGGGAGAAGGCGCTCTCGCCGGAACCGCTCCTTGTCCATGCGTTGAATGGAGAGCCGCTGACGGTTCACCAGGGTTCCCCGCTGCGTCTGCTCGTCCCGGGATACTACGGGGTCTGCAACGTCAAATGGCTCTCCGAGATCCATATCCAGGAGGAGCAGTACCTCGGAAAGTTCCAGGCCCGGTGGTACCGGACGTTGAAGGGCGAGATGATCGACGGCGAGATGAAGTGGGTCGAGACGGCGGTCACGCACATGCAGTTGAAGTCGTACATCGCGCGCGTCACGCGCGACGCCGGCCGCCACAAGGTGCTTGGCGTCGTGTTGAACGACGGGACCCCGCTGAAGTCCGTCGAGGTCCGCGTGGACGACGGGCCGTGGCAGCCGGCGACCATGGATCCATCGACCCGCGACAAGTATTCGTGGAAGCTCTTCATCTACACCTGGAACGGCGCCACGCCTGGCGAGCACACCCTGATCTCGCGCGCGATCGATATGACGGGGAAGGTGCAGCCCACCGCGCAGGAGCTGGAAAACAAGAAGTCATTCCTCGAGGACAATTCGCAGACGCCGCGGAAGGTGCTCATCACGTAGCCTTTACCGCTTTTAACCACGAAGGCCACGACGAACACGAAGAGCAAGGCTTGCTTCGTGGTCGTCGTGTGCTTCGCGCTTGTTTTCCCAGGAGACCGGATGGCCAAGATCACGGTGAAGAACCCCGTCGTCGAGATGGACGGGGACGAGATGACACGCATCATCTGGCACAGGATCCGCGAGGCGCTCATTCTTCCGTACCTGGATATCGACCTGAAGTACTTCGATCTCGGGATCGAATCGCGCGACAAGACCAACGATCAGATCACGATCGACTCGGCGAACGCGACCAGGCAGTACGGCGTCGCGGTGAAGTGCGCCACGATCACGCCCGACGAAGCGCGGATGAAGGAGTTCAACCTGAAGCAGATGTGGCGGTCGCCGAACGGCACGATCCGCAACATCCTCGACGGCACGATCTTCCGCGAGCCGATCATCTGCCGCAACGTGCCGCGGATTGTCCCGCAGTGGGACAAGCCGATTGTCGTCGCGCGCCACGGGTTCGGCGATCAGTATCGCGCCCAGGACTTTCATTTCCCCGGCGCAGGGACGATCACGATCAGCTGGAAGCCGGAGGGCGCAGGGGAGCCGATCGAGCGAGAGGTGATCAAGACGAAGGGCGGCGGTGTCGCCATGGGGATGTTCAACCTGGATGCGTCGATTGAAGGCTTCGCGCGCGCGTGCTTCACCTACGCGCTCGGACGCCACTATCCGGTGTACCTCTCCACGAAGAACACGATCCTCAAGGTGTACGACGGCACGTTCAAGAACATCTTCCAGCGCGTCTTCGAGAGCGACTTCAAATCGCAGTTCGACATGAAGGGGCTCACCTACGAGCACCGCCTGATCGATGACATGGTGGCGGCAAGCCTGAAATGGAACGGCGGCTATCTCTGGGCCTGCAAGAACTACGACGGCGACGTGCAGTCCGACACCGTCGCGCAGGGATACGGCTCGCTGGGGCTGATGACGTCCGTGCTCATGTCGCCGGACGGCAAGGCGGTGGAAGCGGAAGCCGCGCACGGCACGGTGACGCGTCATTACCGGATGCACCAGCAGGGGAAGCCGACGTCGACCAATCCGATCGCCTCGATCTATGCTTGGACGCGCGGCTTGCAGTACCGCGGCAGGTTCGACAACACGCCCGACGTGGTCGGCTTCGCCGAGACGCTCGAGAAAGCGTGCGTGGAGGTCGTCGAATCGGGACGGATGACAAAAGACCTGGCGATCCTGATCCGGGCCGACCATCCGTACCTTACGACCGAAGACTTCATGAAAGCGATCGACGTCGAGCTACGTCAGCGGATGGCGAGGTAAGTTGCAGTGGAAAATGCCCTTCACTCGCAGCAGCGCGCGTGGCTGTTCAGCCGCGGCCCGCGATCTGTACGGATTGTCCGGGTCGCCGATCTGAATAGCCCTGTGCGCCTGCTCGTGTATGGGCCTGGCCAGGACGTGGTGGTCTACGAGGAACGGGGCTTTGTCGACTGCATCATCCGCCAGTCGGCCCTCGAGCGGAAGTTCGTGGCCGAAGGGTATCAGCTCCAACCCTTCCGATCAGGAGACCGGCGAAGCGGGCCCGATCGCCGCACCGTCGCGCGCGGACTGGATCGGCGGCGTCCCCCGGCCGAGCTTCAGGCCGACGCCGGCGTCAGTAGCTGAACCCGCACTGGCGGTTCGGATAGAGCTTCACCGCCTGTCGCACGATGGCGCTGCGGGTGCCCCCCTTGTCCTGGACCTGCAGCGCGACCTCGATCCGCAGATAGCGATCGCCGTTTGGATCGTCGCCGCCCGTCGCGGTCTGGAGGAACGCGCACTTCGTCGAGATTTGCGGGTTGCTGATCGCGTCCCGGGCGGTGTGGCCGAGCTGACTCGTCGCCGTGGAATAGGTCCAGACCCAGGCGTCGAGGAATCCCTGTGAGGCGCTGCCGTCCAGCACGCAATCGAGCTCCTGTGTGTTCTCCTCCATGACGCACGCGCCCGCGCCGCGGGTGCGCGATCGCACCACGAACGACGCGACCGCCGCCGGCGGCGTGACGGTCAGCGCCGCGGTCATCGTCCCTCCCGCGTAGGACGCGGTAATCGTGACCGACGTCGGCGCCTGAACCGTCGATGTATCCACCACGAACGTCGCGCTGCGTGCGCCCGCCGGGACCGTGACCGCCGACGGCACTCTGGCCACCGTCGTGTTGCTGCTGACGACAGACACGACGGCGCCGCCGGCTGGCGCCGTGACGGAGAGGGTCACCAGTCCCTGCGGCTGCCCCTGCCCCTGGATCGACGAGGGCGTCAGCGACAGCGAGCTGGTTTGATTGCCTGGCGCCGGTGGCGTGCCGGTTGGAGAGGGAGACGGAGAGGGCGGCGTCGTCGACGTGGGCGATGTTCCGGCGATCGTGCCGGCGCCGCCTCCGCACTGCGCCACGAGGAGCGGAGCGATGCCGAGTGCCAGGATCGCGAAGAGTCGTTGCGTCTGCGTGAGCATGCCAGAGCTTCAGCACAGTTGGTGCCCTGGCTCATGCACCTGAAAAACCGCGCACCGGCCCGCAGTCCCGTGCATTGCCCATTGGCGGGCGATGATGATCCTGAAAGTGCGGTTACAAGAACGAAGCGCCTACGCCCGGAGCCCACTTGGGTTGACAAGGCGCAACGGGGTCCGACCCGGCCACGCAGACGCTCGGATCGAAGCTGCAGTCCCGTTGCGGATTGTCAACCCAAGTGAGCTCCGGGCGTAACATCGGCTACGGTTGCGCGCAGGTGAAATTGTCGGCCTGATCGATACTCCCGGTTCCCTTGTATTTCGCCGCCTGTGGATAGGGGCAGAGCGGACGCGTCCGATCGACCTTGCCGTTGGTCAGATGCGACGCGATGATCCGGGTCGGCGCCTTGCCCTGCTCGCGCCACTGTTCGAGCGAGGTCAGCGCGTCGAAGACGTTGGGCCCTTCGCCGCCGCCGCAGTGTGCCATGCCGGGCGCGAAGAACAGGCGCACCGAGTCATCGACCTGTTTCCTGCCCAACGCGTCGATCACCTTCGAGTAGTAGTGCACCGTCGAGCGCGGCGCGACATTCTGATCGCCCCAGCCCTGGTAGATCAGGAGCTTGCCGCCGCGTCCGACAAACGCCTTGAGGTCGGGTGAGGTCGGGCTCAGTCCCAGGTTATCGATCGTGTGGACGGCGTCGTAGTCGCGCGCCAGGTCGAATTTCCGGAAATCCCAGTTCGGATCCTGGAAGACGACGAACTTGAACAGATCGCCGCCGACGGCCAGCGGCACCGGACCTCCCGCGGGTCCGCCCCACACCAGCTCGCTTCCCGGTTCCAGGCCCGGAAAGATCTCCGCGCCCGTCTTCGGGTTCTTCACGCCGGTGTAGATCTTTCGCGCCGCCTCGACCTGCGGGGAGGTGAGACAGGCGGCCGCGTCAGCGCCCTTGCACGTGAGCACTGTCGGATCGAAGTGGCAGTTCAGCGGATCGCTGATCAGGCCGTCCTTGAGGCCGTCCGCCGCGTCGCACGCGTCGAGTGCCGCGCGGTGGATCACCGGGTACTTGCTCGCGGGGATCATGCTCGCCGGGTTGTCGAGCGTGGCCTTCGCATTCATCAGCATCTGCACGCTCTGGTTTACGCGGTCGTAGCCCGGGGCACCGGCGAGGATGGCGTCGAAGTCGGCGGGAAACCGCTGCGCCTCCTGGAATGCCATTCTGCCGCCGCCGGAGCAGCCGTTAAAGTACGAGAGGCGCGGCGCCATGCCGTAGAACGAAGTGACCGTCCCTTTGCCCTGCACGGCGGTTTCGTGCACCGCGCGATAACCGAAATCAATCAGCTTCTCGGGATGGCCGAGCGCAAAGCTCGCGTCGGTTCCCGTGTGTCCGGCGTCGGTGGACGCGGCGGCGTAGCCGCGCTGCAGCGCTTCGGCCAGCGCACCGTACTGGATCGATCCGGCCCAGGCTCCGTTGCCGACCTGCTGGAACTTGCCGTTCCAGCCGGACTGCGGCAGCCAGACTTCCGACGTGATATCCGAGTCGGCCGACGGCTTGATCGTCAACTGGACGCGGCAGAACGCGGGAAGGCCTGCGTACTGCGAGCGTGTCGTTGCGGCGCCCTCGGCCGCCGGCGGCATGAAATGCCCGGCCGCCACGGCATGCACCGACGTCGCCGTCGTGTTCGCCAGCTTCAGCGTCGTGGCCAACCGCTCGCATGCCGCGGCGTCAGGGGAGGGCTGCTGGGCGCGAGCCGCCGCACCCAGCAGCAACACGCACGTCACAGCGATTGCAGTCCTCACTGGAGTTCCTCCATCACAACAGCATCAGCGATAAGTTGTCGACGCCGTCTGCCGCGCCGCAGCCATGGAAGGCGCAAGCATACTTCAGGCGCCTTCTCATCGCGCGACAGTCTATGATGACTTGGCTGAGGGACGCCACATGCGACGAGTTCACCTGTTCTTCCTTGTCATCCTGCTCGGGACCGTGCCGGTCCGCGCACAGACCGTCCCGTCTTCCACGCCGGAGATCGACGCCTACTATCCTGAGCTCGAAACGCTGTACCGCGACATTCACCGCAACCCGGAGCTTGGCTTCCAGGAGATGCGGACGGCGGCCACGCTTGCCGCGCGTCTGAAGGCGCTCGGCTACGAGGTGACGGCCGGGGTCGGCCGCACTGGAATCGTGGCGCTGCTGAAGAACGGGCCGGGCCCCACGGTCATGCTGCGCACCGAGCTTGACGCGCTGCCGGTGGCCGAGAAGACCGGCGTTCCGTTTGCGAGCACGGTGACGGCGAAGAATGCTGCCGGCGCGACCGTCCCGGTGATGCATGCCTGCGGTCACGATCTCCACATGACCGCGTGGACTGGCACCGCGAAATGGATGGTGGACCATCGCCAGCAGTGGCATGGGACGTTGATGCTCGTCGGGCAGCCTGCTGAAGAAAATGGCGGCGCCGCGGGCGGCGCGGCGGCGATGCTCAAGGACGGCCTGTTCACCCGCTTCCCGAAACCCGACTTCGTCATCGGCATCCATGACGACGACACGATGCCCGCCGGCACGATTGGCTACCACGCCGGCGCGTTCCGCGCGATGTCGATCTCGCCGGCGATCACGATGTTTGGCCGCGGCGGTCATGGCGCGATGCCGTACAACACGATCGATCCCGTGGTGATGGCGGCTCGCACCGTGCTCGCGCTGCAGACGGTCGTGTCGCGCGAGAACAACCCGATGGATCCGGTGGTCGTGACGATCGGATCGATCCACGGCGGCACGCAGGCGAACGTCATCCCGGACGAGGTCAAGCTGGAGCTGAGCGTGCGCACGTTCACCGACGACGTGCAGAAGCGCGTGCTGGCGGCGATCGCGCGCATCGCGAAGGCGGAAGCGCAGGCGTCCGGGGCGCCGCGCGAGCCGCTCATCACGATGCCGGAGTCGGGTCACGTGGTGGTGAACGATCCGGCGCTCACCAGGCGCGTCGCCGCGGCGCTGCAGAAGGCGATGGGCACGCAGCAGGTGATCGAGATGCCGGCGAAGATGACGTCGGAAGATTTTTCGGAATACGGACGCGCCGGGGTGCCCGCCGTGCTGCTTCACATCGGCGCGGTCGATCCCGCCAGGCTCGCGGAGTCGCGCCGGACCGGAATTCCCGTGCCGGCCCCGCATTCGCCGGAGTGGCTGCCCGACCTCGAGCCGACGCTCAAGGCCGCAATCCGCGGCGAAACCGTCGCGCTGCTCGACCTCTTCAACGCAAAATAAAATCTTATTCTTCTTATGCCATTCACATCGTTGGGCTTGCATCCGGATCTGCTCAAGGGGATCCGCGAGATGGGGTTCGTACGGCCCACCCCGATCCAGGCGCAGGCGATTCCGCCGGCGATGGCCGGCCGCGATCTCCTGGCCTGCGCGATGACCGGCAGCGGGAAGACCGCGGCATTCCTGCTGCCGATTCTCCACAGGCTCATCGCGCGCCCGCGGCGCGTCACGCGCGTGCTGATCATCACGCCGACGCGCGAGCTCGCGGCGCAGATCCTCGAGGACTTCAACGCGCTGGCCGTCCACACGCCGCTCAGCGGCGCGGCCGTCTACGGCGGCGTCGGGATGGGGCCGCAGGAGCATGCTTTCAGGAGCGGCGTGGATGTGATCGTCGCGACCCCCGGCCGCCTGCTGGACCATATGCGCGCGCCGTACGCGAAGCTCCAGGGTCTCGAGTTCCTCGTGCTGGACGAAGCGGACCGCATGCTCGACATGGGCTTCCTGCCCGACATCCGGCGCGTGCTCCGCCACATTCCGGCCAGGCGCCAGACGCTCTTCTTCAGCGCGACGATGCCGCCGCCGATCGCGACGCTGGCGTCGGAGATGCTGAAGCAGCCCGAGACGATCAACGTGCAGCGGCAGACGGTGCCCCCCGTCGGCATCACGCAGGCCGCGTACCCGGTGCCGCAGGATCTCAAGGCGTCGCTGCTGCTCGAGCTGTTGAAGCGCGGCATCCTCAACCAGGCGCTCGTGTTCACGCGCACGAAGCATCGCGCCAACCGGCTGGCGGACCACCTGGTGAAAAACGGGATTGACGCCGCGCGCATCCACGGCAATCGCTCGCAGAATCAGCGGACCGAGGCGCTGGCCGGATTCAAGCGCGGACGGTTTCCGGTGCTCGTCGCCACCGATATCGCTGCCCGGGGCATCGACGTCGAGGCGCTCAGCCACGTCGTCAACTTCGACGTGCCTGCGGTGCCGGATGATTACATCCACCGCGTGGGCCGCACCGGCCGCGCCGACATGACGGGCGAGGCGTTCACGTTCGTGTCGCAGCAGGAGGACGGCGATCTGCGCGCGATCGAGCGCGCCATCGGGCGGACGCTTCCGCGCGTCACGTTGCCGGACTTCAATTACCAGGCGCGCGCGTCGATACCGTTGGAGGTGCCGCATCGCGACCGAATTGCGGCGATTCGCGCCCAGAAGGCGGGGGAACGGGCGAGGGCGAGGAAGAACGCGGAGCGTCGCGGCGCGCCCGGCGCGAGGCCTGCGGTGCCGCCGTCACACACCGCGCGACCCCGGGGCGGAAGCTTCCGCCCGCGAGGCCGCCGTCATTAACGCAGTTCTCAGGTTGCCCTGGTGCTCAGGTACTTGGGTTCCGGTGCACGGGTTCACTGGTTCTTGGGTGCAACGGTGAGTTCGCGCGAAAAGCCTGTGAACCGGAGAACCTCCTGAGCACCTGAACCCTTGCCTTGAACCGGAGAACCAGAACCTGAGCACCGGAGCACCAGAGCAACCCGAGAACTGGTCTAGAGGAGTGTCAGAACTTGTCAGAACGCGAAACGGAATCCCAGCTGCAGCACACGCGGCTGGTAGGCGATGTTGCTGTTCACGTTCGGCTGTCCGTACCGCGCGTTGCTCTCGTTGGTCACGTACGACCCGTAGTTCTTGTGATTGAACGCGTTGAACACCTCGAAGATCCCGTCGATCGTCTGCTTGCCCAGGAGTGGGAAGCGACGCTGGAACCGCAGGTCCGTTCGACGAATCGGGAGACCGACGAGGGCATTGCGCGGCGCGATGGTGCCGTCCGCGCGCAGGCGGTTCTGGCCCGAGGTGCCGAGGTCGCGTCGATCCACACCGACATTGGTGCTGAAGCGCTGCCCCGAGCTGTAGAAGTACACGCCGCTCACCTCGAAGCCATGTCCCACGTCCCAGATGCCGTTGAACACCGCCCGGTGACGCTGATCGGTTGACGCCGGCGTCCATTCCCTGCCGAGATCCCGGGCTACCTTGAAGCCGAGCGGCACTTCGATCGGGTCCTCTTTCCCGCCGACGAAGACGATGTTCACCGGATTCGAGAACGCGTCGTAGAACTTGCCGAACGTATAGGTGGCCGACGCCTGCCAGCGGTGGCTCATGCGCTTGGTGAAGCTCGTCTCCAGCGCGCGGTACAGCGACTGGCCGTTCATGAACTCGCCGAGCACCAGCCCCCACTGCGGGTACGGACGGCGGCTGATGTCGCTGAACGGGTAGTTCACGCCGGTTGCGGGGTTGTAGCTCAGGTTCATGTTGTGGTCGCGCTCTTCCGCACGGCCTGCCGTGTAGACGAAGTTCGCTTCGAACGCCATGGCCGTCGCGAGCTGCTGCTGCAGGCCAATCGACGCCTGGTTGCTGTACTGCACCTGGACCGCCGGCGTCGGAATCTCGCGCGTGATTTCACGTCGCAGACAGCCTGGCACTGCGGAGACGCTGCACGCCCTGGCCTGGACGGATGCGAGCGTCGGGACAGGGCCGTTCCATGGGTTGGCAGCAAAATCCGGACGGCCGTCGTTTGGAATCTCCGGGATGATCGTCCGTGCTTCGATGTTCGCGTTGTGCTGCGGATCGTTGGAGAGCTGCGTGAAGAACCTGCCGAACCCCCCGCGAAGCACGGTGCGATCGGTGAGCCGGAACGCGGCGCCGAGACGCGGCGCGATGTTGTTCAGGTCCGACGGGCGATGGCCCGACATCCACGGCGGGTTGGCGACGTTTTCACCGTTGCCGTTGATGTCCACGTCGTAGCGGACGCCGAGGTTCAACGTGAGGCGCGAGGTGATCGACCAGTCGTCCTGGAGCCAGCCGGCCGCGATGTGCCTCGGCGTCTTGAAGACATAGTCGCCAACCGAGAAGCGGACTCGCACGGTGATGGGGGACAGCGCCGCGAGGTTCCACGTCGATGCGTCGTTCCAGACCGGGAAGAGCTGCTCGATGTTGGCCGGAATCGGGCCGCCGGTGGCGTCGATGTTGCCGTTGCAGTTGGAGCACCAGTCGAGGTTGCCGAGGGTGTAGAGGTACTCGCCCCCCGACTTCACGTCGTGGCGCCCGTGCATCGTGAACGAGATCGAGTAGTCGTCCCGAATCGATGACAATGCCTGCCCGACTTCCTGCGGGCTTGCGCCGATCGAGTAGCCGCGGAGACTGATGCTCGGCGCCCTGCTCGATCGCACGAACGGCGCGGGCCCTCCAGGCCACCTGATGTTCGGGTCGTTCGCGCGGTTATTGTGGACATAACCGGCCTTGATCGCGTTGACGGACCGCAGCCCGATCACCTGCGTCAGCGTGCCTTGCCACTGCGTGGTCCACCGCCGGCCGCGGTTGGACGCCGACGGATGGCTGGCGGCGCCTCCCGATCCCGCAAACGGGATGTCCTGGTAGTACTTCTGCGTGGTCAGCGCGAGGCGCATCTTCGGCGAGAACTGCACGTCGCCGCGTCCGAGCACCATGTGCTGCCGCCGGTTGTTGAGCTGATCGACGTTGAATTTCTGGAAGATGCTCGTGTACGTGACGGTGCTCGGCTCGTGCTCGTATTCGTAGGAGGTGAAAAAGTGAATCCGGTCCTTCCGAATCGGCCCGCCGAACGTCATGCTCAGCTGCTGGTTCGCGTACGGGAGCACACGGTTCTGGAAGAAATCGGCCGCATTGAACGTGTCGTCGCGGAAGTATCCGGACACCGTTCCCGACGGCGTGTTGGTGCCCGACTTGGTCACCGCGTTGACGACGGCGCCCGCCGACCGACCCTGCGTGGCGTCGAAGCGATTCGTGATCAGCTCGAACTCCGCGATCGCGTCGCGGCTGTACCGCGTCTGCTGGCCCGTGCCGCCGGACATCAACTGCGACATCTGCTGGCCGTCGACGTTGATCTGCCAGTACCCCTGCCGATCGCCGGGCGCCTCGCTCGACTGGTTCACCCGGCTTCCGGGAGCCAGCATCGTCAGGTCCATCCAGTTGCGGCCGTTCACCGGAAGCTCCTGCATCTGGCGCGGATCGATGTTGCTGCCGACGGTGGAGCTCCTCGTTTCGATGAGTGGCGCCTCTCCGGTCACGGTCACGGATTCCTGCAGCGTCGCGGGTGTCATCTGCAGAGTGACGACCGCCTGCTGGCCGACGAGGACCTGCAGACCGGTGCGCGTGATGGGAGCGAAGCCTGCCAGCTCCGCGGAGATCCTGTAGACGCCGATGCGGACCGCCAGCCGGAACGCGCCGATCGCGTCGGTGACCGCTTCGAAGCTGTTGCCGGTCGCCTCGTGCACCGCGCGGACCACAACCCCGGGCAGCACACCGCCTGTCGAATCCGTGACGGCGCCGCTGATCGACGCCTCCTGGGCGAACACGTTCAGCGGCAGCGCGAGAATCGCGACTACGAACAGGACTCTCTTCATCAGAACCTCCTCGTCAGAACGACCCGCATCTTCGGCGTCGGCATCTCGTATGTCGCGCGTATTCTTCGCCTCTCACGTCGAAAGCGCAAGGGGTCTTGGGATTTATCGAGGCGGCCTGATCACGCGAACACGAGCGATGTTGCACCCTCGCGGGAGCCGGTCCCCGGCAGGCGGCGTATTGCCGCCGTAGCAGCCGGGAATCACGTACATCGTCTCGGGCGGGTGCGGCGGCATCGGCGCGGCGGCAGCCGCCTGGCGTACCGCGACGAGATCCTCCCGATACCGTAGCGGCTGACCGCTGATGATGCTCAGGTCGATTGCCACTGTCTCGTAGCCGCGCGCTTCGAGCGAGAGATGATGCCGTCCGCTGTCCAGCGGCAACCCTCGGCGCGCCAGGTCTTCGACCATTCCGACGTACGCGCCATCGACGAACACCTGCGCGCTGCGTGGCAGCAGATCCATGTACAGAACTCCGCCTGGATCGCGTTCGGCGGCCGTCGTGGAGGCTGCGGTGCTGGCGGTCCCGTTGACGTATCCCGGTATGCCGAGTCCATAGCTGAGAGGGAACCCATAGCTGAGAGGAATGCCGAACGACTGCGAGTCCGGCGACAGCATGTTGAAGCGCGGCGCGAACGTACCCGGGCGTGCGTCGAACGGAGAGAGCGGCGGCGTCGGAAGCGGCGGGGTCATCCCAGGCGGCCGGCTGGCCGGCGGCGGCGGCGGTGATGGCGGCCTTGCGGGAGAAAAAGTCGTCGGCGCACCACCCCCGACTCCAAGTTCAGGACGCCTCTGCCCGGCCGCGACAGGGAGCGCAGCAACGAGGCAGATCGCCGCGAGCGCCAACCCGGACATGAACTTCCCCACAGCGCCCTAGTTTACCGCGGGCCGGACCGGAGCGCCTCAGCCGCCCGAATGACGTCGGCGGTGACATCGTCCGGGAGCTGCGCGCCGTTGATCCGGCAGAATGTCGGACTTGCGCCGGTTCGATCGCGACCTCGCGGATCTGTCGAAATAGTTGGACGCGTCGCCCATTACGCCATTCTTGTCTGTCGACACCCGCGATTCCGCCAAGTCCGGATGGCGGGACGCTCCAGCAGAGCGTGTTCGCGTCGTGACGTTCTTCATTATTGCTACGACATTGTTGGCCTCCGCTATTCGTACCCACAAAGTTGTTGGCCGCAGCGAGCTGCGCTTGATCGCTGATCGCGCGGATCGTTAGGAAATTGCGCCGCTGAATCGATCCCGCCTCGGCGCGAGGGTGGCGCTCCATTTGCTATTCGCGGGCGCAGGGCTCGTCGCGCTGACGGCGGGCTCGCTCCTGGCTGTATTCGCACACGCTGCTTCGAACGCTATTGGTGTGCCCGCGGTGCGCATCGTGCGGTCCCGAAGCGGACGGACTGGATCAAGAAAGGACTGGAGATGAAGAGACGCGCCAAGGTGTTCTGGAAATTTGTAGTGGTCGCTTTGCTCGCGTTCGTCGTAGGCAGCATAGCGGCTCCGTACACGCTGCATGCCCAGGGCGCCATCGGCCAGGTGCGGGGGGATCCCACCGGCGCCACGACGGGAACGGCGAAGGACGTCGCCGTCAAGGATGCGGCAAACCCGACCCTCGGCGAAGTGATGGACACCGTCGGCCACAACAGGATCTCGATCAACGTCATGTGGACGCTGATTACCGGGTTCCTCGTGATGTTCATGCAGGCCGGCTTCGCGATGGTGGAGACCGGGTTTACGCGCGCGAAAAACGCCGCGCACACCATGTCGATGAACTTCATGGTGTACGGCATCGGCATGCTCGGCTACTGGATTTGTGGTTACGCGCTGCAGATGGGAGGTGTCGGCGCCGTCGCGGTGCTTGGAGGGACGCCACCCCTCAACCACGAGTTCACCGTCAACCTGCTCGGCCATCCGTTCGGCCTCTTCGGTCTCAAGGGCTTCTTCCTGAGCGGCGATACCTACGATGTCGGCGTGTTCACTCTGTTCCTGTTCCAGATGGTGTTCATGGATACGGCCGCCACGATTCCGACGGGCGCGATGGCCGAGCGGTGGAAGTTCTCTGCCTTCGTCATCTTCGGCTTCTTCATGGCCATGGTCGTGTATCCGCTCTTCGCCAACTGGGTCTGGGGCGGCGGCTGGCTGTCGCAACTCGGCGCGCAGTACGGCCTCGGCCACGGCCACGTCGACTTCGCCGGCTCGTCGGTCGTGCACATGGTGGGCGGCGTCGCGGGGCTGGCGGGCGCGATCGTCCTCGGACCCCGGCTTGGTAAGTACACCAAGAACGGCGAGCCGGTGGCGATCCCCGGCCACGACATTCCGATGGCGCTGGCCGGCACGTTCATCCTTGCGTTCGGCTGGTTCGGATTCAATCCCGGCTCGACGCTCGCCGGCGGCGACCTGCGTATCGGTGTGGTCGCCGTGAACACGATGCTTGCCAGCGCCGCAGGTGCATTCGCGGCCATGCTCTACGTCTGGATGAGATACGGAAAACCCGATCCGAGCATGCTCGCCAACGGCATGCTGGCAGGCCTGGTAGCAATCACCGCGCCCTGCGCGTTCGTCAACAGCGTTTCCGCGGTCCTCATCGGCGGCATCGCCGGCGTGCTCGTGGTCCTGTCCGTCTTCTTCGTCGAGCGCACGTTGAAAGTTGACGACCCGGTCGGTGCGATATCGGTCCATGGCACGTGCGGCGCGTGGGGCGTGCTCTCCCTCGGTCTCTTCGCCGACGGCGTCTACGGTGATGGTTGGAACGGCGTGCCCGGCACCGTCAAGGGCCTCTTCTACGGCGACGCGAGCCAGTTCGTCGCCGAGTGCATCGGCACGCTGACTTGCTTCGTCTTCGTCTTCTCGGCGTTCTACCTGTTCTTCAAGCTCGTGGACGTGACGATGGGCAACCGGGTGTCGGCGGAAACGGAGATGGAGGGCCTCGACATCCCGGAAATGGGCGCGCTCGCGTATCCCGATTTCGTCCTCGGCCCCGGAACGCCGATCGGCGGCGACTTTGCGATGGCGAGGCAGCCCGAGATGGCCGGGAAGCGCAGACTGACTCCGGTGGAGGCGGAGTAGACGTAGTTCACGCTTCAATCCCGCCCGCGGACGTGATGAAATTGCCGGTGCGCATCGTGCCTGCACATCGGTAATCCGCCAGACCTCAGGCGGCGGTGCAGCGCGGGGGCAGGTCTCCAGTCCCTGCCCCTGCGTCTGCCCGAGTCACGAGGGGTTCGCGAACCGGAGAGTCCCCTGGACCATTCCCTTCAGATCCTGCTGCTGCTCATACTGGTGATTGCGTCGGCCAAGGTCGCCGGCGCGGTCGCCAACCGCATCCACCAGCCTTCCGTTTTCGGCGAAATCCTGATCGGCCTCCTGCTCGGCCCGACGCTGCTCAACGTGCTCGGGTGGCCGGTGTTTGCCCCGGGCGGGGATCGCGAGGCGGCGCCCCTGCTTCCGCTCATCCGCGACCTGGCGCAGATCGGCGTGCTGCTGCTGATGTTCGTGGCCGGACTCGAAACCGATCTCGTCCAGATGCGCCGCGTCGGCAAGGTCGCGTTCTGGTCGGCCTTCGGCGGCGTCGCGTTGCCGATGATCGGCGGCGCGGCCACCGCGGTCGCCTTCGGCCTGCCGCTGTACTGGCAAGGCATCTTCATTGGCGCCATCCTGACAGCCACCAGCGTCAGCATCTCGGCGCAGACGCTGATGGAGATCGGCGCGCTCAAGTCGCCCGAGGGGTCGACGATCCTCGGCGCCGCCGTCATCGACGACGTGATGGGCATCATCGTCTTGTCGCTCGTCGTCGCGCTCGCGAACGCATCGAGCGCGGGCATGAACTGGCTCGCGCTCGGCATCGTCGCCCTCCGCGTCACGATCTTCTTCGTCGCGGGAATTGCCGCCGCGCGGTTCCTCACCCCCATGCTCCGATGGGCCTCGCAGCTTGGCGTCAGCCAGGCGGTGCTCGCGGCGGCGCTCGTCGTGCTGTTCGTCTACTCGTGGGCGGCGGAGTACATCGGCTCGGTCGCCGCGATCACCGGCGCGTATCTCGCCGGCGTGCTGGTCGCGCAGACGGAATTCAAGCGCGAGGTCGACGCCGGCATCCACCCGCTGACCTACTCGATGTTCGTGCCGCTCTTCTTCATCAGCATCGGGCTGCAGGCCAACGGCCGGGAGCTGGGGCCGCGCGCGATGTTCACGATCGTCCTGGTGCTCGTGGCTGTCGTCGCGAAGGCGATCGGCTGCGGAGTCTGTGCGCGGCTCTTCGGTTTCTCGACGAAAGCGTCGGTGCGCGTCGGTATCGGGATGATTTCGCGGGGGGAAGTCGGCCTCATCGTCGCCGGCTACGGGCTCGCCAACGGCTTGATTGGCACCGACGTCTTTTCCGCGTCGGTCGTCATGGTCCTCGCGACCACGATGGTGACGCCGCCGCTGATGCGTCTCGTATTCCCGCCGCACGAGTTCACGGTGACGCCGGTGGAGGAGACGATCGTCGGCCCGCCGGAAGAAGGGGAGCCGTACCCGACGACGCGATGAGCGCTACGGCTTGCGCGACGGGTCGTAATCGGATCTGACGGTTCCCATCCGTCGCGCCACATCCATCAGCACCGGGTAGAACTGCACGAAGGTCTGCTCCACCGCGGTGCTCGCCTTGTGGCAGCTGTAGCAGTTGGCCGACATCGGGAGCGGGGCAGCGGTGGCCGCCAGCGTGGGCGGTGCGCCGAAGGCGAAGTACGCCCACCCGCCCGGGAACCGCTGATCCTTCACCTCCGCCTCGATCGCGACCAGCGCGCCCTGCGTGTGCCCGCCGTTGTTGATCGAAACCTGAGCCTCGGCGCGCCGCTGTTCGAGGACGAAGATCGTCTTGTCGGGCCACCGGCCCGTGTTCATGAATTGCGTGTACGACGCGCGGTTGACGAACACGTTGTCGAAATTGCCGGGTGACACGGCCGATTGCGTGGGACCGTACGTCATCCCGATGCCGCTGCTGACGAAGACCCATTCGCGATAGTCCGCCGGCCGCACGAGCGCCCCGTCCGCGGCATACTGGATGACTCCCGCCGGCGGTGCCTGGGCGGATGTCGTGCTTCGCGCGAGGATCGCGCTGGCCCAGAGGAAAAGGGCGAGAATGGCTGCTCGGCGCATGACGTATATCGTATACACAAGATCGTTCAATGCGGTCACGAATGCAGCCGCTGGGGCCGATACACGAGGCGTGCTGAAACGAATTGTGCCGGGTCCGAAAGGACCAGGCCTCCGCCGACTCATAGTCGCAGCAATCGCGATTACCTTTGCCGCGGGCGCAGCCGCGCAGACGCGCCCGGCCGGCGGGAAGAGCTTTCTCTGGAAAGTGCAGTCCGGCAGCAGGGTGCTCTACCTCGCGGGATCGGTGCATGCGCTGACGGCCGATGCGTACCCGCTGAACCCGGTCTACCAGCGCGCGTTCGATGCGTCCGGTGCGCTGGTCGAGGAAATCGACCTGGCCGAAGCCGATCCGCTCTCGTCGGGCCCCGCGCTCCTCCTGAAGGGGATGTACCAGGACGGCCGGACCTTCGACCGCGCCGTCTCGCCACAGACCGCTGCGCTCGTCGCTGAAAAGCTGAAGAACACGCCGATGGCGCTCGACTTGATCCAGTCGATGAAGCCGTGGATGGTCATGCTGATGCTCGAGGCGCTGCTGTCGCAGGGCGCCGGTCTCGACCCGGACCTCGGCCTCGACAAGCACTTCTACGATCTGGCGGCCGGCGCTGGAAAGACGGTCATCGGCCTCGAGACCGCCGAGTCGCAGATGGACCGGTTCGACAAGATGCCGGAACCGCTTCAGGAGCAGATGCTGCGAAGCGAGCTTGCCGAGATGGACTCAGAGCGCGCGAGCCTCCGCGCGCTCGTCACGGCGTGGCAGACCGGTGATGCGGCCTCGATCGAGAAAATGCTGCTCGGCTCGTTCAGCGGGAGTCCTGCCGCCTACACGTCGCTCATCACGGAGCGCAATCGTAACTGGCTGCCGCAGCTCGAAGCGTGCTTCAGCCGCTCCTCACCGTGCTTCGTCATCGTTGGCGCCGCGCACGTGATCGGGCCGGACGGGTTGCTCGCGATGTTGCAGCGAAAGGGTTACCGGGTAGAGCAGCAGTAAGTCGGGGATTAGGGATTAGGGATTATCCCTAGTGGTAGTAGCGCTGCTGTGGCTGCCTCACGTCCGACGCGCGGCGGGCTGCGATCGCGCGATCGAGCGAGCTGACCAGCGTCTCGCGATCGTACGGCTTGGCCAGTTGGCCGGTGATTCGCGCGCGCGCCGTCAGGCCCGGGTCGACCTGGCCGTAACCGGTCGAAATCACGATTGCCGCCGAGGGATACAGCTCGCGGAGATGCTCGATGAGCCAGATGCCGCTGTAGCCCGGCATGCGGATGTCGCAGACCACCACGTCGGCCGTCCACGCGTGCATGATGAGCAGCGCGGCCTCGGCGCTGCTGGCTGCTTTCACTTCGTACCCCGAAAGGTCAGTCCACTTCGATACCAGCCGGCGGATCGACTCCTCGTCATCGACGACGAGCACGCGGGCGGGTGGATACGGGTCGGTGACTTGTATCCCCTGGAGTTGGTCAGCGGTCATTGGAATCCATCGGTGACCGTTCGCATTAGCAGGACTAATGCCGAGGGGACTCGCCCAAAACCTGTTGTAAACGCCACGCCTCGCGCCAGCCGCATGTGCGGGGATGTGCGTCTTCGCACACCTGTGCGCCTGGAGACCATGTGGCTGTATACTCCGGGCCTTTCGCGTTCATCTACGCGGGCCAGGAGGCGAGGCACACTCTACCTTCACGTGGCCGTCTGCTTCGACACGCAGACGAAGGGCGTCTATGTTAGGGAGTTCGCGCGTGATGCGCGGCGAGGAGGCACGAAGTGATCACCAACAAGAAGCAACCACGACGTTCACGAAGATCCCGAAGGTCACGAACCAGTATTGGTTTTGGTTTCGTGTGTTTCGCGGCTTTCGTGTTCTTCGTGGTTATCCCGACCACTGATGCGCAGACACCGGCGCCCGGCGTGATCGCGTTCACCAACGCGCGCGTCATCGACGGCACCGGCGGACCCGCGATCGAACAGGCCACCATCATCGTCAGGAACGGGAAGATCGACGCGGTCGGCCCGTCGGCGAGCGTGACGGCGCCGGCCGGTGCCATGGTGGTGAATCTGTCCGGGAAAACGGTGATGCCCGGGCTGATCAACTCGCACGCGCACATCGATCCGGACCTCAGCGTGAAGCAGCCGCCGAATCGCGACGAGATGATCCAGCGGCTGAAGACGTACGCGACCTACGGCGTCACGTCCGTGATGACGCTCGGCTTCGAGACCTACGACGAGGCGGACGGCTTCTACCTGCGGGACATGCAGCGCCTGAACATCGGCCCGATCGTGACCGACGCGCCCCGCTTGTACGCGTCCGGACGGCCGATCCTGTTCCGCCCCGGCCCGACCGGCAACGAAACGCCGGACGATGCGCGGATCGACGTGCAGCGGCATGTGCCGCTCAGGGCGGATTACATCAAGCTGCACCTCGATGGAGTTCCGGCGGACTTGAAGCCGGACGTAATTGCGGCGGCGATCGACGAAGCGCACAAGCATGGGATGCAGACCGCGATCCACATCGTGTATCTCCGGGATGCGAAGCTGGCGATCGAGAGAGGCGTGGACGTCATCGCGCACAGCGTTCGCGACATGGACATCGATGCCGCCACCATTGCCGAGATGAAGCGCCGCAACGTCGCGCTCATCCCCACCCTGGTGCGGGACCGCTCCGTGTTCATCTACGAGAACCTGCCCGACTTCTTCAAGGATCCGTTCTTCCTGCGGGGCCTGCCGGTCTACAAACATGAAGTGGACCTTCTCAGCGATCCCGCGCGCCAGCAGAGGATGCGCACCGACGCCGCCACGCAGGACTCGAAGCGGCAACTCGCGCAGGGGATCAAGAACCTCAAGATGCTCTCCGACGCCGGCATTGCCATCGCCATGGGCTCCGACAGCAGCTCGATTCCGGACCGCAACCTCGGGCGATGGGCGGGATACAACGAGCACATCGAGCTCGAGTTGATGGTCAGTGCCGGTCTCACGCCCATGCAGGCGCTGACGGCGGCCACCAGCACGGCGGCGCGTGTCATGAAGATCGACGGCGTGGGCACGCTCCAGGCGGGCAAGTGGGCCGACCTTGTCGTGTTGAACGCGAATCCGCTGACCGACATCAAGAACACGCGGCAGATCGACTCGGTCTACATCGGGGGCCGCAAGGTGAACATGGCGGCGGCTGGCGGGACGAATTGAACTCACGGCGGGTCCGAAAGGACCCGCCCTACTTTGCTCCCGGCTGCGCGGCGTCTGCCGCGGAGCCAGGAGCTTGTGTCATCGCCTGCCGCAGCCGCGCCTTCCAGTCCTCTGACGCCGTGAACAGCTCATCGGGGAAGCGTCTGTACGCCAGCATGTCCTGGTAGATGCCGGCGTCGTAGACGTTGTTGCCCATTCCAGCGAGGTACTCGAGCCTCAGGTTGCTGTCTCTGTTGATCTGCCCGTCCACCAGCCACGGGCGGAGGTCCCGCGCCTGCCCCGCGTAGGTGGCCATCAGGCCGGGCACGCCGGCGAACTCCACTTCCGTGAGCGCCGCCGCGATCGCCGCGTGGTCCGGCCGCTCCAGCCGCGCCTGCAGCGCCGCGGGATCGATGCGGAGCGGATCGGACTTCGCCAGCATCACGACGTCGTAGCCGCCGCCGTTCGCGTACTGGTTGCTCCAGATTGTGCCGAAGGGGAAGACATCGAAGAACGTGGCGATCTCGCTCTTCACCACGTCCTCCGTGCTCTGGTAGAGCGGCACCCACTGCGTGATCACGCCGCCGGGGTTCAAGTGCTCCTTGACCAGCTCGAAGTACTCCTTCGTGTAGAGCGAGGCGGCCCCCTTGACCCACGGATGGATCGGATCGGACGTGATGACGTCGAACTTCTCCCGCGTCGTCAGGATGTAATGCCGCGCATCGTCATAGACCACTTCCACGCGGGGGTCGTGCAGGACGTCGTAGTTCTCCTTGCTGAAGTACGGCGCGACCATCCGTGGAATGAGCGGCTCGATCTCGCAGATCACGATGCGCTTGACGCCGGGGTGGGGGACGAACGAGCCGGCGGTCACGCCCGCGCCGAAGCCGACGACGAGCACCGAGCGCGGGTCGGGATGCATCAGCGCCGACATGTGGCCGAGCAGGCGCTGCAGCCGCATGTCGTGCACTTCGGTGGATGCCTCGACCTTGCCGCTGACGTGAAAGTTCCTGATGCCGCCCTCCAACTCCGACACCGCGATCGAGGAGTTGAGCCCCTCGCCCGCGTAAAGGTACGTTGCGCCCTTGAACGTCGCGATCTGGCGTCCGTACGCGATCACGTCGGGCGGCACCGGCGCCACGCTGCCGGCGGCGAGGGCGGCGAGCAGCAGTGCGGCGATCGCGCCGCCGACTCGTTTCGATGCGCTCAGCGGCGCGTCGGCCGGCGGCCTCCACGCGAGCATCACGACGGCCGCCGACGCGGCGAT
>JAHFUO010000032.1:21589-25124 GCA_023265015.1 Acidobacteriota bacterium | reverse complement strand
ATGCTGGGCGGGCCGCGACCGCTGCCGTCGCAGCCGGTCCGTCCGCAGGCACCGCAGCCGCCGCGTCCCGGGATGCCAGGACAGCGCCCGGGCATGCCGTCGCGCCCGTCGTTCGGCCAGTATCGGCCCGGGCAGCGGCCGGTGCAGACGCGCCGCGAGCGCCCCTCGGGATCGACCGCCATGGCGGCGCCCGCGCCGCCGCCGCCGGTCACGCGCACGATCACGCTCGCCGAAGGCATGACGGTGAAGGATCTCGCCGACAAGCTCGAGGTGCGCGTGAAGGAGGTGCTGGCGAAGCTGTTGATGAAGCGCATGATGATGACCATCAACAGCACGATCGACACCGAGGCCGCCAAGGACATCGCGCGCGAGTTCGGCGCGGAGATCGAGATGCGGACCTTCGAGGAGGAGCTCGTCTCGGCCGAGCGCGACGAGTCGAAGCCGGAGGACCGACAGACGCGCGCGCCGGTGGTCACGGTCATGGGACACGTCGATCACGGCAAGACATCGCTGCTCGACGCGATCCGCGAAACCAAGGTTGCCGAGCGCGAGGCTGGCGGCATCACGCAGCACATCGGCGCGTATCACGTCGACGTGGGCGACGGACGCAAGGTGGTCTTCCTCGACACGCCGGGCCACGAGGCGTTCACCCTGATGCGCGCCCGCGGCGCGAAGGTCACCGACGTCGTCGTGCTGGTCGTGGCCGCCGATGACGGCGTCATGCCGCAGACGCGTGAGGCGATCGACCACGCGAAGGCCGCGAACGTGCCGATCGTCGTGGCGATCAACAAGATCGACAAGCCGGGGGCGAATACCGACAACGTCAAGCGCGAGCTGGCCGAGCTGAACCTCGTGCCGGAAGACTGGGGTGGGCAGACGGTCATGGTCCCCGTCTCGGCGAAGAAGAAGCAGAACCTCGATCAGCTGCTCGAGATGATCCTGATCTCCACCGACATCCTCGAGCTGAAGGCCAACCCGAAGCACAGCGCGTCGGGCACCGTCCTCGAAGCCAAGCTCGATCGCGGGCGCGGTCCCGTGGCGACGGTCCTCGTGCAGGACGGCACGCTCAACGTGGGCGACAACTTCATTGCCGGTCCGGTCGTCGGCAGGGTCCGCGCGCTCATCGACGATCGCGGACGGCCGGTTCGTTCGGCAGGACCGTCGACGCCGGTCGAAGTGCTTGGCCTGGCCAGCCTCCCGCAGCCGGGCGACCCGTTCCAGACGGTGGCCGACGCGGCCAAGGCCCGTCAGATCGCGACGTTCCGACAGACGCAGGCCAAGGATCGCGCGCACAGCGCCAGGGGCGGACGCCTCACGCTCGAATCGCTCAAGGAGCAGATTGCCGAAGGCGGCGTCAAGGAGCTGCCGATCATCGTCAAGACCGACGTGCAGGGATCGGCGGAGGTGCTCGCCGATACGCTGACGAGGCTCTCCGACGAAAAGGTGAAGATCCGCATCATCCGCTCGGGCGTCGGCGCCATCAACGAGTCGGACGTGCTGCTCGCCTCGGCTTCGAACGCCATCATCGTCGGCTTCAACGTGCGGCCCGATCGCAACGCGGGGATCGTGGCGGAGCGCGAAGAGGTTGACATCCGCCTCCACTCGGTGATCTACAACGTCACCGACGAGATCAAGAAGGGCATGGAAGGCCTGCTCGATCCGACCTTCAAGGAGGTCCGGATCGGCACGGCTGAAGTGCGCGAGGTCTTCAAGGTGCCCAAGGTCGGGTCGATTGCCGGGTGCATGGTCACCGACGGACGCATCACGCGGGCCGGCGAGACGACGGCGCGCCTGCTGCGCGACAACGTCGTGGTGCACGAAGGCAAGATCGGATCGCTTCGGCGCTTCAAGGACGATGTGAGCGAGGTGAAGGGGGGCTTCGAGTGCGGCATCGGCCTCGAGCGGTACAACGACGTCAAGGTCGGCGACCTGATCGAGGTGTTCACGATGGAGCGCGTCAAGGTCACGGCATAGGCGGGTCCGCGTCGCATGGCCACTCGGCTCCGCGGAACCCGCCCCACGTACGTAGCATGGCTACTCGGCTCCGCGGAACCCGCCCCACGTACGTAGCATGGCTACTCGGCTCCGCGGAACCCGCCCCACGTACGTAGGCCGGGTTCCGCGAAGCGGACCCGGCGAACATATGGCTCAGGGCTACCGTCCAGATCGCGTCGGCGATCAAATCCGCCAGGAGCTGGCCGAGATCCTCAGCCGCGGCGAGGTGCACGATCCCGGCATCGGCTTCATCACGCTCACGCGCGTGCAGGTGACACCTGACCTGCAGCTCGCGCGCGTGTTCTACACCAGCCTGGGCGATCCGCAGGCGCGGAAGGAGACGGCGCGGGCCCTCGATCGCGCCACGCCGTTCTTCCGCAGGCAGATCGGCGCGCGGCTGCGGCTGCGCCGCGTGCCGGAGGTCGAATTCCGCTTCGACGAATCGATCGCGCACCAGGACCGTATCGAGCAAATCCTCCGCGACCTGCACGAGGAGGAGGCTCAGCGGGCGCGCGACGCTGCGCCGGATCCCGAATCCCGAGTCCCCGATCCCGAATCCCGAGATGACGACGACAACAACTGACACCAGCGTGCGCGCGCAGATCGCCGACGAAATCCGCAGGCGGCGGCGCTTCGTGCTCTCCTCTCACGTCCGTCCCGACGGCGACGCGATCGGATCGCAGCTCGCGATGGCGTTCGCGCTGCGCGCCCTCGGCAAGGAGGCGCGGCTCGTCAACCGCGACGCGCCGCCTTCGTCCATGGCCGTGTTCCCCGGCGTGTCGGACATCGAGGTCGCCCCGCGCGTTGAGGATCCCGGCGACGCCGTCATCGTGATGGAGTGCAGCAGCCTCGATCGCACGGGCGTCGAAGGCTTCGAGCGCGGCTTCGTGATCAACATCGATCACCACCTGGACAACTCGATGTTCGGGGCGCTCAACTGGTTCGACGCGTCCGCCGCCGCGTGCGGCGAGATGGTGTTCGACCTGGTTCGCGAGCTGGGCGTGCCATTGACGAGGGAGATTGCGACGCATATCTACGTCGCGATCCTCACCGACACCGGGTCGTTCCATTACTCGAGCATCTCGCCGCGCACGTTCGACATCTGCCGCCAGTGCATGCAGGCGGGCGTCGATCCGCAGGCGGTCGCCAGCGCGGTGTTCGACAGCAACAGCCTCGGACGCCTGAAGCTGTTCGGCGCGGTGCTTGGCAGGATGGAGCTGGATGATTCCGGACGCGTCGCGACCCTGTTCGTCGACCGGACGCTCGCCGAGGAGTGCGGCGGCACCTACGAGGACACCGAAGGGCTGGTCAACCAGCCGTTGACGGTGAAGGAGATCCAGGCGGCGGTGTTCCTCAAGGAGCACGGGCCCGACGACTGGCGCGTCAGTATGCGCTCCAAGGGCGAGGTCGACGTGAATGCGATCGCCGGCGAGTTCGGCGGCGGGGGGCACAAGAACGCCTCGGGCTGCTCGGCCCGCGGCCGCTTCGACGATCTCAAGGCGTTGTTTCAACGCAGGCTGCTCGAAGAGATCGAGAAAGC
>JAHFUO010000032.1:0-21489 GCA_023265015.1 Acidobacteriota bacterium | reverse complement strand
GCTGCCAGCTGATGGATGGCGTCCTCGTCGTCGACAAGCCCCAAGACCTGACGTCTCACGACGTCGTGGCCGTGGCTCGCCGTGTGCTCCGCGAGAAGCGCATCGGCCACACCGGCACGCTCGATCCGCTTGCGACCGGCGTGCTGCCGCTCGCGTGCGGCCGCGCGACGCGCCTCGTTCGCTTCCTCAGCGCATCCGACAAGGAATACGAGGCGACGATCGTGTTCGGCGTCACGACCGACACGCTCGACGTCACCGGCACGGAAGCGAGCCGCTCGGGCGACACGCCGTCGCGCGAGACGCTCGTCGACGCGCTGGCGTCGCTGACCGGCGATTCCATGCAGATGCCCCCTGCCTATTCCGCCAAGAGGGTTGCAGGGCGGAGAGCGTACGAGTTGGCGCGCCGCGACGAGCCGGTCGTGCTGACTGCGGCGCCGGTGCGGGTGTCGCGGGTGGACCTTCTCGGGTTCGGAGACGACCGGTGCCGCGTCTCGCTCACCTGCTCCGCCGGCTTCTACGTGCGGTCGTTCGTGCGCGACCTCGGCGAGCGCTGCGGGACGGGCGCATGCCTCGAGGCGCTCACGCGCACGCGCAGCGGCGATTTCACCCTGGACGAGGCGGTCCCGCTCGACGCGCTCGAGCGTAGGGCGGGTCCAGAGCGTAGGGCGGGTGCCGCCGAAGGCGGACCCGCCACAGCGGCAGCCGACATCCAAACCTTGCTGATTCCGATGGAAAAGCTGCTTTCCAACTTCCCCGCCGTGACCGTGACGACCGAGGGGCTCGCGCGCGTGTCCCACGGCCAGGAAGTCAGATCGATTGATCTGGTTGATTCAACGGCGGCCGGGTCGGCCGAATGGGTGCGGCTGCTCGATTCGGGCGGCGCGCTCGTGGCGATCGGCACGCAGCGGACGGGCCCGGGGGTTTTGCACCCGGAGGTTGTCCTGATTTAGAATGGCAAGTCTTTCCGGGAAACACAGTTAGGAACAGTACGGCGGTCTGGTGAGCAGGCGGACCCGCGCTGCTAGGTCTGGACCGTTCGTGGAGGAACATCGTGCCCTTAACCAAGGACCGCAAGACCGGGATCATTGGCGACTACAAGACACACGACAGCGATACCGGGTCGCCGGAAGTCCAGGTGGCGCTGCTCAGCGAGCGCATCAACTACCTCACCGAACATTTCAAGATCCACGCGAAGGATCATCATTCACGTCGCGGCCTCCTGAAGCTGGTCGGCCAGCGCCGGCGGCTCCTCGACTATCTCAAGAGCAAGGACTCGGAGCGATACGCGGAGCTCATTCGCCGTCTCGGCATCCGCAAGTAGCCGCTCCTTCCGTTATGCACAACGTCAATCTACAAAGGCGCGAGATCCAGATCGGATCCCGGCGCATCTCAATTGAAACCGGCAAGCTGGCCAAGCAGGCCGACGGCTCCGTCGTCGTCCGATCGGGGGACACCATAGTGCTCGTCACCGCGTGTCACGCCGCCAGTCCACGCGAGGGGATCGACTTCCTTCCGCTGACCGTCGATTACCGCGAATACACGTACGCGTCGGGGCGCATCCCCGGCGGCTTCTTCAAGCGCGAGGGCAAGCCGCCCGAGAAGGAAGTGCTGACCAGCCGCCTGATCGATCGGCCGTGCCGGCCGCTGTTCGCGTCAGGCTGGCGGTACGAAACGCAGATCATCGCACTGCTCATGTCGGCCGACCAGGACAACGACTCCGATGTCCTGGCGATCACCGGCGCGTCCGCCGCGCTCGCATTGTCGGAAATTCCCTTCGAGAAGACCATTGCCGGCGTCCGCGTCGGCATCGCGGACGGCGCGTACGTCATCAACCCGACCTACGCCGAGCGCAAGAACAGCGTGATCGACCTGATCGTCGCGGGCAGCGCCGACGGGATCCTGATGGTGGAAGCAGGCGCCAAGGAGGTGACCGAGGCGCAGGTCGTCGGGGCGCTCGACGCAGCGCACGCGGCAATCAAGCAGATCGTGGCGGCGATCGACGACCTGAAGAAGGTCGCCGGCAAGAAGAAGCTCACCATCGCCGCAAAGCCAATCGACCACGCGTTCTACCGCGAGGTCGAGGACAAGGCCCTCGGACCGCTCGGCGACGCGATGCGCATCCTCGACAAGCTCGAAAGCTACAGCCAGGTCGACGAGGTCATCGCCGCCTTCCTCGAGAGCATGGACCAGGAGAGGCACTCGGAGGCCAAGCACATCCTCCACGAGATGAAGGAGAAGGTGCTGCGCGACGAGATCCTCAACAAGGGGCATCGCCTCGACGGCCGCAAGTTCGACGAGATCCGGCCGATCTGGACCGAAGCTGGCGTGCTGCCGCGCGTCCACGGCTCGGTGGTCTTCACGCGCGGCGAAACGCAGGCGCTGGTCACCTGTACGCTCGGCACCGCGGACGATGAGCAGAAGGTCGAGCACGTCAGCGGCGAGTTCTACAAGCGCTTCATGCTCCACTACAACTTCCCGCCGTTCTCCGTGGGCGAGACGGGCCGCTTCACCGGCCCGGGCCGGCGCGAGATCGGCCACGGCGCGCTGGCGGAGCGCGCCCTCACCCCGGTCATACCCACGGACGACAAGTTCGCCTACACGATCCGCCTCGTCTCGGACATCCTCGAGTCGAACGGATCCTCGTCGATGGCGTCGGTCTGCGGCGGCGCGATGGCGATGATGGACGCGGGTGTGCCGATCAAGGCGCCGGTCGCCGGCATCGCGATGGGCCTCATCATGGACGAGAAGAGCGGCAAGTACGCCGTCCTCTCGGACATCGCGGGCGCCGAGGATCATTACGGCGACATGGACTTCAAGGTCGCCGGAACGGCGCAGGGCATCACCGCGCTGCAGATGGACATCAAGGTCACCGGCATCAACTCCGAGGTGATGGCAAAGGCGCTCGAGCAGGCGCGCGCCGGTCGGATGCACATCCTCAGCGAGATGGCGAAAACGCTGGCGGCGCCGCGCACGAACATGTCGATGTTCGCGCCGCGGATCATCACCATCAAGATCCCGGTCGACAAGATCCGCGACGTCATCGGCCCGGGCGGCAAGATGATCCGCAGCATCATCGAGCGGACCGGCGTGAAGATCGACGTCGAGGACGACGGCCGCGTGAACGTGGCGTCGGCAGACGGCGAGTCGGCTGCGAAAGCGATCGGCATCATCCAGGAGCTCACCGCCACGCCGGAGCTCAACAAGACCTACATGGGCAAGGTGCAGCGCATCACCGATTTCGGCGCGTTCGTCGAGATCATGGCGGGCACTGACGGCCTGCTCCACGTCTCCGAGATCGCCAACCACCGCGTGAAGGACGTGCGGGACGAGCTGAAGGAAGGCCAGCAGATCCTGGTGAAGGTCATCAATATCGATCCGACCGGGAAGATCCGCCTGAGCCGGAAGGCGCTGCTGACCGCAGAAGCCGCGAAACAGGGCGAGCCCGCCGCGCCGGCCGCGAAAGAATAGCGCGGCAGGCATGAAGCTCTCGCGCCGCTCGGTCGCGTTCATGCTCCTCGGCGCCGGCGGGCTACGGTTCGCCAGACCAGCCTTGGGGCAGCTGCTGGCCAGAGGCCAGGACCAGGCGCCGAACCGCCGCGAGCTCACGATCGTGGTGAAGGACTTCGGTTACAGCGCCGGGCGGATCGAGGTCATGCAGGACGACCTCGTGAAGCTCACCGTCCGCAGCGAGGACGTCGCCCACAGCTTCGCCATCGACGAATACCGCATCGTCAAGCGCGTCCCGGCCGGCGGCTCGACGACGTTCGAGTTCCAGGCGGACCGCGCCGGGACGTTTCCTTTCTACTGCAATCTGACAAGCGAGCCCGGGCACAAGATGGAGCGCGGCGAGCTCATCGTCCGCGCGAAGTAGGGGCCGCCTTTAGGCGGCCCACAACCGTAGAGGCCGACCTTCCCGCCTGCGCCCGGCTTCGGCGGGCAGGCAGGTCGTCCTTCGCGCTACCGATCCTCCACCGTCAGATTCCAGTCGTCTCGGGTCGTGCCATCGGTGGCGTGAATGTCCCAGATGAAACCATCGTCGCTGACTTCCTCGTCCATGCTGAGCACGAGCGGCTCGCGGCCCGTGAACGTCACGTGCACGGCGCGTCCGCTCTTGTCGCACGTGATGGAGAAGGGGCCGCTCGAGCGTGTCACGTTGAAGACGTCACACGCGTACGAGCGGTCCCCGAGCTTCGACGATGCGGACTCCTGCGCTGAGGCGGCCTCCGATCTTGCGAGCGCCTTGCTGCAGCTCGCGAGGAGCAGCAGCGCGCCCACCGCGCCGATCTCAGCGCGTCCCGGCGGCACTGGCGACTTTCGCCAGCTCCGCCACGTCCGTCGTCCGGTTGCCGTGGAGCGGGGTGATGACCTGCACGTCCAGCTTCAGCCGCTGGATGTTGTCGTTCAGCGCCTTCGCGTAGACCAGGGCCGGCGGAATCATCGGTGCGCCCGCCTGCGCGGGAGGCGTGAAGGCGTCGGGCTCCGCGAGGATCTTCTCCTTCGGGAGATACACGACCATCATGTCGCCGGTGTGCTCGTACCCGGTGAGGCGGTACAGCTCGATCACCCGCTTCCCGTCGGTGAGCTGGCCCTTGTCGCCCACGGTCTGGATCTTCACGCCCTTCTTCGATGCCGCCAGCCGGTCGGGATTGATGGTGTGCGGAGTCTTGGCGACGCGCTCCAGGAATGCCTTGTTGGATTGATGCGTCACGATCGTCGCGCCCTCATCCATGGCGGTGCGAATGCCGCCAAGGTGATCCCAATGATGGTGCGACGTGATGACGTATCGAATCGGCTTGCTCGGGATGAGCTCCTTCGCCTTCGCGAGCACCGCGGACGCGCGCGTCTCCTCGTTCGGCGTGTCGACGACCACGATGTGATCGGCCATCTCGATGGCGAGGCTGTGATGCGTGCCGCCGGTCAGGTAATAGACGCCGTCGCCAAGCTTCTGCGACTCGACGCGGACGGCCGGCGGCTGAAACGCGGGAACGTTCTGGGGAACCGCGATGTTGACCGCGGGGTTCGCGGTGACGGACGCGATCGTGATGTCGAGCGACGGATAGCCGTCCTGCGTCTGCACGATGCGTGAGGGATACATCACGCCGCCGAAGTCCTTGTATCCGGTATAGGTCGTGACGACGGCCATGTCGCCGACGATCGGATGGTCGATCCAGGTCGTCACCTTCTCGACCTGCCCCTGCTTGTTGATCAACCCCGTCATCTTGTATTTGCCGCCGACGGTGAATGACGCCTCGGTGCCACTGCCCGACGTCTTCGTCGTGGCGTTGTTCGCCATCGCCGCCTTCACGAATCCGACCGGGGTCGACCAGAGCGCGAGCATGCGCTCGACCCGGGCGCCCGGCTGCGGCGCCGCCATGGGCGCCGGCGCTCCCGCGGGGGCGTTCGCGGCCGGAGCCGCCACGTTCCACGCGTAGTCGCCGCCGACGACCTGGATCTGCCGCTGCTCGCCGAAGAACGGCGCGCCGCCGCCGCGGGGCATCACGGGACCCGACTCGCGCAGCAGCTCCGCGCGCATGCTGCCGGTGTCGTAATTGATCAGCGCCGTGTAGTTCTTGACCGTGACGTGCGGCCACGGCTCGCTCGGGCTGAAATTCTGACCGACCGAGAAGTTCGCGCCGGATCCGGTGTACTGCAGCGTCTTGATGTTCGCCGCGCCCAGCGTCGCCGCGGCGGTCTGCAGCGCGCCGCCCTGCTGCGCCGACGGCGCGGACGCAACCGCGAGAATGACCGCGAGAGAAAGCGCAATGTATCTGCTCATAGAATCCCCCCCCGAAACTGACATGTTTGGATGCGATCTATAGCACGTTCTCCGACGGACACGCGCACAAATAACCACGAAATCACGAAGACCTCGAAGACCACGAACCTCCCAAGAAGGTTTTTCGTGACCTTCGTCTCCTTCGCGTTTTCGTGGTTATCGTTTTCCCGTGGCCCACGCCTGCGCGGCATCGACGCGCGCGCTGATCGGCGGGTGCGTGTAGAACAGGATCTCGACCAGGCGCGAGGGATGCTCTTCCGCGAGGTTCTGCGCGCCGAGGCGCTTCATCGCGCTGACGAACGCCGGCACGTTCTTTGTCATCTCCAGCGCATAGCGATCGGCGCGCCGCTCGTGCGCGCGTGAGAGCGCGTTCGCGAGCGGCATCAGCGCCAGCGAGACGGCGCCCCCCGCGAGCACCAGGAGCGGCAGCGCCGCCACGTCCCCCTTCCCCGTCAACCCGAACGATCCGGCAAGCCGCGCGAGCACGCGATCCGCGAGGTAGAACCCGAGCGCGATCAGGACGGTCTCGAGCGCAATCCCTTTCCAGATATCGCGGTGCACGTGATGCGCCAGCTCGTGCGCGAGAATCACTTCGATCTCATCGTCGGAATGCCCGGCGAGCAGCGTGTCCGAGATGATGATGCGGCGGGTCTGCCCGATGCCGGCGAGCGCGGCGTTCGCCTTCTTCGTCTTGTCGCTGAGCCGCCACTCGAACACGCCCATCACGCGGGCGCCCGCGCGGTCCGCGAGGCTGACCAGGCGCGTCACGAGCGCTTCGCGATCGAGCGGCTTGAACTCGTAGAAGATCGGCAGCAGCAGCACCGGCGACAGCTGCACGAGGGCGACGAGGATCACGGTGAACACCGCTGCCGCGAGGATCCACCAGCGCTCCGGGCTCCACCGAATCAGCGAGCAGACGATGATCGCCGCGATCAGGCCGAAGACGAGCGTGACCACGCCCGCCTTGAGATGGTCCAGCCACCAGCGCGCCGTCGTCTGGGTCGAGAGACCGTAGCGCCGCTCGAGCGTCACTCCCTGGTAGAACGCCAGCGGAAGCTGGAGGGCTTCGCTGACGAGCGCGAGCAGGGCCACGTAGCACGCGAGCATCAGCAGGAACGAGCCGCCGGCGAGCGACGCCGACATGTTGCGAAGCGCGGTGGAGCCGCCGCTGACGACGAGCCCCGCGAGCAGCAGCGCCCCGAGCGCGGTGCTCGCGAGCGACGCGCGCCGCCGGAGGCGGTGATACCGCGCGGACTTGTCTTCGTTCATATCGCGACGCGCGCCACGATCCGGATCGCGCCGTTGATTGTGGACGCCGTGATCCTCGGGCCGCCGCCGTTGAGCGTGCCGGCCACGCGCTGCCGCGACGATTCGGTCGCGCGCAGCGGCAGGCGATCGTCGAACGACACGCCTCCGTTGATGCAGCGCGCGTCAAGCGTCGCCTTCGCGTCAGGCGGCAGGCCGAGGCGAATCCCGCCGTTGGCGCTCTGGACATCCACGTCTCCCGTGATCGTCGAGAGATCGACCTGCACGCCGCCGTTGGTGGATGAGGCCTTGAATGGGCCCGTCACGCCGCGGGCATTGACGGTCCCGTTGGTCGACGCGGCCCTGACGTTCCCGTCGACGTTTTCGATACGAACGCTCCCGTTTGCGGTCTCGAACGCCATCGAGAGGCCCGCCGGAACGCGGACGTGGTACCGGACTTCAATGCTGGAGCGGCGGATGAGGTTCGGCCGCTGTCCCGGTGCGGGCTGCACTTCAATGCGCACGCGCCGGGGGCCCACGTCCTCGTTCATGCGCAGGCCGCGGAGAAGCTCGCGCGCCGCTTCGTCGCTCACCGCGGATGCGATGCGCTCGGCACGTACCTCCACTTGATTTCCCTCAGCCGGCATCACGTCAATCGATCCGTTGACATTCGCGACCTCGAGGCGGCCGCCGGGCGGGAGCGTGTAGGTCCGTGCCCACTCGTCCTGCGCCCTGCCCTTCGCGATGCCGAAGGAGACGCCCTTGTCGCCCACCGATACATCGCAAGCTGCGCTCGCGCCTGCAAGGCAGAGCGCGAGGAAGAAGGGGACAGGGGATAGGGGACAGGGGACAGGGAAGGCCATTGCGCCGTCCGAGTGCTTAGTTCAACTGCACTGAAATCAGCTTCGAGACGCCGGGCTCCTCCATCGTCACGCCGTACAGCCGGTTGGCAATCTCCATCGTCCGGCGGTTGTGCGTGATGAGGATGAACTGCGTGCGATCGAGCATCCCGCGCAGCATGTCGACGAATCGCCCGATGTTGGCATCGTCGAGCGGAGCGTCGATCTCGTCGAGCAGGCAGAACGGGCTCGGCTTGTACTTGAAGATCGCGAACATCAGGGCGATCGCCGTCAGCGCTTTCTCGCCGCCCGACAGCAGCTGCACGCTCTGCAGGCGCTTGCCGGGAGGCGAAGCGATGATGTCGATGCCGCTTTCGAGCGGATCGTTCTCGTCGAGCAGCGTCAGGCCGGCATGGCCGCCGCCGAAGAGCGTGCTGAAGGTGCCCTGGAAGTATTCCTGGATCGCGGTGAACGCCTCGGCGAAGCGCGCCTGGCTGGTCTCGTCGATGCGTGTGATCGCCTCGATGGTCTGCGCGATCGAGTCGATCAGATCCTTCCGCTGCGTCGTCAGGAACGCGTGCCGCGTCTCGAGCTCGTCGAACTGCTCGACGGCCATCATGTTGACCGGGCCGAGACGATCGACCTTCGCCTTGAGCTGGACGATCGCCTCTTCTGCCGTCATGGAGCCGGGATTCGGGATTCGGGATTCGGGATTCGCAGCATTCTCGAGTCCCGAATCCCGAGTCCCGAGTCCCGGTTCTTCCTCGTCCTCCGGATCAGGCTCCTCCGCGCTGATCGCTGCCGCATCCGGCGTCGTCTCCCCCGCGCGCTCCATCTGCTCGACGGCGGCGAGCACGTCATCCAGCGATGACTGCACCGTGTCGACGCATGTCTGCGCCAGGTGACTCAAGTCGCCTTCCGCCTTCGCGCGGGCAAGCTCGAGCTCCCCGGCCTCGCTGCGAATGCCCTCGAGCACGTGGCGCGCGTCGCGGATCACGATGTCCTGCGCATCGACTTTCAGGCGCAGCGCGGTCGCGGTCTCGTCCGCGGCCCGGAGCTCGTCGCGCACCGCGTCGAGCGCGCGGATGTCCTCGTCCAGGGTGCGCTCGCCTGCGGCGATTGACAGGAGCAGGTCCTGGCGGCGCGCCTGCGTCTGCTCGCGCTCCTGGGTACGAGACTCGATGCGCTGCTCGAGCTCGCGCGCTGACTCCTCCAGTCGCAGCACCTCGCTCGCGAGCGCGGCCGCGCGCTCCAGCAGGCCGGCGTGAGCCGCGCCCGCCTCCGCCGCCTTCTGGCTGAGATCGTCTACCGAGTCACGTGCGTCGAGCAGCCGGCGCTGCGCGCCGGCGAGGCGCTCGTCGGCCGCGCGCTGCTCGTCCTGGAGGTGTCCGATCGACAGCCGGGCCTCGGAGCAGCGCGCCTCGAGCGACGCGCGCTCTTCCTCTGCCTGCCGGCGCTCGAGCGCGATCACGTCCGCTTTGCGCGTCAACCGCACGGCATCGTCGGCCGCCCGCGTCAGCTGCGCATCGTGCCCGACGATCTCCTTTTCCTGCCGATGCTGTTCCGCGTTGAGCACGGCAATCGCGCTGACGGCTTGCGCGATCGTGAGGTCGAGCGCGGCGACTTCGCCGCCGAGGCGCGCGAGCGCCTCGCGGTCGAGCGAGATCCGCTCGCGCAGCTCCTTGATCTCGCGCCTGGTCGCGAGGATGCCGCGCGACTCCACCTTCGCGCCGCCCGACACCAGGTGCGGGCCGCGGAGCACGTCGCCCTCGATGGTGGCCACGGGCGCGGACGTTTCGCGCGACAGCGCGACAGCCTGGTCGAACGTCTCGGCCACGTAGGCTTCGGGAATCACTTTCTGGATCGTCGCGACGTGCGGGCCGACGATCCGCAGGACGTCGCTGACCGGGACAATGCCGGGCATCCGCAGCGACTCGCGCGGGTGAAATCCGTTGGACGCGGGATCGATCACGACAAACCCGCAGCGGCCCGCATCGTGCTCGCGCACCAGCGACAGTCCGGCGGCCGCCTGATCGTGGCGCTCGACGATGACGTGCTGCAGCAGTTCGCCGAGACAGGCTTCCACGGCACGCTCGTAGCGCGCGTCGACGTCGAGATAATCCGCGACCGCGCCCTGCTGACCCACCCGGCCGTTGGCCTGGACCAGCATCATGCGCGCCGCGTCGCCAAACTCGCCGCGCGTCGATACGAGCTCCTCGAGCGATGTCAATCGCGCGTCAAGACCCGCGAGATCCTGCTCCCCCGAGCGGACGCTGCGCGCCCGCGCCTCGTGCTCGCCACGCGCGGACGCCAGCTGCGATTCGCGCGCCGCGAGATCGATCGTCACCGCCTCCAGCGCCTGATGTGCCCGCCTCAACCCGTCACCGGCAACGGCGCGCTCAGTCTCGACCTTCTGCGTCTCGAGGCGCAGATCGGTCTCCTCGACCTCCAGCTTTCCAAGCGCCTCACCCACCCGCTCGCGCTGGGTGGACGCGTGCTCCATCGCGTGCCGCAGCGCGGTGGCGGAGTTCAGAGCGCCGAACACCTCGCCGCGCGCCGCCTCGACGTCGCCCTCGAGCCCCTCGATGCGCTGCTGGGCGCGGGCGTGTGATTCGCCCGCCTCCGCAAGCACCGCTGCAGCTTCGTCGCGCGCACGCTCCGCGTCCGAGGACGCCTGCTGCCTCGCCTCCAGCGCGATCCGCGCCGGTTCGCGCCGCGCCTCGAGGTCGTGGATCTCGCCGGCGATCTCAGCGGTTCGCGTCGCCAGCGAGGCCGCTTGCTGCCGATCGAACTCGAGCTGTTGCTGCCGGCGGTTGATATCGAGCTCGCGGGCGTGGGCGCTCTCGCGGGTGGCCGAGGCGCGGTGGTCGGCCTCCGCCTGCTCGATGCGCAGCCGGCTCAGGTCCGCTTCGACCTCGGCGACCCTCGCGGCCGCCGCCGCCTCGCGCTGACGCGCGTCGGCCAGCCGGGCCCGGGCCGACTCGATGCTCTGCGCCAGCTCGCGATACCGCCTCGCGAACAGCACTTTCTCCCAGCGCCGCAGCTCGTCGCGCAGCCTCTTGTACCGGCGCGCTTTCGCCGCCTGGCGCTTCAGCGCGCCGCGCTGCTTCTCCACCTCGAAGACGATGTCGTCGACGCGCGTGAGGTTCAGCTGCGCCGCCTCGAGCTTCAGCTCTGCGGCACGCCGGCGAGACTTGTACTTGGTGATGCCGGCTGCTTCTTCGATGAGCTGGCGGCGGTCGGTGGGACGCGAGCTCAGGATCAGGCCGATCTTCCCCTGCTCGATGATCGCGTAGGCCTTCGCGCCAAGACCCGTGTCCATCAGCAGCTCATGCACGTCGCGGAGCCGGCAGACTTCGCCGTCGATCAGATACTCGCTCTCGCCCGACCGATACAGCCGCCGCGTGACCTCCACGTCGCGCGTGAACGCCTCGACGAGCTCCGCGAGATCGGCTGCCGGCGGGTCCGCCTGCGGCGGCATTCCCGGCGGGTCCGCCTGCGGCGGCATTCCCGGCGGGTCCGCCTGCGGCGGCACCCGCCCTACCGTGTCGTGGCCGTTGCCATTGGCGTGCGGCGGTGCCGGCAATCCCGTGAGCCGCAGACGCACTTCAGCGGCCGCGCCCGGCTTGCGGGCGTCGCTGCCGCTGAAGATCACGTCCTCCATCTTGTCGCCGCGAAGACTCTTGGCGCTCTGCTCGCCGAGCACCCAGGTGATGGCGTCCGCCACGTTGCTCTTGCCGCACCCGTTCGGCCCCACGATGGCGGTGACGCCCTGGTCGAAGGCAAGCTCGGAGCGGTCTGAGAATGATTTGAAGCCGGCAATCTCGAGGCGTTCAAGGCGCATTCTGGATCAGCCTAACAAGGCCTAGCCATAGTGGCAAGGCCTAAGTGACACCACTATATTTTGGGTTGGGGGTATCACTCAGCTGGCAGCGGGCAGCTGGCGGCGGGCGGGCAGCGGGTTGCTGCCAGCCGCCGGCTGCCTGCTGCGTGCCGCCGGCTGCGTGCCGCCGGCTGCCAGCTGCCGGCTGCCGGCTGCTTACTAATTCGCGACGCGCGTTGAGGTCGGCTGCTTGCTCATCTCGAGCAGCTTCTGCGCATCCGGGAACAGTCCGAGCGCAAACTGCAGTTGCGGATCGTTCTTCGCCAGATCCTTGCGCGCCGCCTCGACGCCGAACAGGTCGAGGTTGATCTCGAAGCGAATCATCGCGCGGATGAACTGCTGATCCTTCTGCCAGCCATCCTCGTCGATCTTCACCTTCGCCTTCTCGACGAGGTCCCTGAGCTCCGCGACCATCGCGTCGGTGACGTCGAACCCGGCCGATAGCTCGCGCGCCGGCGCGGTAGGGGTCATCGAGATGCGCGTGTCGCCCTTGCGCGCGAAGCGCTGCGCGTAGACGTCGAACAGCTGGCGTACGTAAAGTGTGCGGCCAAACCGCGTCGGATTGAACCCTTCGACCGGGCCGTCGTACCGGCGATCGGGCTCGATGCCGCCGCCGCTGTACACCTTGCGCCCCGCGTCGGTGAGCTTGAGATCCTCGGGGTTGTGCGCCTTGTTCGGATCCTGATCGCGCAGCGTGTAGGTCAGGTATTCGTCGAAGCTGTCGTCCCACGGCCGCTGAATGAGGCGGCCGCTCGGCGTGTAGTAGTGCGCCGTCGTCACCGCCACGCCCGCGCCCTCGCTGACGCGGTACACCGACTGCACGAGCGCCTTGCCGAACGTCGTCTCGCCGACGATGAGCGAGCGATCGTGGTCCTGCAGCGCGCCCGACACGATCTCCGACGCGCTCGCGCTGCTGCGATTGGTGAGCGTCACCATCGGGACATTCAGATAGTCGCTCGTCTCGGTCGCGCGGTAATCCTGGTCGGAATTCGGGACGCGCCCCCGCGTGTAGACCACCATGGCTCCGCGCGGCAGGAAGCGATTCGCCACCTTGATGGCCTGATCGAGCGCGCCGCCCGGATTGTTGCGCAGGTCGAACACGAGGCGCTTCATCCCCAGCCGCTGGAGATTCTTCAGCGCCTGTCCGAGCTCCTGGTCGGTGTTCTCGCCGAACTCCGACACGCGGATGTAGCCGGTCTGCGCGTCAAGCATGAAGGCGGCCGGCACGGTGGGAATATGAATCTCGTCGCGAACGACGTTGAGATCGATGAGCTGGTCGTATCCGCTGCGCTTCACGGCGATGCGCACCGGCGTGCCCTTCGGCCCGCGCAGCTTCTTCACCGCGTCATCGCTCGTCCAGCCCTTCGTGTCCTCGCTCTCGATCCTGGCGATGGTGTCGCCGCGGCGAAGGCCCTTCTGGTACGCGGGCGAGCCCTCGAAGAGCGACACGACGGTGATTTCGCCGTTGACCACGGCGATCGTGATGCCGAGGCCGTAGTAGCGGCCTTCCTGCCGCTCACGCATCTGGGCGTACGTGCGAGGGTCCATGAAGTTGGAGTGCGGATCCAGCGTCTGGAGCATGCCGGCGATGGCGCCATAGACGAGCCGGTCGGATTCGACCGTCCCCACATAACTGGCGTCGATGGCGTTCAAGGCCGCCGTAAAGACCTTGTACTGGTCTGGGATCTGGTCTTCAATCGCGAGCGCGCTCCGGCCGTAGAAGCCGCCGACGAGGGCGCAAAAGACGATGGCAAAGACCGCCGCGGATAAGGAGCGGTAACGTCGCATATGCTTCTGAATATAAACCGTTGTCCTTGACCACGTCCAGAGGGGATTTCTATAATCGGATCAACAATTTGCGAAGATTTACCGTCTAAGACGATTAGGCCGGTTTTTCAGCCGGCTGGAGCATTTGTTATGTTTGGTTCCATCGGCATGCCCGAGCTGATCATCATCCTGGTGATTGCGCTCATCATTTTTGGCCCCCGGAAGCTCCCGGAGCTCGGCCGGTCGCTCGGAAAGAGCATCAACGAGTTCAAGAAGGCGTCCAACGAGCTTCGCAGCACGCTCGAGGACGAAATCCGGGTTGAAGAGCAGCACGATCGCATCTCGACGACGCCTGCCGCAACGCCGCCCGCCGCAACACCGCCGGCGGCGGATGCGGAGACGGTGAGCCGTACGACGGCGACCACCACGACCACCCCGGGCACGGGCACGCACCCGGCGTAAGGCACGAATGGCTTTGGTGCCGTTCCCGGGGCAGGCGCCGAAGCCGGAGCCTCCTTCGGACCGCGGACCTGAAAGGGCCGCGCCGCATGATCTCGATCCCGATCCCGATTTCCGTACGGCAGGGAACCGCATCCTTCGCCGCGAACGCGTTCCCGATCCTGACTCCGACGACCAGGACGAGGGCGAAGCGAAGATGTCGTTCCTGGAGCATCTCGACGAGCTCCGGAAGCGCATCATCTACGCCGCCATCTCGATCGGCGTCGGGTTCCTGATCGCGTTCGCCTTCGTTCAGCGGCTGTTCGACTTCGTGATGCGCCCGCTGCAGGCGGGACTTCCAGCGGGCGGCACGCTGATCTACACCGAGCCGACCGAAGCGTTCATCCTCTACATTCAAATTGCTGCGATCGCGGGGCTGGTGATTGCGTTGCCGCTGGTGATGACTCAGGTGTGGCTCTTCATCGCGCCGGGGCTGTATTCACAGGAGAAGAAGCTGGCCATCCCGTTCATCGTGATGTCCAGCGCGTTCTTCATCGCCGGCGCCGCGTTCTCGCACTACGTCGTGTTTCCGCTCACGTGGAAGTTCTTCATGAGCTTCACGTCGGATTACCTGACGTTCATGCCGCGGATCGAGCCGGCGTTTGCGCTCTACATCAAGTTGATCCTGGCGTTCGGGATCGTCTTCCAGATGCCGACCATCGTGCTTTTCCTCGCGCGGATGGGGGTCGTGACCGCACGCTTCATGTGGCGGCACACCAAATACGCCGTCCTCATCATCGTCATCGTGTCCGCGATCGTGACGCCCGACGGCGGAGGCGTATCGCTGGTTGCGATGTCGGTCCCGCTGTTTTTCCTCTACGTGGTCAGCATCGGCCTCGCGTGGCTCTTCGGGAAGAAAAAGAAGAAGAACGAAGACATCCCGTACGAACTTTAATCGTTCACGACAGAGTTCTTAGTACGATTTCGCGAACCACGCCAGCGCGATCGCGGCGCCGTCACACTTGATGCACGTCTTGCCCGTGGCGGGCGCGCTCGTGAACGGGATGTTGCGGATCGTGGCCTGCGTCTCGGCCTTGATGTCCGCCTCGCACGTCGCGGATCCGCACCAGGGCGAGATGACGAAGCCGGGCCGGCCGTCCATGACCGCCTTGAACTCGGCGTAGGTGTCCGCCGCGGTGGTGTGCTCCTCGCGGAACTGCACCGCGCGGTCGTACAACGCCTTCTGAATCGCGGCGAGCATCTCCTCGACCTTCGGCGTCAGGCCGTCCATCGGCACGAATGACTTCTCGCGCGTGTCGCGGCGCGCGAGCACGACCTGCGACTTCTCGATGTCCTTCGGTCCGATCTCGAGGCGCAGCGGGACGCCGCGCAGCTCCCACTCGTTGTATTTCCAGCCGGGCGTCTGCGTGTCGCGGTCGTCGAGCATCACGCGCACGCCGCGCGCGACGAGGTCGTCGCGAATCGTCTGCGCCTTCGGCAGCACGGTCTCCTTCCAGTTGCCGCGCGGGATCGGGACGATGACGACCTGGTACGGCGCGATCCGTGGCGGCAGGATCAACCCGCCGTCATCGCCGTGCGTCATGATGACGGCGCCGATCATGCGCGTCGAGACGCCCCACGACGTGCCGTAGACGAACTGCACCGACTTGTCGCGCGCCTGGAACTTGATGTCGAACACCCTGGCGAAGTTCTGGCCGAGATTGTGCGAGGTGCCGGCCTGCAGCGCGCGGCCGTCGCGCATCAACGCCTCGATCGAGTACGTGTTGACCGCCCCCGCGAACTTTTCGCTCTCGCTCTTCTGGCCCTCGATGACCGGCATCGCCAGCTCGGTCTCGGCAAACTCCTTGTAGATGCCGAGCATCTTCATCGTCTCTTCCTGGGCTTCCTCGGCCGTCTCGTGCGCGGTGTGCCCTTCCTGCCAGAGGAACTCCGTCGTGCGGAGAAAGAGCCGCGTCACCTTCTCCCAGCGGACGACGTTCGCCCACTGGTTGATCAGGATCGGCAGGTCGCGCCACGAGTGCACCCACTTCGCGTACATCGTGCCGATGATCGTCTCGGAGGTCGGGCGCACGACCAGCCGCTCCTCCAGCACCTCGTTGCCCCCCTGCGTGACCCACGCCACCTGCGGCGCAAACCCCTGGACGTGCTCCGCCTCTTTCATCAGGAGGCTCTCGGGGATGAACAGCGGGAAGTACGCGTTGACGTGTCCGGTCGCCTTGAAGCGCTTGTCGAGCGCCTGCTGCATCAGCTCCCAGATCGCGTAGCCGTACGGCCGGATGACCATGCAGCCTTTGACCGGCGAGTAATCGGCCAGCTCCGCCCGCCGGACGACGTCGATGTACCAGCGCCCGAAGTCCTGCGATTGGGGAGTGATTTCGGTTGGAAGATCTGGAATGTCTGTTTCTTGACTCATGAAAACTCCCAACTCCCACGTCCCGATTCCCAAGCCCCGGCGAAAAAGTCCCTTGGGAGTTGGAAGTTGGAGGTTGGAAGTTGATCGACGCGCCGTCAGGCGCGGGTCAGCATGTCGGAGACGTGCCTGCGCCAGAGTATATCGTCGCGATCGGGAAAGTCCGTGCGAAAGTGGCCGCCGCGGCTCTCCTCGCGCCGAAGCGCCGCGCGCGCGATCAGCAGTCCCACCGTCACGATGCTGCTCACGCGTCGGAACTCCTGATCCATCGCCTTCGAAGCGCCGGCGCCGCGCATGGCGGCATCCCACGCCTCGAGGCGAACGATCGCCTGCTCCATTCCGCCGCGCTGCCGCAAGAGGCCGCAGTGCCGCCACATCACCCCGCGCACATCGTCGGCCGAGGGAAGCCCGATGCTTGCCGCGCGCGGTGCGGCGACCCTCGGCCGAGACACGACATCGGCGCTGCGCAGCCGCGCCGCGCACACGGGCTGCTTCATCGCCTCCCCCGCTCGCGCGCCGAACACGAGCCCCTCGAGCAGCGAGTTGCTTGCCAGGCGATTCGCGCCGTGCGCGCCGGTGCACGCCACTTCGCCCGCGGCAAACAGCGCGTCCACCGAGGTCCGGCCATCGAGGTCGGTCTCGACGCCGCCCATGACGTAGTGCGCGGCGGGGCTGACGGGAATGCGGTCGGCGGCCAGATCGAGGCCTGCCTGCGCGCATGCCTGGGCAATCGTCGGAAAACGCTGCCGCACGAAGTCATGATCGAGATGCGCCATCGACAGGTAGACAGGCGCGCCGGTTTTCTGGATCTCCCGGACGATGGCGCGCGAGACGAGATCGCGGGACGCAAGGTCGCCCGCCGGCTCGTAGCGCGTCATGAACGGCTCGCCAGTCGCGTTGACAAGCCGCCCGCCTTCGCCGCGGAGCGCTTCCGACAGCAGAAAACGCGGCGCGCCTTCTCCGCTCAGCACTGTCGGATGAAACTGGATGAACTCCAGATCGCACACGCGCGCGCCGGCCACCGAGGCCATCGCGATACCATCGCCGGTCGCGATGGACGGGTTGGTCGTGTCGCGGAACACCTGCCCGGCGCCGCCGGTCGCGAGCAACGTGCGCGCGGCCGTCACGGTGGTCGCGCCGCCACTGCCGCTCACGCAGCGCGCGCCGGCACACGCGCCGCCGGACAGCACGAGCTCGACGGCCAGCGTGTCCTGGAGGACGCGGATGCGAGGGTTGGCGGCCACGCGCGACCAGAGAAGCCGGCCGATCTCGCGGCCGGTGGCGTCACGCGCGTGCAGCACGCGGCGGACGCTGTGCGCCGCTTCCCGCGCGAGCGCCGGCGAGCCATCGGTCTCGCGATCGAACCCCGCGCCCCACGCCAGCAGCTCGACGACGTATTTCGGGCCTTCGCGCACGAGCACGTCGACGGCATCCGGATCACACAGACCGTCTCCGGCCGCCACCATGTCGCGCGCATGCAGATCCGGCGAATCGTCCGGACCAAGGGCGGCCGCGATGCCTCCCTGCGCGTAGCCGGTGCTGCTTTCGGTGGGATCGGCTTTCGTGAGGACAATGACGTCGCCGGATCCCGCGAGCGACAACGCGGCGCGAAGCCCGGCGATGCCGCTGCCGATGACGAGAAAGTCCCCGCGCACATCCACTTTGGTATCCTAGCAGCCCCGTGAGCCTTGAGCCTTGAGCCGTGAGCCCCATGAGCCTTGAGCCCTGAGCCGTGAGCTCCGAAACCACCGACGCCATCCGCATCAACGTCGACACCGGGTCGCGTGAATCGGCGATCTGGATTGGCGACGCGATCACCGAGCGCCTCCCGGCGGTGCTCGATGCGCACGGCGTCGGCCGCCGCCGCTTCATCGTCTCGAGCCCGGTGATCTGGCGCTTTCACGGCGCGCAGCTGCTCCGCGTCCTCGGCGGTGGCAAGCCGATCCTCATCCCCGACGGCGAGCGCTACAAGAACCTCCAGTCCGTTGCGCGCATCTACGAGGCGCTGATCCGCGCGGGCGCCGATCGCGGCAGCGCCATTGTTGCCGTCGGCGGCGGCGTGATCGGCGATACCGCGGGGTTCGCCGCGGCCACATTCCTGCGCGGCATCCCGCTCGCGCACGTGCCGACGACGCTCCTCGCGCAGGTCGACAGCTCCATCGGCGGCAAAGTGGGCGTCAATCACGCGCTCGGCAAGAACCTGATCGGCGCCTTCCACCAGCCGGCCGTCGTCTCGATCGATCCGCTGCTGCTGCGGACGCTGCCGCGCCGCGAGTTCCGCTCGGGCCTGTACGAAGTCGTGAAGTACGGAATGATCGCCAGCCGCGAGCTGTTCGATCGCGTCGTGCATGATACGAACGCGATCTTCGCTCGCGACCCGGGCGTGCTGATCCCGGCGATCGTCGAGTCGTGCCGCATCAAGGCGCGGGTCGTGTCCGCCGACGAGCGCGAGGGAGGGCTCCGCCGCATCCTCAACTTCGGCCACACCGTCGGCCACGCGCTGGAAGTGGTGACGAAGTACCGGCGCTTCCGTCACGGCGAGGCGATCGCGTTCGGCATGCTGGCCGCCGCCGACCTCGGCGTCGCGCGCGGCGCGCTCGCGGAGCGCGAGCGTCAGGCGCTGGCGCAGGTGATCACGCAGCTCGGGCCGCTGCCGCCGATCGCGGACCTCACCATCGCCGAGGTGCTCGACGCGGTGCGGCGCGACAAGAAGGTGGTCAACGGGCGGCTGCACTTCGTCATCGCGATTGAGATTGGCGCGACGATGACGGTCGATGATGTGACGCAGGACGAGCTCCGCGCGGTCCTCAAGCGTCTCGGATTGAAAGGCCGATCACGTCTCGGGCTTAAGGGATAGTGCGATCTCCTGAACGTTCGTCGGTGCGATCCGGCTCCTTGGCGGTGCGATCCGGGATCGTTGGCGGTGCGATCCCCTTCACGGTCGTCGGTGCGATCCGGGCTCCTTGGCGGTGCGATCCGGGATCGTTGGCGGTGCGATCCGGATCGTTGCCGGTGCGATCCGGATCGTTGCCGGTGCGATCCGGATCGTTGCCGGTGCGATCAGGATCGTTGCCGGTGCGATGGGACTGACGCCAGCCGGTGCGATTTCGTCTGACGATCGTCGGTACAGCGTTCGCGCTCTTCAGATTGTCGTTGACACACGTTCGATGATGACGGCAGCGCGCTCGAGGACCTTGAGTTCCTCTGGGGCGATCGCGCTCAGCGCCCCCGCACGCCGAATGACTCTGCGCCGGCGGCCTTGATGCATGAGCCGCGCCCCACGCTCGGTCGCCTGTATTCGCACAGACCGTCCGTCGACCGAATCAGCCTTGCGCTTGGCGAGTCGGTCGGACTCTGAACCAGCCACGATTCGCGTCATCGTCGGGGGCTTCACGTGCTCGGCGCGAGCCAGGTCCGTTAGACGAATAGGGCCGGCAAACACGAGCACTGATAGCGCCGACAGCCGACCCGGACTGATCCCGGTCCGGTCGTCCTCCTTGCGAATCCAGCGCAGCAGGTGAATGGCGGCCGAGTGCAGCGCGTCTGCTATTGCCGCCGCGTTCTCTTTGCTTGTGCGCGATGCCATGGCGGAGTATGACTTACTTAGCAAGGCTAAATAAATCATCTACGCGGAGGAATGATGATGGTTGTGTCGGCGCTGTCCAGGATTCACCAGATCTCCATTCGTGCGCACGATACCGAACGCGCGGTGCGCTTCTATCGCGACACGCTTGGGCTGAAGCTCCTCTTCCAGGCGCCACCAGCGCTGGCGTTCTTTGACTGCGGAGGGATCCGCCTGATGCTCTCGCCGCCGGAAGCGGAGTTCGACCACCAGGGATCGATCATTTACTTCGGAATTGAGGACATCAAGGCGACGCGCGAAGTGTTGGTTGCCGGCGGCGTCGCGTTCCGCACCGAGCCGCACATGATCGCGAAGCTTCCCGATCGCGAAGTCTGGCTGGCTGATTTCAAGGACTCCGAAGGAAACGTGCTCGCGTTGATGTCAGAGCCGAAAACCTAGGGAGTGTCGGGGCGATCCTTTTTTTGGGAGGTGCGATCCCGATCGTTGTCGGTGCGATCCTGATCGTTGTCGGTGCGATCCTGATCGTTGTCGGTGCGATCCTGATCGTTGTCGGTGCGATCCCGATCGTTGTCGGTGCGATCCTGATCGTTGTCGGTGCGAGCCGGACGGTTGTCGGTGCGAGCCGGACGCTTGTCGGTGCGATCCGGATCGCTGTTGGTGCGATCCCGATCGTTGTTGGTGCGATTGCGGTTCTTGTCGGTACGATCCTGTGCGCGCTTACCGGTGCGGCGAAGATACGCGATCAGGTTACTGAGCGCTGGATAGAGACGGCGGCCGAGGGCCTGCAGCGGAACGAGTTCTTCCCGCGTCACGTATCGTTTCAGCTCGGCGCTTCGTAAAGTATCGAAGACCTCGTTCAGCGATCGCCGTGAGATGACGAGGAACCGTGCGAATTCATCGTGTGATTCGCAGCCGAAGCCTTCCGCGATGTTCCTGCAGACTGAGTCAATCGCATCCTCCGTCTGGCTCTGGTGTCTGAAATCGCGCGCGAATGGTGGGCGGCGCGTCAGCTTGAACGTCTCAATCCGTAACTGATCGCCAATCTGCCAGGCGATCAACTCGCGGTAATGACGGGCGCCAGCCACGTCCGTGATCACGAGCAGACGGTATGCCGTGCTGAAATGCGTTGAAAGGAGCACGCCACTCGCTCGGCGTGCGCAGAAACTGCATCGTGGCGATCGCGTCGTTGTGGCAGGAAATGCAACCCGCACCGACAATGATCCAGGTCGCACCAACCCCGATGCGGATCGCACCGACCGGTTCCGGATCGCACCAGCGACGACCGCAATCGCACCGACAGGTTCCGGGTCGCACCGACAGGTTCCGGATCGCGCCAGCGATGACCGCAATCGCACCGACAGGTTCCCGATCGCACCGACACCGATTCCGGATCGCACCGACAGGTTCCGGGTCGCACCGACAGGTTCCGGATCGCACCGACACCGATCCCGGATCGCACCGACACCGAGTCCGGATCGCACCGACAGGTTCCGGATCGCACCGACAGGTTCCGGATCGCACCGACAC
>JAHFUO010000137.1 GCA_023265015.1 Acidobacteriota bacterium | reverse complement strand
AACTCCCAACACCCAAACACCCAACCCCCAACGCGTACGATTTTGGGACTTGGGGGTTGTGGAGTTGGGAGTTGGGTCGTTCATCTCTCTATTGCGAGGACGTCGAGGTATTCCTGCACGCTCTGCGCGAGGCCGACAAACAGCGCGTGGCTGATGAGCGCGTGACCGATCGAGACTTCGTCGAGGTGCGGCAGTCGCCGGAACATTACGAGATTCTCGAGATCGAGATCGTGGCCGGCGTTGACGCCGAGCCGCAGCGAGTGCGCGAGCTCCGCGGCACGCGTGTACACCCCGAACGATTCGCGGCCTTCGGCGTCGCCGCGTGTGAACGCGCGCGCAAACGGCTCCGTATACAACTCGACGCGGTCAGCGCCGACCTCCGCCGCCCATTCGACGGGCGCCGGCTCGGGATCGACGAACACGCTGACGCGAATCCGATCCTTCCTGAGATCGGCGATCACGCGCCCCATCCCATCCCGCGGCGTGTTGACCGACCATCCCGCCCGGCTGGTGACTTCACCCGGCTGCACCGGCACGAGCGTGCACTGCGTTGGCTTCACCTGGTGCACGAGATCGAGCAGCTCAGGTCTGGGATCGCCTTCGATGTTGAACTCGGCGTTGCGGCCCTGCGCGCGAAGGTACCCGCTGATTTCGCGGACATCCTCCAGCGTAATGTGCCGCGCGTCAGCACGCGGCTGATCGGTGATGCCTGGCACGCCAGCGGCGACACACACCTTCACGGCCTCGAGCACAGACGGCACCGCGCCGCCGCGCGAATTGCGCACGGTCGCCACCTTGTTCACGTTGACGGAGAGCTTGATCACTCGTTGCGTCGGGATTGGGGATTCGGGTTTCGGGATTCGAAATCCGGGGCTTGGGAGTTGGGATTCAGGTTTTGGGATTTGACGTGTTTCTTGACCGCATCGATGATCTCCCGCCCCCACCGTCGGATGTCGTCTTCGTTCTGTCCTTCAAGCATGACGCGCAGCAGCGGTTCGGTCCCTGAATAGCGGACGAGCAGCCGCCCGGTGCCGGCAAGACGCGATTCGACCGATGCGATCACTTCGGCAACTTCGGGAATCGTCCCGAGGTCGACCTTCCGTTCGACGCGCTGATTCAGCAGGACCTGCGGATACGTCGTCAGCTGGGCGGCAAGATCGCACAGCTCTCGACCCGTCACCGCCATCGTCCGCAGGACGTTGAGCGAGGTGGCGAGGCCGTCGCCCGTAAAGAGGTATTCGGAGAAGATCACGTGTCCAGACTGCTCTCCGCCGAGCGCCAGGCCGCGGCGGATCATCTCCTCCATCACGTACTTGTCGCCCACGGCGCACCGGACGAGATCGATTCCAGACGCGCGAAGCGCGATCTCGAGACCGATGTTGCTCATCACCGTCGCCACGACGGCGCCGCCCTTGAGCCGGGCCTCGGCCTTCATCTGCTTCGCGCACATGAGCATGACGGCGTCGCCGTCGACGATGCTGCCGGAGGCATCGACGAAGATCGCCCGGTCGCCGTCGCCGTCGTAGGCGATGCCGAGCCTGTAGCCGCCGTCGACGACCGTTCGAGCCAGGAGCTCCGGCGCGGTCGAGCCGACACCGAGGTTGATGTTCCGGCCATCGGGCTCGCATCCGATGCAGCGCGCCTCGAAGCCGAGCTCCTGAAAAAGTCGCGGCGCTATCGTCGTGGTCGCGCCGTTCGCGCAATCGATCGCCACGCGCATCCCGGTCTTGTGCGTGTCAGGCGGAAGAATCCGGCTCAGATGCGAGATGTATTCGGTGCGGTAGTCGATGTGTTCGACGGGCCGACCAGGGTCGGCCCCTGCGCCAGCCGCGGCCGGTCCGGGAACGTCCCACGACGAGTCGGCCATGATCGATTCGACGTGCCGCTCGAGCGCTTCCGTGAACTTCTCGCCCGCGCCTGAGAACACCTTGATGCCGTTGTCTTCGAATGGATTGTGCGAGGCGGAGATGACGACGCCCGCCGTGTATCCCATTCGCGGCGTCAGGTATGCGACCGCTGGAGTGGGAATGACGCCGGCACTGGTCAGCACGCCCTGCTGGCTGGCGATGCCGAATGCAAGCTCGCGCTCGATCCACGAGCCTGACTCCCGTGTATCGCGCCCGGCGAGGAACCTGACATTCTGGTCGCCGTGGCTCAGCGCGCGCGCGAGCGCGGCGCCAAGCCTGCGGATCGTCGGCGCATCGAGCGGGTAGCTGCCCGCTCGGCCGCGAACCCCGTCGGTCCCGAAGAGGTGACCCACGGACTAGCGGATCCTCACGCGGATTTCTGACGGCTCGACCTTCACGACGCCGACGCGCGACGGGGGCACGACGCGAACGGGAATGCGGAATTGTCCCGCTCGCAGCCCTTCGACATCGACCGTCGCCTCAAACGCGTCGGCGCCCGAACTGCGCGCTTCGCGGGGTCCGCGCACGTACACGGTGACCTGCTCCGGTGAGAGCACTGCGGTGCCTTCGGCATTCCTGGCCTGGACAGGAATGGCCGAAACGGCCCACTCGACCGGTGCGGCGGCAATGTTCACCGTGACTCGTGCGCTCTGAGCATCGCGCAGGCGGACCGACGGGTCTGGCACGCCAATCGTCACCGCTTCGTGCACGGGCGCGTCCGCACCGGCGACAGACACGGTTTCCGTGATCGCTTCGGTCAGATTCTTCACCGCCGTGACCGGCCCAACAATCTCGACGGTCGCTGGATCAGCACTTACCGTGCCGACGACGTAGCCGTCCGCAGGTTCGCCGTCGATGTTGGGAACCACCGGAACCATCTTGCTCGACGAGGGTTCGAACGTCATCGAGACGTTCGACGGCGAGATCTGCACGACGTCGATGCCGAACGGCGTCCGGACGTCGGCGCCCGTGAGATGGAAGAGACGCCGGCCCGCCCGCGCGGACCGGAGATCCAGCACGGCAACCAGCTCGCCCGACGCGATCCGGCTCAACGCCCCGGACGATCCGCGCACGCGCACGTCGGCGACGTTCTGCGGCTCGCCGACCATCTCGAGCTGGGCCGGCAGGTTGGTGAACTCCAGCGGAATACGGAGTGCGCGCTCGACAATCTGCTCGCCTGACACGACAAGCCAGAGCAGCGCGGCCAGCGCGATCGAGACGAACTTGAGACCGAGATGCCGGAACCCCGGATACGCCATCAGGCGAGCGAGCTCCGGGTTTCGGCGTGTGGCACGCGGGCACGCCGACGGCCGCTCAGCGCGCGCAGCCTCGTGCGGAGCGCGTCGGGTGAAATGCCACGTTCGATGTCGCCGCTCATCACGAAGGAAATGCTCCCGGTTTCCTCGGACACGACGACGGCGATTGCGTCGTTCTCTTCGGTGAGGCCGAGCGCCGCACGATGGCGTGTGCCGAGCTCACGGCTGACACGCGGGTTCACCGACAACGGAAGAAAACAGGCGGCGGCGGCGACGCGGTCGCCCTGGATGATCGCCGCGCCGTCATGCAGCGGCGATCCGGGTTGGAAGATGCTCGCGATGAGATCGTAGGTGACCATCGCGTCGAGCGGAATGCCGCCCTCGATGTAGTTCCGAAGGCCGATCTGCCGCTCGAGCACCAGGATCGCGCCGGTATGCTTGGCGGCCAGGTTGCCTGCCGCGACGACCAGTTCCTCGATCGTTTCATCGGTGCTCTGCGCGCGCTCGAAATACCTGAAGAACGGCGCGCGGCCGAAATGCGCGAGCGCGCGCCTGATGTCCGCCTGAAACAGCACGATGATGGCGAACACGACGTACCCCGCGAGGTTGCGGATGACCCAGTTGACCGTCTCGAGCTGCAGCCACCGCGACAGGAAAAAGAGTCCGATCAGGAAGCCGCCGCTCAGGGCCATCTGCACCGCGCGCGTGCCCCGGATCAGGAGCAGCAGCTCGTAGACGAGGAACGAGACGAGCGCGATGTCGAGGACGTCCCACCAGGCAATCGACGGGCGCTGCAGGAGCTCTCGGAGCCAGTCCATCAGTCTTCGCGATGATACTTCCGAATCTCATCAGCGACGCGCACCACCTGCAGCATTTCCGGCACCGCATGCACCCGGACGATGTGCGCGCCCGCGAGCACGGCCGCCGACACGGCGGCGGCCGTTGCCCACTCGCGGCCCCCGGCAGGCACGCTGCCGCCGAGCGGACGCGAGAGAAACGATTTGCGCGAAGGGCCGACGACGATCGGACGTCCGAGTTCGGCGAACTCCTCGAGGCGCGCGAGCGCTTCGTAGCTGTGGACCGCTTCCTTCGCGAACCCGAGTCCGGGATCGACCATGACGCGGTCCTGCGCAATGCCCGCGCCGGTGGCAAACGCGATGCTCTCGCGCAGCTCGTCGAGCACTTCGCCCACGACATCGTGATAGGAGGCCTGCCCGTACATGTTCTGCGACCGTCCTCTCGTGTGCATGAGGATGATCGCGGCGCGGCGCGCGGCCACCACGCCGCCCAGATCAGGCTCGTGACGCAGGCCGCTGACGTCGTTGACGATCGCCGCGCCCGCGGCGCACGCCGCATCGGCCGTCTTCGCCTTGTAGGTATCGATGGAGATCGGGATCGTGACGCGTGAGGCGAGCGCCTCGATCACCGGCAGGACGCGCCGCTGCTCTTCGCTCTCGGGCAGCGTCTGTGCGCCGGGGCGCGTCGACTCACCGCCAACATCGATCATGTCCGCGCCCTGCCCGGCCATGCGGATGCCCGCCTCAATCGCCTTCGACGCATCGAACAGCACGCCGCCATCGGAAAACGAATCGGGCGTGACGTTGATGACGCCCATGACGAGCGTGCGCTCACCGAGCGTAAGGCTCCGCCCACCCGGCAATGGCACGGTGAAGCGGCGTCTTGGCTGGGGAATGCTTATTCCTGCGTGACCGGACGCGGCGGAATCTGCGGCACGATCGCGGGCCGCTCCTTCTCCTTCGCCACCTTCGGTTCGCGTGCGGCAACCGGCGCGGTGCCCGTCGCGGGCGCCGGATCGTCGAGCGGAAGCCCCGCCGCGAGCCGGTTGACCTGCTCGGCGTCGAGCGTCTCACGCGCCAGCAGCGCGTCGGCCAGGTCGAGCAGCCGCTGCTTGTGCTCGATGAGCACGTTCTGCGCGCGCGCGTAGTTGTCGGTGACGAAGCGCTTGACTTCCTGGTCGATCCGCAGCGCCGTGTCTTCGCTGTAATCCTGGTGCTGCGCGATCTCGCGGCCGAGGAAGATCTGCTCTTCCTTCTTGCCGAAGGTCAGCGGACCCATCGCGCCGCTCATGCCCCACTCGCAGACCATGCGGCGCGCCAGATCGGTCGCGCGCTCGAGATCGTTGCCGGCGCCGGTCGTGATGCTTCCGATCGTGATCTCTTCGGCGATGCGGCCGCCGAGCAGGATGCCAATCTGATCCTCGAGATACTCGCGCGAGTAGTTGTGCTTCTCGTCGAGCGGCAGCTGCTGCGTGAGGCCGAGCGCCATGCCGCGCGGAATGATCGTGACCTTGTGGATCGGATCCGCGTGGGGCAGCCTGACCGCCAGCAGCGCGTGACCGGCTTCGTGGATCGCCGTGGTGCGCTTCTCGCTGTCGCTGATGATCATCGAACGGCGCTCGGCGCCCATCAGCACCTTGTCCTTCGCAAACTCGAAATCGAGCATGCGAACGACCTTCTGGTTGTAGCGCGCCGCGTTCAGCGCGGCCTCGTTCACCAGGTTCGCGAGATCGGCGCCCGAAAAGCCGGACGTGCCCCGCGCCAGCACGGCGACATCCACGTCGTCCGAAAGCGGAATCCTCTTCGTGTGGACGGCGAGGATGCCCTCGCGTCCCTTCACGTCGGGACGATTCACCACGATCCGGCGATCGAAGCGGCCAGGCCGCAGGAGCGCGGGATCGAGGACGTCCGGACGATTGGTCGCGGCGACGAGAATGACGCCTTCGTTTGACTCGAAGCCATCCATCTCGACGAGCAACTGATTGAGCGTCTGCTCGCGCTCGTCGTGGCCGCCGCCGAGACCCGCGCCGCGATGACGTCCCACCGCGTCGATCTCGTCGATGAAC
>JAHFUO010000136.1 GCA_023265015.1 Acidobacteriota bacterium | reverse complement strand
TACACGAACACGCGCGAAGGGTTGCGGCTGGCGCGGCGCATTCTCGATCGCCAGAGCAAGGACATGCGGCAGATCATCATGATCACCGACGGCAAGCCGTCGGCGCTGACGCAGCCAGACGGCCGCATCTACAAGAACGCGTTCGGGCTGGATCCGTTCATCGTCGCCGAAACGTGCGCGGAGGTCGCTGCCTGCCGGAAGAGCGGCATCATGATCAACACCTTCATGCTCGCCCGCGACTACGATCTGGTCAGCTTCGTCCGCCGCGTCGCCGACATCTGCAAGGGCAAGGCGTACTTTACGACGCCGTATACCCTGGGCCAGTACGTGCTCATGGATTACATGGACAAGAAGACGAAGACAATCCACTAAAATTGTCGATTGTCAATCTGGTAATTTTCAATCTATCGATCAATTGCCAAATAAATCGACCATTACCAGATCGCCAAATCGAAAATGTCCGATCTTCTTCCATTGTTTCCGCTGCCGTCCACGGTTCTCTTCCCGAATGTCTTTTTGCCGCTGCACATTTTCGAGCCGCGCTATCGGATGATGGTCGCCGACGCGATCCAGGGCGATCGGTTGATCGGGATGGTGTTGCTGCGGCCGGGCTGGGAACGCGACTACGAAGGGTGGCCGCCAGTGTATCCGATCGGCTGCAGCGGCCTGATCACCCACGTCGAGCGGCTCGCTGACGGCCGCTACAACATCGTGCTACGCGGCCTGGAGCGGTTTCACGTGCTGAAAGAGGATCACGGCCGCAGCTATCGACGCGCCACGGTTGAGCCGCTGGCGGAACGCGAGCTCGCGGCGGACGATCGAGCCGCGATCAAGCTTCAGCGATCGAAGCTGGAGGAGCTGCTGACCCCCCACGAGTCGAGGAGCGGCATTCGACACGCTCAGACCGCCGATTCGAACATGCCGAAAATCCCGTCTGGGATGCCGGACGAGGATCTCGTCAACGCCCTCGCGCAATACCTGGATCTGGAGCCACTCGAGAAACAAGCGCTGCTCGAGCAGCAGAACCTTCGCCGGCGGGCGGAGTCGCTCGTCGAGCTGCTCGAGATGAAGCTGCTGATTGCACGCACGCCCGGCGGCGTCTCGACCGTCGCGCACTAATTCAGCTTTCAGCTTTCAGCTCTCAGCTCTCAGCCTTTCAGCTAGCTCTCAGCTTTCAGCTTTCAGCTTTCAGCTCTCAGCGCCGCGGCTCGCTGGAACATCCTCACTCCCCGGCTGATAGCCGACGGCTGATGGCTGAAAACCGAATGTCGAGCGTCATCGCGAATGCTCCAGCCGCCGCGCGATCTCGTGGACGATCCGCTCCCCGTGAAACCGTCCGTTCTCGATGAAGATCGGGGCCGTGTCCTTGCCGCTGATCACGCCGCCGGCGACGAAGAGCCCGCCGACGTTGGTCTCGAAGGTGTCCGGATCGTAGGCCGGCACGCCCCGATCGTTGAGCGACACCCCCGCTCGCGTCAGCAGGTCGTAGTCGGGGTGATAGCCGGTCAACAGAAAGACGGCGTCGGCGGGCAGCTCGAGCGTAGACTCTCGGTCTCTGGTGTCTCGGTCTCTGGTGTCGGCTGGCGGTGACCTCACAATCACGGACGTCGGGCGGATCTCGGCGAGGCACGTGTTGAAGCGCGCCGCGATCGATCCTTCCTTGATTCGGTTCTCGATGTCCGGCCTGACCCAGTACTTGATCGTCGATTTCAACTCGGGCCAGCGGTGCACGAGCGTCACGTGCGCGCCCGCCCGATGCAGTTCGAGCGCCGACTCGGCCGCCGAGTTGCCCCCACCGACGATCACGACCCTCTGCCGGTAGTACGGATGCGGCTCGCCGTAATAGTGATGCACGTGCGGCAGCTCCTCGCCGGGAACACCCAGGAGATTCGGATGATCGTAGTAGCCGATGGCGAGGACGACGTTGTGTGCGTGCCGGATCCGGCGCACGCCATGCACCGATCGTGTCTCGATCGCAAGGATCGACGGCCCACGATTCACCGCGGAGCCCGCAGAGAACGCAGAGTCTTCTTGCTCAAGATTTCTCTGCGCACGCTGCGGTCGGTCGTCGTCAATCGCCTCTCGGCCGACCGACAGCACCGTCTCCTCGAACGCGATTTGCAGATCGAAGGTGTCGACCACCTTGCGGTAGTACCGCAGCGCCTCGGCCCGCGTCGGCTTCTCATAGGGCGAGACGAACGGAAGACCGCCGATCTCGAGCAGCTCCGGCGTCGTGAAGAACACCATCTGCGGCGGAAAGTGGTAGATGGAGTTGACGAGCGCGCCCTGCTCGATCACCTGATAGTCGAGGCCGAGCTCTTTCGCCGCGATCGCGGCCGACAATCCGGAAGGCCCCGCGCCGACGATGAGGAGGTCGCGAACCGGCATCGGTGAATCATACTGTGAGGTCCCCGCCCACATCTTCTACTGCTCGCGGGGCCCCACCCCATCAGATAGACCCGGGCCACGAAGGCACGAAGTCGCGAAGAAAACCCCTTTTGTCCTTTTCGTGTTTTGGTGGTTGCATCTTCCTCCGGCACGTCGCGCTGACCGCCGGCGCTCCCTCCTGCCCTTCCTGCCCCTCCCGCCCTTCCTGCCCATCCTGCCCCTCCCGCCCTTTATCCGCTCTTCCTGCCTTTCGTCGCCCCGCACCACGCGGCGGCCGTCCGCCTCTGTACGCTGACATCCATAACGCGGAGGACATGATGATTCTGCTGCTGCACGTGGTGATGGGGATCGCGGCGCTCGTGCTCGGCGCGGCGCTGCTCCGGATGAACAAGCGCAACCGGTGGCATCCACGTCTGGGCGCTCTTTACCACTGGGTGATGCTCATCGTCGCGGTGTCGGCGGTGGCGGTCAGTGCGCTGCGCGGCCGCACGACAGTCTTCACCTACCTCGCGCCGCCCAGTTACGCGTTCGCGCTCCTGGGCTACGTAAGCGCGAGGTGGAGGTGGAACGGCTGGCTGTCGTGGCACATCACTGGCCAGACCAGTTCGTACATTTCGCTCATCACGGCCACGCTCTTCCAGATTGTCCCGCGCTTCTGGCACAGCTCAGTGCGCGTGCTCGGGTTGTCACTCGTGTTCTGGGTCGTGCTCCTCGTGCCGGGTCTGGTTGCGTCGCCGTTCATCGCCCGCACGCAGCGCCGGTGGGTGAAGAAACGGCGCGCCCCAGGGTCGGCTCCTTCTGCCGCGGGTCGCGATGCGGCCGCGTCCCACGGTTCGGTCGTCAACGTCGCATGAAAGGAAGGTTGGCCGTGGCACTCACTTCGATCGTGCAACTTCTCGTTGGCTTCGGAATCGTTGTCGCGGTGGTCGCCGTCTGGTGCGCCCTCGGCGGCGGTTCGTATGTTCGTGATCGCAAGGACGGTCTGCTCCTTCTCGCGGTCGCTGCACTTGTGTTCGCGCCGACCCTTGTCGCCGAGCAGCCTCGGCCTGCCGATCCGCTGGGCGCGGGATTCCCGGAGCTGATTGCGGGTCTCCAGGCGACGCCGGGGTGCCTGGGCGTCGAGCTGGCGCGCACCGCGGGCGGCAAGCAAGTCGTCTTCGCGTGGTTCGAGGACAAGCGCGCGCTGATGCGATGGTACGGGAGCGATGTCCACCTTCGCGCGATGCAAGCCGTCTTCCCGGGTCATCAGATCGGCGGCACGACGTTGAAGGACCTTCCCGAAGACGCAGGCCCGATTCTGAGCATCGCGTCCATCGCGCTGGCCGATCCATCGCAGTTGGCCCCAGGGGCTTCGCCGTTCAAGCAGATCGCGATCGAACACTACGTGCCGCTGGCGGGCGGAATCGCGCTCGGCGGTCGCTTTGCGCCGGCGACCGTCAAGGTGCCCGGCATGCGGGAAATTCCCTTGTCGGCGCTCTCCAAGTCCGATAAGTAGCCGCGAGGTCTATGATTGGAACCGCCTGGGGGCTCCATGCCTGAGTCGCCAACACCGGTCCCCGAGCGGCGAGGTGGGGCCGTCGTTTCGTACTGGCGCCGCATCCTCATCGTCAACGCGGTAGGGGCGCTGGCGGCCTTCGGCCTGCTCGGCGGGCTGGTGACCAACGCGCCCTGGTCCGTGCGCTGGACCGCACTCGCCACCTCGTTCATCTACGCGAATTGCATCGGCGGCATCATGGGGTTCGTCATGCCGAAGGTCCTCGTTCGGTGTGGCGAAGGCAGCAGAACGAGGCTCTGGGCGGTCCGGCTCGTGACGATTCCGGTGTTGATTGTCGTCGGATGTCTGGTGGCGGGCGTGGTGTTGATCGCGGCCGGACTGTCGCGGCCCGAGCAGTACGTGGCGTATCTCCGCGGCTCGCTCTGGATTTCGTTCGTGGTCGGCACGATCGCGTGCTTCGCGGTGATCGGCTACGAGGCGCTCAGGACCGAGCTCGAGGCGACGTCGCTGGCGCTTCGGACCAAAGAGCTCGAGGAGGAACGCGCGCGCAAGCTGGCGATCGAAGCGCAGCTCGCCTCGCTGGAGTCGCGCGTGCAACCGCATTTTCTGTTCAACACGCTGAACTCAATCGCCGCGCTCGTTCACGACGACCCAGCGGCCGCCGAGCGCGTCGTCGGACAGCTCGCCGCACTGATGCGGTCGTCGCTCGACAGCGCGTCGACGCCCCTCACGCCACTCGACCAGGAGTTGCGCATCGTCGGCGACTATCTGGAAATTGAACGGGTCCGCTTCGGAGAGCGTCTCCGTTACGAGATCGCGAGCGTCCCAGACGCGGCATCCGTGCTCGTGCCGCGCCTGTCGCTGCAGACGCTCGTCGAGAACAGCGTCAAGCATGCCGTGTCGCCGCGGCGCGAAGGCGCGTCGATCGTCGTCTCTTCCGCGATTGCGGACGGCCGCGTCCGGCTCGCTGTAGAAGATGATGGCCCGGGCTTCGACGCCGCGCTCGTGCCCGACGGCCACGGACTTGCGCTCGTTCGCGATCGCCTGGCCATGACGTTCGGCGATCGGGCCACGCTCGGCATCGACAGTCGCCCGGGGCGGACGTCGGTCACGCTTGACCTACCTCGAGTGCCGAGTGACGCGCGCCGAACCTCGGTGGGTGAAGAGGCGTGATGCTTCGAGCGTACGTCGTCGATGACGAGCGGTTGGCGGTGCAGCGGCTGGCACGTTTGCTCGCGCGAACCGGCCGCGTGGAGATGGTCGGCAGCGCCACCGATCCCGAACAAGCGCTCGAGTTCCTGCGCGCCAATTCCGTCGATGTGGTGTTCCTGGACGTGCAGATGCCGGGGCTCACGGGATTCGAGCTTCTCGAGCGGCTCGATCGCGACGTGCTCGTCGTCTTCACAACGGCGTACGACCGCTACGCGCTCGATGCGTTCGCGGTGAATTCGGTCGACTACCTGTTGAAGCCGATCGAGCCCGAGCGGCTCGACCGCGCGCTCGACAAGCTGGAACGGTTTTTGTCGGGGACAGGTCTCCATTCGTCGGGGACAGGTCTCCGTACAAACCAAGGAGACCTGTCCCCGGTACCGTCGCCGATACGCGACATGCGTGCGCTGGCGCGCCAGCTCGCCGCCGAGCTCGCGCCGGGCCGGCGGCTCGAACGGATCGCGTCGCGCGTAGGCGAGCGGACGACGGTCGTCGACGTCGCGCGTGTCACGCATTTCTTCTCCAAAGACAAGCTCACCTTCGCCGTCGTCAACGGACGCGAGCATGTCGTCGACTCCACGCTGAACGAGCTCGAAGCGCGGCTCGACGCGCGGCGGTTCGTGCGCATCCATCGCGCGACGATCGTCAATGTCGCGTTCGTCCAGGAGCTCTATCCGGGAGTGGACGCCCTTCGACAAGCTCAGGGCGCCCCGAGCGAGTCGAGGGGCGGCGTGCTCGTGCGGCTGAAGGACGAAAGGAACACAGAGCTCAGCGTCGCACGCGACCGGGTCCGCGAGTTGAAGCAGCGTTTGGGGATCTGAAGACCTGCCCGGCCATCCAGTGCCGCATCTGCCCGTTCGGGCAGGCTACGGGCCCGTTGGCTGAAAGATTGAAACGTCAAGCCATTTCTCCTCTATGATTTAGCGCAAGTTCTCTTGTGGTGACCTAG
>JAHFUO010000135.1 GCA_023265015.1 Acidobacteriota bacterium | reverse complement strand
TCGGCAGCTGGCAGCTGGCAGTCGGCAGCTGGCAGTCGGCAGCTGGCAGCTGGCAGTCGGCGGCTGGCAGCTGGCAGCTGGCAGTAGGTGCGCAACGTCCGCCGCCCGCCGCCCGCTGCCAGCTGCCAGCTAGAGACCAGGAGTGCCGACCAGGTACTTGTCGCCGGTGGGAGCGGGGACGCCGCCGGCGGGCTCGAGGGTGACCGCCACGGCAACAGGGGCGCCGATGTCGGGAGGGGTCATGTAGTACTCGGTGCCGCCGCCGCTGGGATCAGGCTGCAGCAGTCCCGCGCTCACCGGTGCCTGGGCGGTGACGACCCACACTTGGTACACCTTACCTGCCGGCAGCGGAGGAAGGTCTGCCGCCGTGAAGACCATGCCGCGCACGCGACTCCAGAGCGCACGCGCCCTCGCGGACGGCGCCACCATCTGCCCCGCCAGATCGATCCTCGCGAGATCCGGAGCGGCGAGCACCGACATCGCCGATTGCGCCTGGTCAGCCACACGGCGCGCGTCGGCTACCTGGAGATTCGCCGCGGACGCTTGCAGCAGCGCCTGATCGAGGCGCGCCTGCAGATCGGCGACCTGCTGCTGCAAGCGCACGGCATAGACGCCCACGCCAACAGCGAGCAGCACCGCAGCAGCGAGCGGCAGCCAGCTCACGCCGCTGTGTACACCCCCCTTGTGCGAGGCGAGCCTTCCACCCCTCGACGAGCTCGGGGCGCCCTGAGCCTGTCGAAGGGCAGGCTCGCCAGGAGAACCCGAAGGGTTTGCCCCGCTCTGGCCTGCTGTCTGGGCGAGCACGCGGTCGCGCAGTTCCGCGCGCGGCGTCACCTGCGGCACAGCGGCCGCGAGCGCGACGGTCACGGAGCGCAGCGACGCGACTTCGGCCGCGCATTCCCCGCACTCGGCCACGTGCGATTCGAAGGCGCGCCGCTCGTCGGCATCGAGGCTGCCGAGGACGTATGCGGCGGCGTTGGTGTTCAGCTCGTCGTGCACGGAGCTCATAGCCGCGCCTCCGCGAGCGCATCCCGGAGCTTCAGCAGTCCCAGGCGGATGCGCGTCTTCACCGTGCCGAGTGGCTGCTCGAGCCGCTCGGCGATTTCGCGCTGGCTCAATCCCTCGTAAAAGGCCAGCTCGATCGCCACGCGCTGCAGCAGCGGCAACTCGCGCAACGCCTGCCTGACGATCCGGGCCTGCTCCACGCCAAGCATGGCCGACGCGGCATCCGGCAGCGAGCCTGCCATCTCCTCCATCGCGCGCTCATCGTCCGCCGTCTGCGCTTCCGGGCGGGCACGGCGCGCGCGAAGCCGATCGATCGAGCGCGAGCGCGCCATCATCAGCAGCCACGCGGCAACGGGTCCACGCGCGGCGTCGTACCGCGCAGCCTGTCGAAACGCCTGCGCGAAGACGTCCTGGAGAACGTCTTCCGCTTCGCCTTCGTCGCCGACGATGCGGAGGATGAGTGAATAGATAGGCCGGGCATGGCGACCGTAGAGACCCGCCGCGGATGCCTGGTCGCCGGACGCCAGGCGGCGAAGGCACTCCAGGTCTTCCGCCTGGGATTCCGCCGCAGGTCGCAACCGAGCCAGCGCCGCCAGGAGCGACATTTAACGAACGGTTTCCACTGTAAATTCTACGCACGCCGGGCATCGTCGGATTGCGACGCCCGACTCACCACGAAAGCCACGAAACCTTCGAAGAACACGAATCACAATTTGGTTTTAATTTGGTTTCGTGAATTTCGCGATCTTCGTGTTTTCGTGGTTAAACGTCTCATTTCGCGTAGCGGTCGAGCGCGCCGCGCCAGGGGCCGACCGGCCCGGGCGCCCCCGCCTGCCCGTCGAACACGATCTGCCGCGTGGTGAGGCGCTTGCCGTAGAAGCGCTGGTTCGCGTCGACGTCCTGGCGGATCGTGCTGCCGTTGATCGTCACGCCCGCGAACAGGCCGCGCGCGCGTGAGTAGCTCAGGATCTGCGCGCGCAGCTGGATGTCGGTCGACGCCTGCGCGTCGCGTCCGACCGGGCCGGCGGCAAGGGCCGCGTCCGCGCCGATCTTGAACTGATTGCTCACCAGGTTTTCGAGCCCGCGCCGGTTGTTGATGACGAGGATGATGTCGGCGGCCTGCCCGCCGATCTGAAGCCCGAAACTTCCGCCCGTCAGCGTCAGGAACGCCGGCGATGACCAGCCGCCCGCGCCGCGCGCGCTCAGGATGCCGCGGCCGCGCATGCCGCCGATGCCGAGCCCAACCTTGATCGTTCGTGGAAAAATCGCGATCCCTTCCGCCTTGCCGAGGATCGCCTTCGGAATCGCCTTGTCTTCGGCCGACATGATCTCGCCGAAGACGGTCGTCGCTTCCTGAACGCGCCTGGCCTCATCGTTGTCTTGCTGCGCGCGAGGATGCACGGGGTACAACGCGAACAGGCACACGGCCGCCGCGGCGGCCATCAGCTTCTTTGTCATAGGGGAATGATACGCGGACCTGAAAGGTCCGCGCCGCAAGCGTGAAGGTCCGCGCCGCAAGCGTGAAGGTCCGCGCCGCAGGCTGCCTGCTGCCGGCTGCCCGCTGCCCGCTGCCCGCTGCCCGCTGCCCGCTGCCGGCTGCCGGCTGCCCGCTGCCGGCTGCCGATTAAATGATCGCCGGCGCGCCCGCGCGGAAGTTGCCGCCCAGGATGGCTGACGAGTCGGTGCCGAGCCAGCCGTCGAGTACCTTGGCGTAGACCGATCGGAAATCCGTCTCGTAGGACACGTCGCTGCCGGCGTTCTCGAGCGTCGGGTTGCTGGGGTTGGGGTCGAGCGACGCGGCCGTGCCGTAGAGTCCACCGCGCACCCCTCCGCCGATGGCCATCATCACGCTGGCCGCGCCATGGTCGGTGCCCTGGCTGCCGTTCTCGCTGATGCGCCGCCCGAACTCGGAGAACTGCACCATCAGCGTGCTGCCGAGCAGCCCCTGGTTCTGCAGGTCGTTGTAAAACGCGAGGACCCCGTCGCCGAGCGTGGACATCAGCGTCGCGTAGCCGCCGCCGCCGGCGTTGCCCTGTCCCGAGTGCGTGTCGAAGCCGCCGGTCTGCACCCAGTACACACGCGTCCCGACGCCCTTCACCATCGAGCCCGCAACGGTCTTGAGCGCCGCCGCGAACCCGTTGTTCGGATACGTGACCGACGACTGGTAACCCACGACCGACCCGACGCGGTCGAGCGTAGCGAACGCTTCCATGGCGCTCGTGTTCACGAACGCCAGGTGCGGGCGGTCGGGGCCGGCCGATGATGCAATGCGAATCGCGGAGTTGCGCTCGTTGATCGCCTCGGCACCGGTGTTCGGGCTCGCAAAGCTGTAGTTGGCCGGATCGGTGATCGACGGCACGGAGACGGTGAGCCCCGTGAGCGCGCGGTACGTCGCGCCAGACGTGTTCCAGCCGGACAGCGGATCCATCGGCGGCGGAATCGAATCAAGGTAGCGGCCGAGCCACCCGAGGCCCGCCGTATTGTTTGGATCCGCGGTGCCCCAGATGTCGGTCCCCTGGAAATGCGAGCGGCTCGAGTTCGCGTAGCCGGCGCGCTGCACGATCGCGAGACGGCCCTGGTTGAAGATGGTCTGAAGTCCGGCCAGGCGCGGATGCAGGCCGAGCGCCTTGCCCGACGCGTCGCTCCCGATCTGCAGCACCTGGCCCGCGGGAACCGCAATCGCGGGGCGGCGGCTGTAATAGAACGGATCGGTATACGGCACGAGCGTGTTCAGCGCGTCGTTGCCGCCGGCCAGGTAGATGACAACGAGGTTGCGCGAGAGCACGCCCTGCGCGCGCGCGATGTCGGCAAGGAACGCCGGCGCGGCGAAGCTCAGGGTGAACGCCGCAACGCCGTCGCGAATGAAATCCCGTCTCGTGACGTTCATCAGTGACTCCTAGACGAACTGGTACTGGCCGGATCCGGCGACGAGCCGCGCAAGGCCGGGCGCCTTCGCGTTCATCTGCGTGTCGGATCCGGTCCACGGTCCGCCTGCGTTGAGATACGCAATGAGCTCGTTGCTCTCCGAGGTGCTGAATGCCGACGGGGTCAGGCGCTGCAGCATGGCGTTCAGCACGCGATCGGGTTGCGCGCGATCGGTGGCGCTGAACGACCGCGCGAGGTTGAACTTCTGATTCGACGCGACCGAGGCGGCGAAATTCATCCGCGCCAGCATCGCGCCCGTGCCGAACCATGCGCGTCCGAGTTGCCACCCCGCCACGTTCGGCGGCTCGAACAGCGTCTGGCCCATGTTGGTCAGCGGCGTGCGGGCAGTGTCCACGGAGAACCCGGTCCAGCCCATCTCCTTGATCGTCCGCGCAACGAACTCGGCCGGCCACGCGTAGCGCGCGTTGAAGTTGCCGGTATTGGTGAACCACACCGAGCGCAGGATGTAGCGCAGCACCGCGCGCATGTCCGTGTCGCCCTGGATGTAGACGTTCGTGACCCCCTCGACGAATGCCGGATCCGGCACCTCGAGATCGCTGACGAAATAGTTCCAGAGCTTGCGCGCCAGTCGGCGTCCGGTCTCGGGATGATTCGCGAGCGACGTGAGGAAGTCGATCCCGTCTTGCATGCCCGCCGCCGCGGTGCGCGCGGGGATCGTGTTCGCGCCGCCGTTGATCGGGAAGGTGAACGTCTTCGCGGTTGTATCGTGCTGGGCTCCGTTGTAGAGGAACTCCTGGTACGAGGCCGGATCGTTGGCATTGGCGCCAGGCACGTTGCGAAGGTTCCAGCCGGTGAACACGCGCGCCGCGGCATAGACGTCGCTCTCGACATAGTGGCCAAGGCCCCACGTGAAGAGCTCCATCACCTCGCGGCCGAAGTTCTCCTGCGGCTTTGCCTTGGTGTTCGTGCGGCCGTCGAGAAAGACGATCATCGCTGGATCTTTCGCGACCTCGATCAGCAGGTCGCGGAACTTTCCGAGCGCGTACTGGCGAAGCAGCCCGGAATGACCCTGCGGTCCCGCCAGGTCCCCGGCCTTGTTCGCCATCATCTTGGTGCCGACGACCGCGCCAACCGCGCCGGCGACCTTGCTGTAGCCGATGCCGAAGTGGTTGTGCCAGAAGAGCGCCATCTTCTCCTGCAGCGGGCGCCTCGTGTGCACCATGCGGAACAGCCACCGCTGCCGCGCATCCTCGATGTTGGTGTTGGGAGAGAACTGGCCGCGTGTGGTGATGCTGACGTAATCCGGCGATCCGATCTTCGAGTCGACATCGTCTGGCTGCTTCTCGAAGTCGACAAAGTAATCGACGGCCGCTGGGTACGACATGCCGGCGACGGCCTGGAGGTCGGCGGCATTGGCGCCGAACCCCGCGCGCCGGAACAAGTGGTCTAAAAGCGCATCGCCTGATCGCATCGCCTGCTCTCCACCCGCCTTCGCGCTGCGCGCTACGGCGCGCCTTGCCCGCCCTTCGCGCCCTGCGCGGTCCGGCGAGGTTGGATAATAACTTCTCCGCCCCAGTATCGCGCGGCGATTTTGGTCGTCGACTTACGTTTCCGTATGCGACCGCTCACCGCGATCGAATGTTTTTCCGCCTGATTCAACGGATGCGTGCCGAATACTGCCAACTGTCTGCCATCCGCGCACGCGACCCCGGCGCCTGAAAAACTGGCGCCCTATACATGCTTCGACTGGAAACGGACCGCCCGCGTTGCCTCGAGTCTTTCGTATGCTACGTTGGACCGGCTGCTTGCGCGCCGTAGCGCGATCCAGCGCGAAGGCGGGAAGCCGGCCCCTACGTACCGAACCAGAGATGAGCGCCAAACGCAGAACGCGACCGCGCCGGGCCCAGGCCCGAGCGAAGTCAAAGGCCCCGGCCCGAGCGAAGTCGAGGGCCCCGGCCCGAGCGAAGTCGAAGGCCCCGGCCCGAGCGAAGTCGAAGGCCCGGACGCGAAAGCGCGCCGCGCCCGCCAGGAAGATCAAGGCCGTGCGCGTGGCGTCGAGCCGCGTGGAAAGCGGGCTCGCGCCGCAAATGCAGGCCGTGAACACCTACCTCGCGGTCGCCAACGTCAACGCATCGATGAAATTTCTCGAGCGCGCCTTCGGCTTTTCCAGCGGTGTCGT
>JAHFUO010000134.1 GCA_023265015.1 Acidobacteriota bacterium | reverse complement strand
ACCGCACGAGGCTTCTGCGTGGTCGCGGCGTTGTCCAGGTACACGAGCGGCTTGCCGTGCACGGTCTCAGGTTCGAGTGCCGTGGCAACCGTGGTCCCATAGAAGGTCTCGCCGGAAACGGACGGTAGATCGGTGTTCCGCTGCGCGCGGTGCTCGATCAGGCAGGTTGCGTACGCTGCGTAATTCAGAGCCGTGTCGCGTATTGCGAATGAAGCGAGGCACGCCTTGAGAGCCGACTCGATTCGGCGGAGGTACAGCCGCACGTTCTCGCGCACGACGGCTTTGCGGGCTGTGCGGGGCGTCGGTTCACTTCCGCCCTCGGCAGGACTGGAGGTGACACATCGAGGCGTCGCCGTCCACAACCGCGATTGCGCGCGTACTGGAGGTGAGGGTTTCCGTGCGCACGACCGTGAGGGGTTTGTTGAAGAGCATCATCTTGCCGCTACGCACACTCCGGGCGGAATGCACGCGATCGTCACAGTTCGAACACCGACCTGCGACGAAGCTGTCTTCCCACAGTTGAAGTAGAGCCATGTGAATCTCGTCGCTATGAACCCATCGGCCGGCCGGTGAAATTCCCCGTGTGGCGGGGCCTGTCCCTCGCCAACCGCAAGGGCTGTGACAGCGGAGGCATGGCAGCACGGTATCGGAGGCGCCGGCGCCAGTCACCCAGCGGCCCACCAGCGGCCCAGATGTTCTGAGAAACGCCAATCCTCAACCAGACGGGCACTTCCTTCGCTTCGATCGGGTTCTTGGACACTACGGCGTTGAGAGTGCGACAAAATGCCGGACTACCATCCCAGGACCTTCGCGAAGATGAGCGGTGCGACAACCGTTGCATCGGACTCGATGACGAACCGCGGTGTATTGGTTCCGAGCTTGCCCCAGGTGATCTTCTCGTTCGGAACCGCGCCGGAATACGAGCCATAGCTCGTGGTCGAATCGCTGATCTGACAGAAATATCCCCAGAGCGGCACGTGTGCAATCCGCAAATCCTGGTGCAACATCGGTACGACGCAGATGGGAAAGTCACCCGCGATGCCGCCGCCTATCTGAAAGAACCCGACGCTGCGCGTCGCGCTCGTCGCCTGATACCACCGCGCCAGCGCCATCATGCATTCGACTCCCCCGCGAACCGTGTGAACATTTCGAATGCGTCCGCCGAGGCAATGCGCCGCGAAGACGTTGCCGAGCGTCGAGTCCTCCCAACCGGGCACGAACAACGGAAGGTCGCTCTCCGCCGCCGCCAGTGTCCAGCTGTCCCGCGGATCGACTTCATACCACCGCGTGAGCGCGTCGCTGCGCAGCACTCGATACAGAAACTCGTGCGGAAATAGTTGTTCGCCCGCCGCGTCAGCGCGAGTCCACTCCTCCAGAATCACGCGCTCCACCCGGCGCATGGCTTCCTCTTCAGGAATGCACGTGTCGGTCACCCGATTCATATGCCGATCGAGCAACGCCTGTTCGTCAGCCGGCGTGAGGTCCCGATAATGCGGCATGCGCTCGTAGTGAGAATGGGCCACGAGGTTGAACACGTCCTCTTCGAGATTGGCGCCGGTGCAGCAGATGGCATGCACCTTCCTACGCCGGATCATTTCGGCGAGCGACAACCCGAGTTCTGCGGTACTCATCGCGCCGGCGAGCGTCACGAACATGGCGCCGCCGGCGTCCAGATGGTCGACGTACGCATCGGCCGCATCCTTGAGCGCCGCGGCGTTGAAGTGACGGAAGTGTCTGTCGATGAACGACGAAACGGGACTGGCACTGGTAGCGTTCACGTCGCAAACCGTCGCGACCGTGTCCACGTCCGGCGGGGTGGGTCGCGCAACAGTCCGTCCGGAAGCGTCCTACGGTCCCGGTCGAATAGAGACCGCCATCGGTACGCCGGGTGGCTGTTATGTCAGCGAGAAACATATCACACGCCCCGTCACGGACGTGTGCATGATTCAGCGTCCAAAGGGCGAGCGTGCTCTGGAGGTGTGGGATGGACCCGCGAAGCCGCACGAAGGTCGCCACTCGCATGCGGCGATCGTGTCGCGCTTTGACTCAAGCGTCAACCCGTTCGGAGGCGATCAGATGCTGGCGAACCACGGGCGGCTCTAACCGTTGAGCGATGGGCGCGATCGAAAGTAAGGAGTTCATTCACCCCTCAAGGAACGCACGAAGCTTTCGGCTGCGTGACGGGTGGCGCAGCTTCCGGAGCGCTTTGGCCTCGATCTGCCGGATGCGCTCGCGGGTGACGGCGAAGCGTTGGCCCACCTCCTCGAGCGTGTGCTCGCTGCCGTCGCCGACGCCGAACCGCATCTTGATGATTGTTTCTTCGCGCGGCGTGAGCGTCTTGAGGACCGACGCGGTCTGCTCCTGGAGGTTCACGTTGATCGCCGCTTCGGCCGGAGAGACGACCTGGCGATCCTCGATGAAGTGGCTCAGATGCGCATCTTCCTCTTCGCCGACGGGGGTTTCGAGCGAGATCGTCTCTTGCGCGATCTTGAGCACCTTCCGCACACGGGACACGGGCATGTCCATCCGCTTGGCGATGTCCTCTGACGTCGGTTCACGTCCGAGCTCCTGGACCAGCGTGCGCGACGTGCGAATGAGCTTGTTGATCGTCTCGATCATGTGGACCGGGATGCGGATGGTTCGCCCCTGGTCTGAAATCGCGCGGGTGATCGCCTGGCGGATCCACCAGGTCGCGTACGTCGAGAACTTGTAGCCGCGGCGGTACTCGAACTTGTCAACCGCTTTCATGACCCCGATGTTGCCTTCCTGAATCAGGTCGAGGAACTGCAGCCCGCGATTCGTGTACTTCTTCGCGATCGAGACGACGAGCCGCAGGTTCGCTTCGACAAGCTCGTTCTTGGCTTGCTCGGCCTGCCACTCGCCGCGGATGATCGTGTCGAGCGTGTGCTTCAGCGCATCGGGCGCCTGTTCGAGCGCGTCGGTCATCGATCTGAGCTTGACCTTCAACTCCTTGACCTGGCGCTGTGCGCCCTTGCGGTCCTCTTCCTTGAGCTTGTGCGTCTTGTTCTTGGGGTTCAGCTGCCGCTCAACCGCTCCGATCTCGCGCTCCACTTTCTGCACGGACTCGACGGCGTTCTTCATCTCGCCAATCAGCCGGCGCTTGACCGCTTCGGTGAACGCAATCTTGCGAATGTCGTTCGACACCTCGACGACCGCCCGCATCGCGGCCCACCGCGCGCGGCGGTACTTGCGCTTGTCCTTGGTTGTCGCGCCCTTCGGCGTGTTCCGCAACTTCTCTTCGAGCCTCTCCGACACCGCGCGCGCCTTGCGGACGGTGTCGACCTGTTTCTGCACCTGCTGGGAGCGCTCCTGCATCCGCTCGCCGGTGATCGCTTCGTGAGTGAAGATGACGAGCTCGGGGATCGTCCGGTCCCCGCTGTGCAGGTGATCGCCGAGCGCAATCACCTTCCTGGCGATGAGCGGCGTGCGTGAGATCGACTTGAGGACGGCGAGCTTGCCGCGCTCGATGCGCCGCGCGATGTCGACCTCGCCCTCGCGCGTGAGCAGCGGCACGGTCCCCATCTCGCGCAGGTACAGGCGGACGGGATCGGTCTTGTCGAGCGGCCCCGGTGTGAGGTCGAGCTCCAGCGCCCCTGCACCTTCGGCGGGGCGATCGAAAGCGCTCTCCTCGCGCAGGGACTTCTGGTCCGAGTCGATGACCTCGATGCCCGCGCTGCCGAAGGCATCGAACAGATCGTCAAGCTCGTCGGAGGAGGTGAGTTCCGACGGCAGCAGCTCGCTGACCTCGTCGGCCAGCAGGTAGCCCTTTTCCTTGCCGATCGTGATCAGCTGCCGCACCTCGTCGTATTTGTCTTCGATCGACACGTGCGTGTCCTCCAATGCCCGCGGGGTGACACCTCCATTCGCGGACGCCTGAGCGTGGTCGCGCTCAGGCGTCACGCTCTCCGCGGTGACGTGAGCTCTTCGATGCGACGGAGTCAATCTTTCTTTCGTTGCCACCGTGCGTCTCTCTCGTGTCCAGGTTGACCGGCTGTCCCTCCCGCACACTCCATCGTCGGCTGCAAGCTGCCAAAAGCAGCAGGGTTGGCTGCCACCCATCTGTCGGCGCCTTGCGGGGCGTGCCCCACGCTGTTCGGCCGTCAGCGTGGCGCAGCGGTTGTCGGCAGTGCGGGGCGGCGCGACTACGACTGCTTGGCCCCCATCCGTGCCTGCGCCGCCGGATTGTTCAGGTCTGAGACCAGGGTCGGCTCCGGAGGGCAGGGTTGTTGCTGGAAGATGACGCGGCCGTCCGGGTCCAGTCGGTTGGTGCGCTGGTATCGCGGGCTCTCTGGGCGGCCAAGTTGGTAGCCAGCGACGGCCGCATGAACGTGCCGAATGAACGTCGTTCCGTCGAGTCCGATGAAGAGACCTTCATTGATCGGCATGGACGGAGTCTACACCTTGTCGGGGCGGACGTGCTGAATGAACAGGAGCGACCGACCATTCGCTGTGTGGTGGCGCTGCCAGCACTCCTGAACCGGCGCTCTCCGCGCGTGCCGTCGGAGATCGATCTCTGAGATCGACCGCGCCGGGAGCGACACGGATTCGGAGGGCTTTTATCGTCATCGCATGGCGGGCATCCCCTGCAATCTGTTAGAGTTCCCCTCGCATGCCATTCGAAGCCCTGGGAATGATCGAGACCAAAGGTTTCATTGGGGCGGTCGAGGCAGCCGACGCGATGGTGAAGACGGCCAACGTGGTGCTTGTCGGCAAGGAATACATCGGCGCCGGCTACGTGACCGTGATGGTCCGCGGCGACGTCGGCGCGGTCAAAGCGGCGACAGACGCCGGGGCCGCCGCGGCGCGGCGCGTCGGCGAGCTCGTGTCCGTACACGTCATCCCCCGCCCCCACACCGAGGTCGAAAAGATCCTTCCCAAGGGCAGCCAAGACCCCGTGACCGCGTAAGCTCTCGATGGCGGCCGAGGCCCAGGCAGCGCAAACCGGTCGCGACCTTGCCTCGATTGCAGAGGCGCGCGGGCTCGCGCGCGCGCCAAGCAAGGCTGGGTCGAGCTGGCCGAGTTCAGCCAGGCCCGCATCGATGACATGCGGGTGGTTTTTCGGACCTGACGTTGCCGTACAGGGTCTATACTCAAGCCTCAGTCCAGAACTGAGCCAGCCAGCGTTCGAGTAGTGCCCCTCGAGAGCGGGTGCCGACAGGTCCACCTTTGGCCGTTTTGTCGGAGCACGCAATGACGCGCGTCCCACTCACAGGTCCATCGCCCGTCGAAATGGTCGAAGCGCCGCTCGACACGGTTCCCTCGCGCGCACTGGGCCGACGACACGGTTTCGCGAGGGCGCGCTCAACGGGCAACCGCCGATGCGGTGACTTCCGGACATCGTGATGCGACGTGGAGTGCGCGCGGTGGGCGAGCGAAGTAACCGAGAAACGCCGCAGGAGCGTGGCTATCGACGTCTGGGGGCGGCCGTGATCGTGTCGGCCGTCCGAGACTTGGAGAAGCCGACACGGGCGGGAGGAGAGTCCGTGCGGGCGGGAGAGTCCGCGCGGGAGTTCTTAACGGTCTCAAACTCAACCCTGAAGTTTTGGTGCCGCGTGGCGGATGTCGACATGAACGCAATCCTGCGGAGGTATTGCCAGGGAGGGAACGTCCCGCGAATCGTCGGCGACGCCGAACCTGACGAGTTCGACGACTTCATGAAGAAGCCGCTCCTTGGCCGTCCCGGAAGGGTTCATTGAGAACACGCGCGGAACAGGGCTAGAAGGAGCGGATCAGCACCATGACGCTCGAAAACGTGCTCAACCGGGCTGGTCAGATGAATCGAGCCGACCGGTGGAAGCTATGGACCGCGTGTGGAACGCACCAACCTGATTCGCTTCCGAGAACCGAGACGGGCGGAGCCAAGCGGCCGAGGTATTGCCCGAGATGCTGGACCGCCTTTAGTGCCGACGGAGTGCTGTGGAACCCTCCCTGTCTGCCTGATGAGCTCGGTTCGTGAGCGGTGCGGGCCATCATATTCGATCGGAAGGACCCGTGATGCCGGGCAAATATAAGTCGCTGTATCAGTACTTGGAGAATCGATACGCGAACAGGGTGGTCCTGACGTTCGCTCAAATCGAAGACCTCCTCGGCTTCACGCTGCC
>JAHFUO010000133.1 GCA_023265015.1 Acidobacteriota bacterium | reverse complement strand
CGGCGCGCTGCTGCAGCACCTTGGCGTCGGCCGACGAGGCCCGCGCCCGGATCGCCTCGACCTGCTGCGGCGCGGTCTGCGCGGTCTGGAGCTGCGCGGTGGCCTGCGTCGCGCCCGCGCGCGCCTGGATCAACTGGCTTTGCGCGACCTGGATTCCCACCTGCGCCTCCTGGATCTGCGATCGCGCGGAGTCCCCGGCGGCGCGCGCCCCGTCGGCCGCCGCGACGACGGCATCGTACTGCTGCTGAGACACTTCATCCTTGGCAAGGAGGCTCTTCAATCGCTCGACGTCCTTCGCCGTCTTCGTCGCGTTCGCATCGGCCTCGCGTTGACGCGCCTGGGCGGTGGCCAGCCGGGCGCTCGCGGCCTCGACGCCGCGCTGCGCCTGCTCCACGCCCGCCTGCGCCTGCTCGACGCCTCCCCGCGCGTTCGAGACCGTGCTCGTCGTGGTGGTCGACGTGATCGGCACGTTCACCCGCGCCTCAGCCGCCTCGGCCTCCGCGACGGCGAGCTCCGCGCGCGCCTTGTCGAGCGCCACCTGGTAGTCGCGCGGATCGATCGCGACGAGCACTGCACCCGCGTCGATCTCCTGGTTCTCCTTCACGGACACCTCGAGGACGGTGCCGCCGACGCGCGCGGCGATCGGCGTCACGTGCGCATCGACCTGCGCATCGTCGGTCGTCTCGCGCCCCGCCGTCGCCCACAGCCAGGCCGACGTCACCATCAACGCGACGGCAACCACGCCGATGGCGACGCGAATCGGTGTACCCATCAATCCAAGACTCCCTTCAGCTGGCAGCGGGCAGCTGACAGCAGGCAGCAAAAACCTGTCTTTGCGACCGGCCGCCGGCTGCCGGCTGCCTACTGCGGATTCGATCCACCGAGTAATCTCTGCACCGCCGCTTCGGCATCGCCGAGCGAGCCGGCGAGCATCGCCTTCGCCATGAGGAGTCCGTAGTTGGCATCGATGAACTGCTCGCTCGCCAGCGCCACGGCTTCCTGCGCCTGCACGAGCTCGATCGGGCTCGCCACGCCGGCCTGGAACCGGTCGCGCGCCTGCGTCAGCTGCTGATCGGCCAGCTCGCGCGACTCGGTCGCCGTCCGCAGCTCCTCCGCGGTCGCCTGCATGTCGAGGAACGCGTTACGGATGTCGTAGTAGATGTCGGCGCGCAGGTTTTCGACCTCGGCCCGCCGGGTCCGGAGGTCGGCGTCAGCCTGGATCAGGCGTCCCTGCGTGCGACCGCCCTGGAACAGGGGGACGGTGACGCTGCCGATGACGGTGTAGGTCGGAATCGCCGCCGAGGGGGACAGGCCGATCTTCCCGTAGTCCGCGCTCGCATGGACGACCGGCAGCCCTTCGCCGCGCGCCGCGCTGCGGCTCGCCTCGGCGGCGTGAAGCCGCTCGACGGCCCCGAGAAAATCGGACCGCTCCATGTACGCGCGATCGAGCGCCTGCTGCAGCGTGATCTCCGGTACGGTGACGTCCGGGAACTGATCGCTCAACGTGAACTGCTGGCCGAGCGGGAGGCCAATCATGCGCGCGAGCTGCAGCTTCATTTTCTGCGCGGCGTTCTCGGAGCCGGTGACGCGCTGGGTCTCCGTGCTCAGGCGAACCTGGGCGCGCAGCACGTCGATGCCGGCGATGATGCCGCTCTGCTTCAGGTCCTGCGCCCCCGTGTAGAGCGCCTGGGCGGTCGCGCGCTGGGCGCGCGCCGATGCCGCGCGGGCGTTGGCCGCCAGGACCTGCAGGTACATGTCCGCGGCGAGCAGCGACACGAGGTCGCGCCGGCTCTTGTTCGTGAATCGGGCGGCCGTCTCGTTGTGGCCTTCCGCCCGCGCTTCGTTGAGCGCTTTGAGATCGAAGACGGACTGGCTCAGGAACACGCGGACATCGAAGACGCTGAACGGGCCGGCCACCTTCGGGAAACCCGTCCGGGAGACCGGAAAGCCAAAGGCTTCGAGGTTCGTGAACTGCCGCGTGTCGCCAAGCCGCGCGCTGAGGTTGGGCAGCAGCTCGCTCATGGCCACGCGCTGCGTACCGCGCGCCCGGTCAACGGCGTCTTCGGACGTGAGCAGGCCGAGGTTGTTCTCGAGCGCCCGCTGGATGACGCCGCTGAGCGAGAGCGCAAGCGGCTCGGGGCTCGGCATGCCTTTCGGAACCCCGCCGCGGAACGGGCTATCGTCCGAAACCTGGGGAGCGGAGGTGCGGATCTGGGCCGCCGCAGGCGCTGCCAGGAATGTCGCGAGGAGCGCCGCCGCGGCGGCACATCGAAACGAACAGAAGTGAGTGATCACAGTACGACATGCCTCAGTAAAGACGTGAGACACGATCGTACCTCAGAGAGGTTCGGTTATGAGGCAGGCCGACCTGACCCTTCGACACGCTCAGGGTCATCCCGAGCCAGGTCGAGGGCTGAAGGTCGGCCTCTACGAGGTCGGGCCATGCGCGTCGACACGATCCCGCCTGCTAGAATCGCAGCGACATGCCGGTGCCGGCTCACCTCGCGCTCACGTCCGAGATCGATGATTTCCGCCGGCAGTTCGAGCAGCTCGCCGGCGATGGGGATGCGCTCGTCGGACCGCTGAGCGACCGGCAGTTCTTCTGGCAGCCGCGACCGGACGCGTGGTCGATCGCGCAGTGCCTCGATCATCTGAACGTCACGGCGCGAATCTATCTGCCGTTGCTGGACGAAGGGATTGCCGACGCGATCCGCCAGGGTCTCTACGGCGAAGGACCGTTCAAGTACAACTGGATGGGACGACTGTTCGTCGCGCTCACCGAGCCGCCCCCACGCTTTCGCGTGAAGTCGCCCGCCGTGTTTCATCCGCCGCCGGCGCGCACGCGGCACGAGATCGTGGCGGCCTTCCCCGCCTACCAGGTGCAATACATCGACCGCCTGCGCCAGGCGAACGGGCTGGACCTCGCGCGGGCGCGCGTGCGCTCGGTCGCGGCCTCGTGGATCCGGATGCCGCTCGGATCGGGCTTCGCGCTGATGCTGTCGCACGAGCGGCGGCATCTGTGGCAGGCTCGCCGGGTGATCGACGCGCCGGGCTTCCCGAGGTGACTATTTGTCTTTCGTGGCCTTCGACATCAGCCGGCCGGCCGGTCCTTTGGACCGCCGCACCCCGAGCGCTCGCATGAAGGCCATGGCTTTCCGGGCGGTCACCGGCTGGTTTTCGGACAATTCATCGGGCAAGGGACAGTATCCTGGCGGCTGATTCTTGCCGGGATGATGCTTTGGCTGGCATTCGTCTCGTTCGCGCTTGTACTGGAAGGAGAATAGCCGATGGAGAATGCACTGCTGATGCTCGGCGGCATCGCTCTCATCGTTGGGATTATTACCCTCCTCGATTGGGCTGGACGGCGGAAAGACCGGCAGTCGCGCAATCGCGCCGCGTAGCCGCTCCCTGTGATCGACGCGCCGGGGTTTCCGAGGTAGTCCTGCCGCGCCGCTTACTTCGTCGGCGGCCCTCTCCAGTTGAGCAAGACCGTGACGGGCGTGGTCTCGGCGTTTTCCAGCGGCGAAATGATCAGAAAGCGCTGTCCGTCCGCGGAGACGGCGTACGGGTAACGGTTCACTCCGCCCGGGACGAAACGGATTGCAAAGAGCCGTGCCGGAGCGCGAGCCTGGAAGGTTTCACCGGCCTCGACCGGTGCAGCCATCAACGTGCCGTCGGGCGCGATGAAATACAGTTCCTTCCCGTCTCGCCGCCACCGCGGCCTCCTGCCACCATCGCGGGAAATTTGCCACTTCGCTCCGGAGGCTGGAAACGGCTGGACGTACACCTCGGCTCCGCCGGACTCCGATGATTCGTAGGCGAGCCATCGTCCATCGGGCGAGAACCGCCCGTTGGTTCCTCGCACGTCGGTGTTCGGTACCGGAGTGGCTCGACGATCGCCGAACAGCGGAAGCAGCCACAGTTTGCCGGGTGTCCCCGGCGGAAGGTTACGGAACACCATGAACCGCCCGTCCGGTGACCAGTCGCTCGCAATCACGGTCGCATTGTCCGTCGACGCCAGCATTTGCTCCTCGGCGCCGGCACCATTCGACAACTTCTGATACATGCCCATTCGATCTCGCAGACGTGAGAAGGCGAGGCGGCTGCCGTCCGGCGACCATCGGGCGGACTGATACTGATCAGGATCGAATGTGAATCGCGTCGGCGTCTCAGTCGCGATATCAATCAGCCAGATATCGACCTTCCGCGATTGCGGGTCGGTGCGGTCGACGGCGACACGTCTCCCGTCAGGTGAAAGCTCCACGTGCTCATACGACGCGGGAGCGCCGAGGGAGCCTGCCGGCTTCCCGCTTCGATCGACCCAGACGAGCGTGTTCTGCGACAGTCCGGAACCGGGACGATAGGCGATGATGCCGCTTGCCGACACCGAAAACGCGGCGACCGACGTTGAGGTATTGCTGATCGGCGGCTGCTGAACCGACTCTTCGGTGACCGGGACCGGTTCGCCTGTCATGGTAAGCCGGTCCATATCAAATGGCTGAGCAAGCAACGTTCCCTGTCGCACGAATAACAAATAATCATGCGCTGCCGTCCTGACATGGGCGGCATTGGAATCCACCTGCACGAGCGGCACGGTGCCGGGCGAGTCGATCGAGCCCACGTTGATCCGGCTGTTCTCGGTGTCGGCCGCGACGACGCTGTAAATGAAGCGATGCCCGTCCGGCAGAAAGCTCGGATAGCCGTGTGAACGCTCGCCCTTCGAGCGGTCGACGCGCGTGAGTTTCGAAGGGGATCCGCCTGACGCGGAGACGCGGTACACACCCTCGAGTTGATCCGGAACGAACAGAATGAGCCCATCCTGATTCCAGGTCGCGCCGCGCCCGGCAGGCGCGTCCGCCAGCGTTTGAGCAGGACCGCCGGACGCCGCAATTCGCTTGAGTTTGCCCAGCGCGAAGAATCCCACCGAGCGACTGTCCGGAGACCAGAAGGGGACGAAGGCACCGTCCGTACCAAGTAACGGTGACGCCGTCGCCGATTCCAGCGCACGAATCCACAGCATCACCTTGCCCGCGGATGTGGCGCTGAAGGCGAGGTACCGTCCGTCCGGCGAAACCGCCTGCGTGTTGACCGACGCCCCATCAGGAGGAAGCATCGACAACTTCTGGGTCGGGAGAGGCGGGACCGGCCGGAATGATGTCGTCCAGGCCAGGGCCAGCGTCGACAACAGCAAGGCAGCGGCGGCAATCCACGCCATCTGTTCGCGACGCGCCGGCTTTTCACGAGCAAGGACCGGTACGGCGGCCTCAGAATGCGTCGACAGGCTTTCGAGCGCGAAGGCGAGGTCGCGCATCGATTGAAAACGCGCCGCGGGATTCTTCTCGAGACAGCGATCGACGATGCGGACGAGCGCGGGCGGAATGTGGTGCTCGGCAGCCGGGAGCTCCCGGGGCGCTTCTTTCGCGATCGCCATCATCGTGTCCATCGTCGTGTCGCCGCGGAACGCCCGATGGCCGGACAGCATCTCGTAGAGAATTGCGCCGAACGCGAAGACGTCCGCACGGTGATCGGCGGCCACGCCGCGCACCTGCTCCGGCGACATGTAGCCCACCGTGCCGAGCACGGCACCGGCCAGCGTCTGAGGCCTGCCCTGAGCGGCGTCGAAGGGCCTGCCCTGAGCAGCGTCGAAGGGGGCAGCCTGCGCATTGAGCGCGGGCGTCGTCGGCAACGCGCTCGCACCGGCCATCGCGGGCTCGGCCTGCGTCAGCTTCGCGAGGCCGAAGTCGAGAATCTTCACGCGCCCATCGGAGGTGACGAAGATGTTCTCCGGCTTCAGGTCGCGGTGGACGATCCCCTTCTCGTGCGCCGCCGCGAGGCCCTGCGCGATCTGAATCGCGTAGTCGATTGCTTTCCGAACCGCGAGGCCTGAGATCTGCTCGCGCAGCGTCTCGCCCTCGAGCAGCTCCGACACGATGTACGGCGACGTGGCCTGCCCTGAGCTTGCCGAAGGGTGCCTTCCGATGTCGAAAACCGCGAGGATGTTTGGATGGTTGAGCGCGGCGGCCGCCCGCGCCTCCTGCTCGAACCGCGCCAGGCGCTCAGGGTCGGCGGAAAACGCCGCAGGCAGAACCTTGATCGCGACATCGCGGCCGAGCCGGCCGTCGCGCGCGCGATAGACCTCTCCCATGCCACCGGCGCCGATGGCAGAC
>JAHFUO010000132.1 GCA_023265015.1 Acidobacteriota bacterium | reverse complement strand
CGTTCTACAACAGCAAGGCGCTCGAGATGGCGGGCGTCACGAAGAACACGCCGAATCCGCCGGGCGGGACGTTCGATCGCGACGAGGGCGGCGCACTGAGCGGGCGCGTGACGGATCGCGCGAGGGTGGTCTTCGACAAAGTGGGCACGCGGCCGACGTTCACCGAGGCGGAGCTTGCGCGGCGGCGGCGTGAGGGACTCGCCCACATCTCGAAGCAGTTCGTGCGCTACGGCCTTACCAGCGTCCACCACCAGGGCGGCGATCTCGCCGCGCTGCAGGACGTGCGGGCGCGCGGCGAATTGCTCCATCGCGTCAGCTACGAGTCCAGCGGCCGCGTGCTCGACTCGATGATCGCCGCCGGCATCATGACCGGCTTCGGCGACGACTGGATCACGCTCGGCGCCACTTCCGAGCACACGGTCGACGGATCGTTTTCGGAGCGAACGATGGCGCTCAGCGCGCCATATCCGGGGACCACGTACAGAGGCAACGTCACCGAGACCCAGGACGAGCTCAACGCGTGGGTCGAACGCGTGCACCGCGCCGGCATTCAGATTAACTGCCACGCAAACGGAGACGTCGCGATCGACAGCTGCCTCACCGCCTTCGAGCGGGCGCAGAAGCTCGTCCCGCGCACCGATGCCCGGCCGAAGATCACGCACTGCACGCTCATCAACGACGCCTTCGTGCGCCGCATGAAGGCGCTCGACGCGATTCCGGCGATGTTCACGACCTACGCGTATTACAACTCCGACAAGTTCGTGTTCTACGGCGAGGAGCTGATGAAGCGCAGCATGGCGTATCGCACGCTGCTCGACGCGGGCATTCACGCCGCCGCGGGATCCGACTTCTCGCCAGGGCCGTTCGCACCGCTCATGGGCATCCAGGGCATGGTGACCCGCAAGGGATGGGACGGCAAGACGTGGGGCGCCAATCAGCGCATCAGCCTGGACGACGCGATCCGCGTCAACACCATCAACGGCGCCTACGCATCGAAGGAAGAAGGCAACAAAGGCTCGATCGCGGCGGGCAAGCTTGCCGACTTCGTCGTGCTTGCGGAGGACCCGCACACGATCGATCCCGAAAAGATCAAGGACATCGCAATCGTCAGGACCGTCGTCGGAGGCAGCGTCGTGTATCAGGCCTAGGGCCGCCGTCGCCAGAACAGATAGGCCGGAACGCCCGCGAGCACGATGACCAGGCCAGGCCAGGTGGTCGCGGTCTGGTACGTGAAAAGGACGATCAGGATGGCCGCGGCGCCTCCGATGTACAACGCCGGGAGGACCGGGTAACCGATAACCGTGTAGGGGCGATCGGCGTCCGGTCTCGTGGCCCTCAGACGGAACAATCCCGCTATCGTGAGGATGTAGAACATCAGCGCGGCCGAGATCACGTACGTCAGGAGGTCGCCGTACAGGTTGCCGTAGGCTCGCGACGTCGTGTTGTACGTCCGCGGCAGAACGAGGAACGCCGCCCAGATCCCCTGCAGCGCGAGCCCCCATTGCGGCACCTTGTACTCGTTCAGCGTCCCGACTCGCCGAAAGAACAGCGCGTCACGCGCCATCGCGTAGTAGGTTCGCGCACCGGCGAGGATCAAGCCGTTGGCGCATCCAAACGTCGAGATCATGATCCCGATCGCCATGATCGCGGCGCCCACGGCCGGAAAGATCGCTTCCAGCGTCGCGGTGGCCACACGATCCGCGGGCGCCTGCTGAATCTGGTCGAACGGCAGCGTCACCAGATACGCGACATTCGCCAGCAGGAACAGGGTGATGACCATGCCCGTGCCGAGGGCGAGTGCGAGGGGAATGTTGCGCCGCGGCTCCTTTACCTCTCCCGCGGTGAAGGTTATGTTGTTCCACGCGTCGGCGGAGAACAGCGAGCCGACCTGCGCCACCGCGAGGCCGATGAACATGCCGTACGCCGTCGTCGCATTGAGGCCCGGACCAAGGGGCGCTGCGCCCCTCGGTGTCCACAGATCGCCGAAGTTCGCCCGCACCGCTTCCGCATTCCAGCCGAGAGACACACCCACCGCGATCAAACCGATCAGTGCCAGCGTCTTCGTGGTGGTGAAGACGTTCTGGATCATTTTTCCCCAGTCGAGCCCTCGCGTGTTCGTCCAGGTGAGGAGCGCGATGAGCGCCACGGCCAGCAACTGCGCCGTCGACAACGACAGCGCGTACCCGGGCGTGACGTGGAGCGGCGGAATGATGTAGCGGTCTTCAGAGATCGAAGGAACGAGATATCCGGTGTACCGGGCGAAGCCGACCGCCACCGCGGCAATCGTCCCGGTCTGAATCACCATGAACAACGTCCAGCCGTACAGGAAACCCCACAAGGGGGAAAACGCCTCACGCAGATAGACGTACTGGCCGCCCGCGCGCGGCATCATCGCGGCCAGTTCGCCATACGACAGCGCGGCCGTCAGCGTGAGCACGCCGGTCACAACCCAGGCCGCGAGCAGTAATCCCGGGCTCGCGGTCTGCCGCGCCATTTCCGCCGAGACGAGAAAGATGCCCGAACCGATCATCGACCCGACGACGACCATCGTCGAGGCGTACAGGCCGAGGCCGCGCTTGAATTCGGTGTCGAGCTGCAGGGGGGTGCTCTGCGGATCCCGCGATCCTGTCAGGGCTTCTTCGTTCCTTCTTTCGCGCCGCTCGCTTCGAGCAGCTTCACGACCGATTCGAACTTCTGGGCCTTCGCGAAATCGAGCGCGGTGCGCCCGTCGGTGTTGGCCGCATTGATGTCGACGCCGAGTTCGAGGGCGAGCTTCACGGTCTCCAGTGCCAACGGCTCCCGCTGGCTGCGATCGATCGGAACCCACGGCCGGCCGCCGGCAATTCCACCGAGTGCACCCAATGCAGCCAGCACCGCGGTGGTCGCCTGCGTCCGCCGGTCGTTGAGATCGTTCACGTAGTACTCGTTATTCAGGATGAAGCGTGGATCGGCGCCGTGCTTCACGAGCAGGCGCATGATGTTCGGCTCGGTGAAGCGTGCCGCGAGCCAGAACGGCGACGCGCCAACGAGCGACGGCACGAAGTTGAAGTCGGCCGACGATCGGCGCTCGGGCGTCCACGTGGTCAACGGCGTGTTCGGGTTCGCGCCATGGGCCAGCAGCGCCGCCACCATCTTTTCGTCCCGCCGCATGATCGCTTCATGCAGCGCCGTGAAGCCGGGGCCGGACGCGTCCGCCCCGGCGCCCTTGTCCAGCAGGAATTCGACGAGTTCGGTGAACCCTGAATGAGCCGCAAGCACCATCGCGCTCACGCCCCACGCATCCGCATCGTTGACGTTCGCGCCGGCCGCCAGCAGGAGCCGCGCCGAATGCAGGTCGCCCACGCGCGCCGCGAACATCAGCGCCGTTTCGCCGCCGTGCGGAATCAACCTGTTGTATTCCGGCTTCCCGTGCGGCGGCACCGCCATCACGTCGCGCCACACGTCCGATTTCGCGTGGATGTCCGCGCCGCGCGCGATGAGCACCGTGACGACGTCGGGATGCTGCTGGGAGACGGCCCACATGAGCGCGGTCTGGCCTCGGGCGCCGCGCGCATTCACGTTCGCGCCCTTGTCGATCAGTTGCGAGACGACGTCGGGGTTGCCGGTGCGCGAGGCGATCATCAGCGGCGTCTCACCGAGGAGGAGCGCCAGGTTGGGATTGGCTCCCGCTTCGAGCAGGCGGCGGACCATCGCCGCGCTGCCGTTCATGCTCGCGGTCCAGAGCGGCGTCGCGCCAAGATCATTCGGCGCGTTGACGTTCGCGCCCGCGCGAAGCAGCAGATCCGCGCTCTCCACATCGTCGCGGTAGCCGGCCCAGTGGAGCGCGGTCGTCCCGTCCGGCGCCTTGGCGTTCACGTCGGCGCCCTGGCCGACGAGCGCACGGACGGCGGTCCTGTCCGAGTTCTTCGCCGCGTCGATCAGGGGAATCTCGGCCGCGTACGCGGTCCCCGCGACGAGGAACAGGCATCCCAGGAGCGGCGAGGCGAAGGACCGCGTGGATTTCATATCTAGACGCCGGAAATCGTATCGATCGCCAGCCGGCCCGTGCTGCCGCCGAGCTTCTCGACCGGCACGTCGAGCTTGTCCATGAGCGTGACGAGCAGGTTCGCCATCAGCGGCTTGTCGGCGTATTTCAGATGCCGGCCGCCCTTCAGCTTCCCTGCGCCGCCGCCCAGCACGAGCAGCGGCAGGTTGTCGCCCGAGTGCGCGTTGCTGTTGGAGATGCCCGCGCCGTACAGGATCGTCATGTGATCGAGCAGCGTCCCGTCGCCATCCGGCGTCGCGCGCAGCTTGCCGACGTGCTTCGAGAACAGCTCCACGTGATACCGGTTGATCTTCGACATGTACGCGATGATCTCCGGCACGTTGCTGTGGTGTGAGAGCGGGTGATGCGCTTCAGGTACACCGATCTGCGGATACGGGCGCGCGCTCTGCTCCTTGCCGATCATGAACGAGATGACGCGCGTCAGGTCTGACTGGAGCGCGAGGAGCTGCAGGTCGAGCATCAACGCGAGGTGATCTTCGAAGACCGGCGGCACGCCCTGCGGCTGCTCGAGCGACGGCAGCTCGATATCGGCCTGCTGCTCGGCCTTCTCGATGCGCCGCTCCACGTCGCGCACCGACTCCGTGTACTGATTGACCTTGGCCTGATCGTCGGGACCAAGCTCTTTTCTCAGCCTCGCGAGCTTCTCGTTGACCGAGTCGAGGATGCTCTTCTGCTCGTGCAGCCTCCGTTCGCGGGCCGTCGCGTCCGTGCTGCCGGTGTCGCCAAACAGCTTTTCGAAGACCGCGCGCGGGTTGTACTCCATCGGGAGCGGCTGCGTGGCATTGCGCCAGCACAGCGTGTGCGTGTAGACGCAGCTCAGATTGCCCGTGCACGCGCCGGCGTTGTTCGGCGGATCCATCGCGAGCTCGAGCGAGGCGACCTGCGTGTCGCTCGCGAACTTCTTCGCGAGGATCTGATCCATGGAGACGTCGGCAAAGATCTCCACCTCATTGCGTCCGCCGCGTGTCGCGCCGGTGAGAAACGACCCTGACGCCCCCGCGTGGATGTAATTCCAGTTTGCCTTGAGGCCGGAGATCACGAGGAGCTGATTGCGGAAGGGCGCCAGCGGCTCGAGGATCGGCGACAGCTCGAACGCCGCCCCCTCGCCCTTCGGCGTCCAGTACTCCATCGCCATCCCGTTCGGGACGTAGAAGGTCAGGAACCGGTGGGCAGCCGCGCCCGCCGCACGCGCGCGCACGGATGCGGCCGGCAGCATGGCATCGAGAAATGGCAGCGCCATGGTGGCGCCGAGCCCGCGCAGGATGGTCCGTCGCGGTAACGCTTTGCCAGTCAGGAACGACATGTTCTCCGTCTCCTTCAGTTTGTGGCGACAACCTGGGGCGCGCGCATCTGGAATGCCGGGCTCTTCACGATGCCCATCACAATCGACGACCAGCGATAGTCGTTCGCGGCCGCGTCGCGGACGATCTGGCGAACCGCGGGCCTGTCGTAGTACTCGAGGCGCCGGCCCAGCGCATACGCCAACAGCTTCTCGGTGACCGTGGCCGGGAACTGCCCCGGCTGCTCGAGCAGCAGCGCGCGCAGGCCCGAGAGCCCTTTGACCGTCGCGCCGCCGACCGTGTTGCCGCTCGCATCGACCGCCTTGCCGGATTCATCGATCGTCCGCCAGGCGCCAATCGCGTCGAAGTTCTCGAGCGCGAATCCCAGCGGATCGATGGCGGAGTGACACGTCGCGCACGTCGGATTGGTGCGGTGCTGCGCGAGCCGCTCGCGAATCGTCGGCGGCAGCGCGCCTCCCTTCGGCTCGTCGAGCGTGGTATTCACACCCGGGGGCGGCGGCGGCGGCGGCGCGCCGAAGATGTTGTCGAGCAGCCACTTGCCTCTCAGCACCGGCGACGTCCGATTCGGATACGACGTCGTCGCGAGAATCGATCCGTTGCCGAGGAGTCCACCGCGCTGTTCGAGATTGGTCAGCGTGACCCGACGGAAACGGCTGCCGTAGATTCCAGGGATGCCGTAGTGGCGCGCGAGCCGCTCGTTGACAAACGTGTAGTTGGCGCGCAGCAGGTCGAGCACGCTGCGATCCTCGTTGAGCGTGCTCGCGAGGAACAGCCGGGTCTCGTCTTCGAACCCCTGCAGCAGGCTCTCATCGAAGTCCGGATA
>JAHFUO010000031.1 GCA_023265015.1 Acidobacteriota bacterium | reverse complement strand
GCGAATTCCTTCATCGTGTACGCGTGGCTCTGGCCGCCCAGGTGCTCCAGCACGTACGTTGCGGCGACCGTGCCGACCTGCGCGCAGACCCTGAAGGGCGCGCCCGCCGCCATGCCCTTCATGAACCCGCCGCGGAAGGCGTCGCCGACGCCCGTCGGATCGACGATGCGGTGCGGGGTAATGGCCTTGATATCGACTCGCGAGAGTGCCGTTCCGAGTCCCGAGTCCCGCGTCCCGAATCCCGGTGCCTTCTCATGGAGCGAACAGCCGTCCTCGCCGCGGGTGATGACCAGCGCGCCGGCCTGCGCCAGCACCTCCTCCTCGCCCATGCCGGTCTTCTGGCGAATGAGCTCGAACTCGTAGTCGTTGCAGATCACGAGGCGAGCGCCGGTGATCCCTTCGCGCAGCTCGTCGCCCGACATGCGCGCGCACTGCTGCCCTGGATCGAAGATGAACGGGATGCCGAGCGTGCGGCACTCCTCGACGTACTGCACCATCGCGCCCGGATCGTTCGGCGAGATGATGACCAGGCCAGGCTGCTCCACCGTGCGAAACGACAGCTCCGACGCGTTCGACATCGCGCCGGTATAGAACGACGCGATCTGATTGTTCTCGGTGTCGGTGCTGCAGAAGAACGAGGCACAGAACTTGTCGGGCACGTGCCGAACGAGCGACGTGTCGACGCCGGCGGCCTGCAGCCACTCGTCGTAGTCCTTGAAATCCTGCCCAGCCATGGCCATCAGGTACGGCCGCTCGCCGAGCAGCGCCAGCGTGTACGCGATGTTCGGCGCGCATCCGCCGCGCCGCTTGTCCATCGAGTCGACGAGAAAGCTGAGGCTCACGCGCTGCAGGTGCTCGGCGAGAATGTGCTCGGTGAACTTCCCGGGAAACGACATCAGGTAGTCGTACGCGATCGATCCGGTGACGATAAGTTTCATGAGATTTGCGAATTTACGAACTTACGAAATGACGAATGGAATTGACGAATTCGAAATTGCTCAATGACATCCGTCAATTCGTAGATTCGTCAATTCGTCAATGTCATGTATCGACCAATGATCGGCGCCAGATCCCTCTTCACCTGATCCGGAATCATCTCGGGCCGCGTCACCAGCGCGTACTTGAGCGCCGATGCGCACTCGCACGTCCGCTCGAACGGCAGGCGCTCCACGGCGCCCGCAATGATCTGTTGCGCTGTCGCCGCGTTCTGTGACAGCGTCGACATCACCATCTCCACCGTGACCGAATCGTGGTCCGGGTGCCAGCAGTCGTAGTCGGTCACGAGCGCGATCGTCGTGTAGCAGATCTCCGCCTCGCGCGCGAGCTTGGCTTCCTGCAGGTTCGTCATCCCGATGAGGTCCATCCCCCACGAGCGATACAACTTCGATTCAGCCAGCGTGGAAAACTGCGGCCCCTCCATGCAGACGTACGTCCCGCCCTTGTGGATCGTGGCGCCCGCCTTCGTCCCGCTGTTGTACGCGATGTCGCTGAGGATCCTGCAGAACGGGTGCGCGAAGCCGACGTGCCCGACGAGGCCGCGGCCGAAGAACGTGCTCGGCCGTCCTTTCGTGCGATCGAAAAACTGATCCGGAATGACGATGTCGGCCGGCTTGAATGCCTCTTTCAGGCTGCCGACCGCGCTTGCCGACAGGATGTATTCGACGCCAAGCGTCTTCAGGCCGAAGATGTTGGCGCGGAAATTCAGCTCCGACGGCGACACGCGATGCCCCGCCCCGTGGCGCGCGAGAAACGCGACGCGCTTGCCGCGCAGCGTCCCGAGCAGGTACGGCCCAGACGGCTCGCCGAACGGCGTCGTCACCTTCACTTCTTCGCGGTCGGTCACGCCGGCCATGTCATACAGGCCTGAGCCGCCGATGATGCCAATCTGGGCTCGCTGCATTGGGGTCTCGCTTGTCGGGACTCGGGATTCGGGACTCGGGATCCGGAGCCGCCTGTTTGATTTGGAATTTGGGATTTGGCTTTTGGGATTCTACTAGATGACTTTCTGCACGGACCGCTTTCCGTCTTTTTCACGGATGTAGCCGGCGCTGATCGACGGATCGTGGTCGAAGAAGATCAGGTACTCGCGGTCGATCGCCTCGCGCAGGAACCGCTTCTTGAAGGCGAGCGAGTCCATCGGAAACGAATCGAAGGCGGTGATCCAGAGATCCGGCAGATGCGCCTGGGTCGGCACGACGTCGGCCGCAAACACGGCTGTCTTCCCCTCCGACTCGATGAAGACGATCTGATGGTTCGCCGTGTGGCCGCCGGTCCGCACCACGCGGACGCCAGGCCTGATCTCACGGTCGTCATCGAACAAATCGACGACGCCCGCGGCCTCGAGCGGCGCAACGTCCTCCTGGAAGTAGCTGCCGCGGCTCCGCTCGTTTGGCCGGATGGCGTCGTCCCATTCGCCGCGCCGGATGACGTAGCGCGCGCGCGGGAATCGCGGCACGTGGCCGGCGGCTTCATTCACCACGGCCCCGCCGACATGATCGAAGTGAAGATGGGATGGCAGCACGAGATCGATGGAGCCTGCCGACAATCCCGCCTCCGCGAGCGTGTGATCCAGGCTGCGCGTACGATCGATGTCGTAGATGTCGGTCCACTTCTCGTCGAGCTTGTTGCCCGCGCCGCAGTCGATGATCATCCGGCCCCAGTCGGCCTCGATGACCAGCGCGCGCATCGCCAACACGATCCGGCCGCGGTCGTCCGGCGGCGCCTTCCTCTCCCAGAGTGGTCGCGGAACGATGCCGAACATGGCGCCACCGTCGAGGCGGAACGACCCATCGCTCACGGTGGTGAGCCGCAGGTTGCCCCACTTCATCTGCGTCACCGGCTGCTCGATCAAACGGCGCGCCGGCTGTTTCAGCTCCACGAGCACGCCATGGGCGGCCGAGGGGTGGATGAATGCGACGAGCGCGCCTTCGGCGCCGGGGCGCGACTTCTCGTCGACCAGCCGCACGCCGCGCGCCTTCAGCTGCGCGAGCGCCGCGCCGATGTCCGGTACGCGCAGGGTGATGTGATGAATGCCGGGACCGCGCTTGTCGATGTACTTCGCGATCGCAGAGTCGCTCGCCGTGGCCTCGAGCAGCTCGATCGACGACTGACCCACTGGAATGAAATGCGCGCGCACCCGCTGCGACCAGACTTCCTCCGGCGCCTCGATGTCAAGGCCGAGCGCGTCCCGGTAGAATTCAAGCGCCTTGGCGACGTCCTGAACGGCGATGCCGACGTGATCGAGGATTGCCTTCATGAGCCGGCGGGTCCGCCTTCGGCTTTCATCACGTGGCGGGTCCGCCTTCGGCTTTCATCACGTGGCGGGTCCGCCTTCGGCGGAACCCGCCCTACACGAGACGACGCGGCGGATGATGTCCGCTGCCGCGGAATAGGGATCGATCCGCCGCGACGCGATGCCGTCGATGATGTGTTGCAGCTCGCCGGCGGGCAGCGTCTCCTCGACCAGTCGCAGAAAGCGGTGCGAGAGCAGATCGTGCAGCCTGAACTCCTGCCGGATACGCTGCCGCGATGCGCGCGCATCGGCGGAGTGCGCGCGGAACTTCTGGATCTCCTGAAGTAATTCGGGAACGCCGGTGCCGGCCGGCGCTTCGGTCTTCAGAATCGGCGGACGCCAGTCACCGGACCCGAACGTCTGCAGCGTCAGCATGGCCGACACCGACTGGACCAGGCGATCCGCGCCCTCGCGATCCGCCTTGTTCACCACGAAGATATCCGCGATCTCCATGATGCCCGCCTTCAGCGCCTGCACCTCGTCGCCCGCGCCCGGCACGAGGACAAGGACGGAGATATCGGCTGCACGGACGATGTCGACCTCGTCCTGCCCGACGCCGACCGTCTCGATGATGACGACGCCCTTGCCCGCCGCGTCGAGCACGAGCGCGACATCGCTCGTGGCGCGCGCAAGCCCGCCGAGGTGACCGCGCGTGGCCATGCTGCGGATGAACACGCCCTCGTCACCGAAGTGCGCGCCCATGCGCACGCGATCGCCGAGGAGCGCGCCGCCGGTGAACGGGCTCGTCGGATCCACGGCGATGATGCCCACGGTCTGCCCGCCGCGGCGCAGCTCGGTCGTCAGGCGATCGACCAGCGTGCTCTTGCCCGCGCCTGGCGGCCCGGTGACACCGATGAGATACGCGCGTCCGGTGCTCGGGTAGATGTTCCGGATCAGATCCGCGCCGGCGGGCGCTTCATCTTCGATCAGCGAGATCGCGCGGGCGATGCTGCGCGGGTCTCCGGCCAGCACGCGTTCCGCGAGCGGCAGCGTCGATGTCATCCGTGACCAGCGTGCCGCGCCGAAGCCGAAGGCGACGGCGGGGCAGCCAGCAGCTGACGGGCGATCACCAGCCGCTGAATCTCGCTGGTGCCCTCGCCGATGGTCGTGAGCTTCACGTCGCGGAAATACTTCTCCGCGGGATAGTCCTTCACGAACCCGTAGCCGCCGTGGATCTGCACGCCGTCCTCCGATGCGCGCACGGCAATCTCGCTCGAGTAAAGCTTCGCCATCGCCGCTTCGAGCGTCGTCCGCTTCCCGGCGTCCTTCATCGAGGCGGCGCGAAACGTGAGCAGGCGCGCGGCCTCGATGCGCGTGGCGTTGTCCACGAGCTTCGCGCGGATGCTCTGGAACGTGCCGATCGGTTGGCCGAACTGCGTGCGGACGAATGCGTAGCTGCGCGCCGCCTCGTACGATCCCTGGGCCAGGCCGACTGCGAGCGCCGCGATGCCGATGCGGCCGGCATCGAGCACCTGCAGCGCGTTGACGAACCCCTGGCCTTCCTGGCCAAGGACCTGCGACGGCGGCACGCGGCAGTGCTCGAAGATCACTTCGCTGGTCTCGCTCGCGCGCATCCCGAGCTTGTCTTCCTTCCTGCCGGCTCGAAAGCCGGGCGTGCCGCGCTCGACAATGAAGGCCGTGATGCCGCGGCTCCCCTTCGCGCGGTTCGTCACGGCCATGACGACAATCAGGTCGCCGGAGCACCCGTGGGTGATGAACTGCTTCGTGCCGTTGATCACCCAGCATGCACCGTCGCGCGTCGCGGAGGTGCGCATTGCGCCGGCATCGCTGCCCGCGGACGCCTCGGTCAGTCCCCAGGCGGCAAGCGTCTCGCCCCGCGCGAGCGGGACGAGGTACGTCCGCTTCTGCTCGTCGGTGCCGAACATCGCGATGTGCGCCGCGCCAAGTCCGTTGTGCGCGGCCACCGTCAGCGACACCGAGGGATCGACGCGAGCCAGCTCTTCGATGCAGATGCAGTAGTCGACCGACGACATCGCGGCGCCGCCACACTCTTCCGGAAACTGGATGCCCATCAGCCCCAGCTCCGCCAGCTTCGAGATGAGCGCTCTCGGAAACTGCTGTGCCTCGTCCCACTCCCTGACGTGCGGGCGCATCTCGCTCTCCGCGAACTCGCGAACGCTGCGCCGCAGCAGCTCCTGCTCGCCCGTGAAGTTGAAGTCCATTCCGTGCGGTCCGATCGTATCATCGGGTATGCGACTCTCACGGCTTCTCCCGCTGATGCTTGTCCTCCTGGCGCTCTCGTCCAGCCCCGCGTCTGCCGACGCCACGCTGTTCATCGGCTTGACCGCGACACCGTCGAACCGCGTGACCAAGGGGTTTGCGATCGGCGCGGGCCTGCTGATCGTCGGCGTGGAATTCGAGTGGGCCTCGATTGCGGAGGATACGTTCAAGGCGGCGCCGGTACTGAAGACCGGCATGGGGAACGTGCTGCTGCAGACGCCGATTCCGCTCGCGGGCATGCAGTTCTACGTCACGTCCGGAGCGGGCGGCTATCGCGAGCGGCTCGGCACGACGCACAAGGAAACCAACATCGGCTTCAACACCGGCGGCGGGGTGAAGGTCTCGCTGCTCGGCCCGCTGAAAGCACGGCTCGATTACCGCGTGATCAAGCTGCGCGGCAACCCGCTCTACTCGAAGGTCCACCGCGTCTACGCGGGAATAAACCTGGGATTCTGAATTCAGGGAACTCGGGGACTTGGGGACGGCGGAACCTGGGAACCGGTTCCTTGGTTCCCGAGTCCCTTCGTCCCGTCCGTCGGCGCGGCGGGCACGGGAGAAAGATTCAATATCGTCTGCCCCGCCGGCGCGAACGCGCTGTTGTACATCCTGTAGAGCTCCGTGATCTCCGTCGGGTACGCCTCGGCGAGAATCCTGGCGACGCCGTAGTCGGCCCCCTTCACCGCCGGGTCGATCACGAAGACGTAGAGCACGCTGCCGTTCGGGCCCGGCTCGGTCGCCTTGAAGATCTTCCAGCCCCACCCTTGTTGATTGCGAACCGGGTTCTTTGACGTCTCCAGTGCCTGGCGGAGCTTCGCGAGCACCATCTCGAAGTCGGCAGCCTTGTCCGGCTTGATGGCGTTGAAGATGAGCCCTTCCTGCGACGCGAAGACGCGCCCGGGCGGTGGCGGCGAGACGATGTTCGTGGGCGGGGTCACCGGCGCAGGCGCCGCAGCGGCTCCGGGAGCCTGCGGCGCGGCGGCGCCCGGCGACGTTGGCTGCGGCCCCAGCGCGCCGGCCGGCGGCGGCTGTGGCGTGGATGTCTGCCCCGCGGCACCGGCAGCCGTGATCGAGAGCATGAGCGCGGCGAGGAGTGACGAGCGCATGGTATCAGTGTCTCAGACTGCGGGGCTGAAATACAAAGAGCCACGAACGGCGACCGTCCGTGGCTCTGCTTGGATCGCGTCGAGCGTCGCGACACGGCCGACCAGAAGGTCGGCCTCTACTTCGAGAGGTCCGTGACGATCGCACCCTGAGTGATGAACAGGGTCTGTTTGAACGCGCCGCGATACATGTTGAAGATCGCGGTCTGCTCCGCGGGATCCTTCACCACCGCGTAGATGTTGTTCATCAAGGAGTAATCCGCGTCCTTCACCACCGGCGAAATCACGTGTGTATACAGGATGGTGCCGTCGGCCGCCGGCATTGCGCTCTTGATGACTCTCCAGCCGGCCGCCTGCGCCTTCGCCTGCGGATCCTCGGACTTCGACAGCACCTCCTTGAGCTTGGCCAGCACCTGCTCATAGTCGGCGGTCTTGTCCGGGTTGATTGCGAACACCTGAATCACCGCATCGCCGGTGAACGTTGTCTTCTGCGGGGCCTGCTGCGCGAGCACGTCTCCGTGACCGTGCGAGAACACCGGCACAAACAGAATCGCACACACCAGTAGAACTCCGGACAGTCGTCGCATCGTCGAGCCTCCTCGCAAAGGCCGCTAATCTACCACAGTTGCAGTCAGGAACACGGACATGACTTCATTGGCAAGCAGCATTCCTGCCCTGGTCAGCCGCAGGCGGCGCCCATCATAGATCAGCAGGCCCGCGTCCCGAAATCGCTCCAACTCCTGGCCATAAAGTGCCAGAACATCCGCGCCGTAGCGCGTTTTCACCTCGTCCAGGTCGATGCCATCGGCGAGGCGGAGTCGCGTGAACAGCGCCTCCTCCAGCGCCTCGCGGCCGGTGAGCACGCGCCGGTCCGTGTCGAGCCGACCTCCGTTCGCCACAGCGGCGATGTACTCCGTCGTCGACGACACATTCTTCCAGCGAACACCGCGGCGGGTCGAGTGCGCGCCGCAGCCGAACCCAAGCCACTCGCCGTCGGTCCAGTACTTCACGTTGTGGCGCGACTCACGGCCAGGCCGCGCCACGTTCGATATCTCGTACTGGCGGTAGCCGGCGCGATCCAACCGGCTCATGGCCTCCAGATACATCTCCGCCGCGTCGTCGTCGGGAGCGAGCGACCATTTCGACCGCGCCATCGCGTCCCGCAGGGGCGCGTTCGGGTAGAGCTCGAGGATGTAGAGCGACGCGTGGTCCGGGCCGAGCTCGATGAGCGCGTCGACCGACTCGAGCCACTGCGCGATCGACTGCTGGGGCAGCCACATCATCAGGTCGAGCGAGATGTTGTCGAAGCCGGCGGCGCGCGCCATCGCGAAGGCGTCCGCCGCGCGAGACGCGGAGTGCAGGCGACTCAGTCGCTGGAGCTCCTCGTCGCGGAACGACTGGACGCCGTAGCTGAGACGAGTGACGCCGGCGGCTCGAAAACCCGCGAGCCGTTCGGGCGTGACGGTTTCCGGATTGGCTTCGAGGGTGACCTCCGCGGAGTCGCTCAGCGCGAAGGCGCCGCGACAGGCAGCGATGATCGCCGCAACCTCCGACGGCTCGAGCAGAGACGGCGTGCCGCCGCCAAAGAAGATGGTGTCGGCCGCCGCGCCCTCACCCTTCCCGGCGATCTCGAGTAGCAGCGCCGCGACGTATTGCTCCTTCAGCGCGGCATCAAAGAGACCGCGATTGAAGTTGCAGTAGTTGCAGATGGCCGAGCAGAAAGGGATGTGGAGGTAAAGACCCAGGTCCATTTGAGATTGCAGATTGATGATCTCAGATTTTGATTTGGGATTTGGGATTTGGGTTTTGCTAGGACCCTGCCCTGCCTCCCGGCCACTTGAGATCGGCCTTGCCGTCACGCTCGCGCGGCTTCAGCTGCGCGCGGGCCTGGCCGGTGCTTTTCGGCGGGAGATGACCTCGGCCGCGGTTCTTCGGCGATGCCGGCGAGGTTTCCTGCCACCTGGCAATGTCCTCGTGCGTGGGGTGCGGGCCGAGCTCGCGCGTATCCGGCCCCGCGATTTCCACCCACTCGCACATCTCCTTCAGGCGCGAACGGATTCGAAGGCCAAGCTGCAGGGCAAGAGAGTTGGGCTCGGTATTCTCCGCGTCCGTCAGGTTCGTCGTGAACACCGTGACGCGCCGCTCGCTGTAGCGCGTGTTGACGATCAAGCCGAGCGTTTCCTCGACCCATTCCGACTTCTTCTCCGCCCCGATGTCGTCCAGCACGAGCAGCTCGGCCTCGAGCACTGGCCGGAGCACCTCGAGCTCGGTCGCCTCGACCTGGTTGTTGTAGGTGTCGCGGACCAGCTTCAGCAGGTCGCGCGTCTCGAAAAAGATGGCGCGCGCGCCTTTGCGCCTGATCGCCTCCTTCATCAGCGCGACGGCCAGGTGCGTCTTGCCGACGCCGTTGTCGCCGTGAAACAGCAGGCCTTTGTCAACGACGGGAAATTGATCAACGAGGCGTGTCGCGAGCCGCAGCGCGCGGCGCTGGCTGTCGGTGTGATCTTCGAAGTTGGAGAGCTCGCAGTGCAGGTAGCGCCGCGGGATGCGGGCGTTCTTCAGCAGCGACTCGAAGCTGCGCTGATGCCAGCAGTCGCATCGCGCGACCCGTGAGACACCGTCGACCTCAATCGTCTTCCATCCGGTGTCATCACAGATTGCGCAGGGCACGACGGGATGTTAACTCAAAAGTTCGAAGTTCGAAGTTCGAAGTGAGAAGTAAGTTCGAAGTGGTTTAGGGCTACCTCCAAACTTACTTTGAACTTTTCACTTTCGACTTTTCACTTGCAGCGGGACCCGCCGCGGGCGTACGGCGAACGAGATCGGTGGGCGAGGACTTGACGAGCGCGGTGCCGAGCCGCTGCTCCCAGTCGTCGATGCCGCGCGCGAGCTCGCGCTTCACGTAGTCCATGAACTCGTTGACCTCGCCCTGCATCTGCTCGATCTTGCGCCGCATGTTCAGGATGATCTCGACGCCGGCAAGGTTCACGCCGAGATCGCGTGTGAGCGTCAGGATTGTCTCGAGCTGCTCGAGGTCTTCTTCCGAGTAGAGGCGCGTATTGCCCTCGGTGCGAGACGGCTTCAGCAGCCCTTCCCGCTCGTACAGGCGCAGCGTCTGCGGGTGGATGTTGTACTTCTGCGACACCGCGCTGATCATGTAATAGGCTTTGCCGCCGGCGCGCTTCGCCACGTCCTACCTCGACGTCTCGGTGTTCCGGTGGCCCGCGTCGCCGACGTGCTTGCGCACGTTCTCGCCGTTGATGCGCCCGAACTCGCGCAGCAGCTCCTTCGACCTCTCGTCCAGCAGCCTGGGCAGCACCAGCGTGGCCTCGACGACGAGGTCGCCGCGGCGGCCGTCGCGGGTGAACGCGCCGCGCTCGCGCAGGCGGAAACGCTGGCCCGACTGCGTCCCCGGCGGCACGCGCAGCCTGGCCCTGCCGTCGGGTGTCGGGATGTCGATGCGGGCGCCGAGCGCCGCCTCGTGGATCGCGATCGGCACGATCATGTGGAGATCCTCGCCCTCGCGCCGGAACACCGGGTGCGGCGGGATCTGCACGGTGATGTACAGATCTCCTGCCTCGCCTCCGCGGACGCCGACGTTTCCCTTCCCGGGCACGCGGACGCGGTCGCCATCGACAATACCGGGGGGGACGCGCACCTGCACGGTCTCCGACCGGGTTTCCTGGCCCGTGCCGGCGCACGGATCGCACGGGCGGGGACGCTGCTGCCCGCTGCCGCCGCAGCCGGGGCAGCTCCGCGAGAACACCATGTGCCCGCGCACCGTGCGAACGGCGCCCGCCCCCTGGCAGATGACGCACGCGCCGGCGGTGGCCCGCGTGAGGCCCGAGCCGTCGCAGGTGTGGCACGCTTCGCGCCGCGTCACCGTGACCGGCCGCTCGGTGCCGTTGAACGCATCCTCGAACGAAAGCTGGAGCGCCTGATGCAGGTCGGCGCCGCGCTCGGGCGCCGGACGCTGCTCGCCGCGCGAGGTGAGGACTTCGGCAAACAGATCGCCGAACGTCGCCGAGGGATCGGCGCCGCCGGTGGAGAAATCGAACCCATCGAAGCCGCTCGTGCGCCGCTCTCCGGGGCCGCCTGACGGCGACCCGGAGTCGTAGCGCGATCGTTTGTCGGGATCGATCAACGTTTCGTACGCCTCGAGGATCTGGCGGAAGCGGGCTTCCGCTGTGCGGTCGCCCGGATTGATATCCGGGTGAAACCGACGCGCCAGGCGACGGTACGCGCGCTTGATCTCCGACTCCGTCGCGCCGTGCCCCAACCCGAGGATGACGTACAGGTCCATTGGTGATTCGCGATTCGTGATTGGCGATTACTTCTTCTCCTCGTCCACGACTTCCGCGTCGATCACGTCGCTCTCCGAACCCGAACCGGCTGAACCCGAACCCTGCGAACCGGCACCCTGTGCACCCTGTGCACTTTGTGCGCCCTCGGCTCCGGATCCCGCCGAGGCGCCGGCGTTCTTGTAGAGCGCCTCGGCGGCGCGGTGTTGAGCGTGTGTGAGCTGCTCCATCGCGCGGCCCATGGCCGCGTTGTCGTTCGCCGAGATCGCGCTCTTGAGCGCCTCGATCGCGGTCTCCACCGCCGCCTTGTCGCCCTGCGCCAGCTTCGACCCCATGTCCTGCAGCATCTTCTCGGCGGCGTAGACGGCCTGGTCGGCCTTGTTGCGCGTCTCGATCTCTTCCTTCCGCTTTCTGTCCTCTTCCGCGTGCGCCTCGGCGTCCTTCATCATCCGCTCGACCTCTTCCTTGCTGAGGCCGCTCGACGCGGTGATCGTGATCTTCTGCTCCTTGCCGGTGCCGAGATCCTTCGCCGACACGTTCACCATGCCGTTCGCGTCGATGTCGAACGTGACCTCGATCTGCGGCACACCGCGCGGTGCCGGTGGAATGCCGATCAACTGGAAGCGTCCGAGCGTCCGGTTGTCGCGCGCGAGCGGGCGCTCGCCCTGCATCACGTGGACTTCGACGCTCGTCTGGCTGTCGGCCGCCGTCGAGAACGTCTCGCTCTTGCGCGTGGGGATCGTCGTGTTGCGCGGAATCAACGTGGTCATCACGCCGCCCAGTGTCTCGATGCCGAGCGAGAGCGGTGTGACGTCGAGCAGCAGCAGGTCCTTGACCTCGCCTGCGAGGACGCCCGCCTGGATCGCGGCGCCGACGGCGACGACCTCGTCGGGATTGACCCCCTTGTGCGGCTCCTTGCCGAAGAGATCCTTGACGATCTGCTGCACGCGCGGGATGCGCGTCGATCCGCCGACGAGCACGACCTCATCGATCTTCGAGGCGTCGAGCCCCGCGTCCGTCAACGCCTGCTTGACCGGACCAACCGTCTTCTGCAGCAGATCCTCGACAAGCTGCTCGAACTTCGCTCGCGTGAGCTTCATCTGCATGTGCTTGGGGCCGGTCTGGTCCGCGGTGATGAACGGCAGATTGATGTCGGTCTCCATCACCGTGGAGAGCTCCATCTTCGCCTTCTCCGCCGCTTCCTTCAGGCGCTGCAACGCCATCCGGTCCTTGCTCAGATCGATGCCGTCGGTTTTCTTGAACTCCGCGATGATCCAGTCGATGATGCGCTGATCGAGGTTGTCGCCGCCAAGGTGCGTGTCGCCGTTGGTCGCCTTCACCTCGACGACGCCTTCGCCGACTTCCAGGATCGAGATGTCGAACGTGCCGCCGCCGAAGTCGTAGACGGCAATCGTCTCGTCCTTCTTCTTGTCGAGACCGTAGGCGAGCGCCGCCGCCGTCGGCTCGTTCACGATGCGCATGACCTCGAGGCCGGCGATCTTGCCGGATTCCTTCGTGGCCTGGCGCTGGGCATCGTTGAAGTAGGCGGGAACGGTGATGACCGCCTTCGTCACCGCCGATCCGAGGTACTCCTCCGCAGCCTGCTTCAGCTTCTGGAGGATCATCGCGGAGATCTGCGGCGGGGCGTATTCCTCGTTGAGGGCCTTGATACGCACGTCGTTGCCGACGGCGGAGACGGTGTACGGCACCATCTTCATTTCCTCGGTGACCTCGTCGTGGCGCCGGCCCATGAAGCGCTTGATCGAAAAGATCGTGTTCTCCGGGTTGGTCACCGCCTGGCGCTTCGCCACCTGGCCCACGAGTCGCTCGCCCGTCTTCGTGAACGCCACCACTGAGGGCGTGAGACGGCTGCCTTCCGGGTTGGTGATGACCACGGGCTCGCCGCCCTCCATCACCGCCACTACGGAGTTCGTGGTCCCCAGGTCGATGCCGATGATTTTGCTCATGTCGTCGCGTCCTTCATCCGCGGAGCACCGGGTACTTCTTCGCGGCGCGGGCCTTCAAGGTCCGCGACCGCCGGTGCAAAGTTTAGGCAGGTCCTATTATCAAATCTGAGTGTCGCGCAGTCAATATCCAGGCCGCATATCCAGGCCGCCTGGCGGATGAGCTGCGATAACCGCCTGTAGAGGCCGACCTTAAGGTCGGTCTCCGACGTTCGCTATACTGCTTCTGATGGCCGAGCACGAAACGAATCCCCGGCGCCACCGGCGTCGCTTGGTGGTCCGTGCGGCTCAGGCGGGCCTCGTCATCCTCTTCGTGATTGCCGCGCTCCTCGGTGCGCTGACCGGCGTCCTCTTCGCATTTGCCGGCGACGTTCCCGAAATCAGCACGCTCGACGACTATCGCCCCAGCACCATCACGCGGCTCGTCGCGAGCGACGGCCAGACGATCGGCGAATTCGCCACCGAGCGCCGCGTCGTCGTCGGGTACGACAATATGGCGCCGGCGCTGCGGAACGCGGTTATCGCGACCGAAGACGCCGGCTTCAACCAGCATTTCGGGTTGAGCATGTCGGCTATCGCCGTCACCGTCCTCAGAGACATCCTGACCGGCAAGCGGCAGGGCGCGAGCACGATCACACAGCAGCTCGCGCGCGACCTGTTCCTGCGCCAGTACCGATCGGCGGGCGGCCTGTTCGAGCGGTCGCCGGAGCGGAAGATCAAAGAGTGGATTGTCGCGATCGAGATCGAAAAGCAATACACGAAGCGCGAGATTTTCACGTTCTACGCGAACCAGATCAATCTGGGTCACGGCGCATATGGAGTAGAAGCCGCGTCGCAGCTGTACTTCGACAAGCCGGCGAAAGACGTGACGCTCGAAGAGGCTGCAGTGATCGCGGGCATCATCCAGGCACCGGCCCGCCTCAGCCCGTTCGTCAACCCGAAGGCGGCGTTGATGCGCCGCAACTACGTGCTGCAGCGCATGGCGGAAGAGGGCTACATCTCCGCGGACGAATCACGCGATGCGCAGCAGCGGCCACTGGTGCTCCAGGGACAGCTGCGCCCCGATCCGTCGATCGCGCCGTACTTCGTGGAAGAGATCCGGAAGTCGCTCGAGCAGCGGTACGGCGCGGACGCGCTGTATCAGTCCGGGCTGCAGGTGCAGACGACGCTCGACGCGGGGCTGCAGGAGGCCGCGAATCGCGCGGTCGACCGCGGGCTGCGGCAGCTCGACAAGCGACATAGCGGTTACCGGAACCCCGCGCGCAATGTGCTGGCCGAGCGCCGCCCGCTCGATCGGTTCACGGCCGATCGCTGGGGCCGGCCGATCCTGGCGGGCGACATCGTGCCCGCCGTCGTCATGTCGGTCGCGCCCAGGGGAGGCAACGGCAGCGCGCGCGTGCGAATCGGCACGCACGAAGTCGATCTGCCGCGCACGGCGTTCACCTGGACGCGGAAGACATCTGCCGCGGACCTCTTCAAGGCCGGCGACCTGATTGAGGTGGAAGTCCGCACGATCCAGGGCGGCGTGCCGCAGTCGGTTGCGCTCGAGCAGGAGCCCGTTGTCGAAGGTGCGCTGCTGGCGATCGACAACCACACAGGCCAGGTGCGCGCGATGGTCGGCGGCTTCAGCTTCGCCCGCAGCAAGTTCAACCGCGCGGTTCAGGCAAAGCGCCAAGTGGGATCGGCGTTCAAGCCGTTCATCTACACGACCGCGATCGATCGCGGCTACACGCCCGTCTCAATTATCGTCGACGAGCCGATCTCTCTTCCCGCGGGCCCGAACCAGCCCAATTACGAGCCGCTCAACTACGACCGGAAGTACGAAGGGCCCGTGACGTTGCGGCGGGCGCTCGAAGACTCGCGCAACGTTCCGGCGGTCAAGGCGCTCGCCGAGCTGGGCCCCGACAACGTGGTCAAGATCGCCGCGCGCTTCGGCCTACCGGCGAACATGCCGCCGTACCTCTCGCTTGCGCTCGGCTCCGCGGAAGAGACGCTCTGGGACATGACGAGCGCGTACACGACGTTTCCCAACCAGGGCGTGAGGATGGAGCCCTATTCGGTGGTGCGCATCGCGGATCGTGACGGCAACGTGCTCGAGGAGAACCGGCCGGAGCCGCATGAGGCGATTCGCGCCGACACGGCGTTCGTGATGGCCAACCTCCTGCGCGGGGTCGTCCAGCGCGGGACGGGTGAGGCCGCTGCCAGTCTCGACTGGCCGCTGGCCGGCAAGACGGGAACGATGGACGAATACACCGACGCGTGGTTCATCGGGTTCGATCCCAACATCACTGTCGGCGTATGGGTGGGCTACGACGAGAAGAAGCCGCTTGGCCAGAACGAGACGGGCGCGCAGGCCGCGCTCCCGATCTGGATGGACTTCATGAAGGCCTACATCGATACCCGCGCCGACCGCGAGAACCCGCCGACGTTCGCAGCGCCGGGCAACATCGTCATTGTGACGCTGGATAACGGGATCCAGGAAGCGTTCATCAGCGGGACGCAGCCGCAGGCCGCCCCTGCAGCCGTCCCCGCCTCACAATAAATCAAAAACCTTTTTTGGTTTTCGCGTCCTTCGCGTCGTTCGTGTTTTCGTGGTTATCGGTGTTACGGGAACAACGGCGGCGCGACGCGTCCCTTCGCTTGGCCCGCCGACGCCTGGCGAAGGCGGCTCGCCTGCTCGAAGGCATAGGCGAGCGCGATTAATCGCGGCTCATTGCAGGCGCTTCCGGTGAAGCTGACGCCATATGGCGCGGGGCGGGCATCGAAGGCGGCGGAAAACGCGGGCATGGCCGCGCTCGGGACCATCGCGAACGGCACGATGACCGTTGGATACCCCGCGCGCGCCGCCATCCCGGCGCCGCTCTGCGCGGGAAACAGCAGCGCGTCGAGGCGCTGCGCCTTCATCACCTCGTCGATGCCGTGCGCCGCCGTGAGCAGCAGGTCCTTCTTCCTGTCCGCTTCGTAGCGGGCACGGTCCTCGACCAGGTCCATCTCGCCGGCGTTCTGCAGATTCGACTGACCGTACTTGATCGTCCCCGCGTTCTTATGCGCCTCGTTCCAGGCCACCAGCTCCGAGAGTGACTTCACAGGCGCCGCGTCGCCGACGAGCGCGAGCCAGCGAGTGAAGTCGCGCTTCATGCCGTACTTGTATGTCACCGAGCAGCCCGCGTCCTTCCCCTTCGCACCGTCTGGGCCCGAGCAGACGTTCCAATTGAGGAAGTTCCTGGCGGGATCGGCATCCACGACGCTCGGAATGTCCACGGGATCGACGATCGCTGCGCCCTGGCGCCGTAACACGGCGATCGCATCGTTCATCGCCGTGCGCTGGTCATCGGTCAAGCCTCCGCGCGGAACGGGCGAGCCGCCGGACGCGACCGCGTCGTAGAAGAACGCGCGCGGCACGCCGATGCGCGCGCCCTTCAGCGCCGCGGGATTCAGGAAGCGTGTGTAGTCGCGTCCAGGCGGAGGCGCGCACGCGGACGTGGCCGCGTCGTGTGGATCCGGCGCGGCGCTTTCCATCGCGCCCAGCATGATCGCGGCATCCGCCACCGACCGCGCCATCGGCCCCGCCGTATCCTGGTCGGCCGTGATTGGGATGATGCCGTAGCGGCTGACGCGCCCGACGGTCGGCTTGATGCCGGCCAGCATGTTCTGGTTCGACGGGCTCAGGATCGATCCGGATGTCTCGGTGCCGACATTCGCCGCCCAGAAGCTGACGGCCGTGCCGACGCCGGAGCTCGAGCCGCCTGTCGTGAGCACCGGCCGTCCGTCGTCCAGGCCGTCGCGCGGATCGCGCCGCGGATCGTACGGATTCATCCCGTATCCATTCAGGCTGTTGTAGTTGGCCGGCATGCCGACGGTGACCCAGTTGGCCAGCTCGGTCATCTGGGTTTTCGCGATGATGATCGCGCCGGCGTCACGGAGATTGCTCGCGACGGTGGCGTCGTAGGGCGGAATGAGGCCGGCGAACGCGAGCGCGCCGCCCGTCGTCGGCATATCGCGCGTCTGGATGTTGTCCTTGAGCGCGATCGGAATTCCGTGCAGCGGTCCGCGAATCCGTCCGGCCGCCCGCTCGCGATCCTGCTCGTCCGCGTCCGCGAGCGCGCGCGGATTGACGTAGATGATCGCGTTGAGACGGTCCTCGTAGATCGCGATGCGCGTCAGCGATTGCTGGACGAGCTCGCGAGACGTGACGCGACGGCTCCGCAGCGCGCGCTGCATGTCAGCGATCGAGGCTTCGACGACGGTGAAGCGGGGCGCCTGGGCGGCGATGATCTCGCCGAGCGCGAGGAGTGCCGAGAGCACAAAGACGCGTTTAACCACAAAGGTCACGAAACGCACAAAGCGTAGAGCACAAAGCTCTTCTTGTACAAAAATTTCTTGGTGTTCTATTTTTCTTCGTGCCCTTCGTGACCCTCGTGGTTCACCCCGTCTTCGTGCTCTTCGTGGCTACTCTTCGTCGGCCGCCGCCGGCGCGCCAAGCGTACCGCTTGCCTTCTTGAGCAGGTACGTCTTGATGAATCCATCGAGGTCGCCGTCGAGCACCCGGTTCACGTCGCCAACTTCCATCTTCGTCCGATGGTCCTTGATCATCTGGTACGGCTGCAGCACGTAGCTGCGGATCTGGCTGCCGAATCCGATCTCCTTCTTCACGCCGGCAATCTGCTCCAGCTTCGACTGCTGCTCCTTCATCTTCAGATCGAACAGCCGTGCCTTGAGCACCTTCATCGCCGACGAGCGATTCTTGTGCTGCGAGCGCTCGTTCTGGCACGAGACGACGATCCCGGTCGGCAGGTGCGTGATGCGTACGGCGGAATCGGTGACGTTGACGTGCTGCCCACCGGCGCCGCTCGACCGGTACGTATCGATCCGCAGATCCTTGTCCTCGATCTCGATGTCGGCATCCTCCGGCAGCTCGGGCCACACCAGCACGGACGCGAAGGAGGTGTGGCGCCGCGCCGCCTGGTCGTACGGCGAGATCCGCACGAGACGATGGACGCCCGCCTCGGCCGCCATCAGGCCGAACGCGTAGTCGCCGGTCAGCGTGAGCGTGACGCTCTTGAGGCCAGCCTCTTCACCCGGCTGGTAGTCGATGACCTCGCGCCTGAAGCCGCGCCGCTCCGACCACTTCACGTACATGCGGAACAGCATCTCCGCCCAGTCCTGTGATTCGGTGCCGCCGGCCCCTGGATGAATCGTCACGATCGCGTTGGCGCGATCGTGCTCGCCGGCGAGCATCTTGCGCGTTTCCGCGGCTTCGACTTCCTGCTGGAGCTCGTCGATCGCGCGCGCGAGATCGACGCCGACGTCCTCGCCCACGCCGGCCCATTCGATCAAGACGCTGATATCGTCAGCGCGGCGCCGCAGCGACTCGAGGAGCGTGCGATCTTCGTCGAGCCGCCGCCGGCGCTGCATGACCTTCTGCGCCTCGGCCTGATTGCTCCAGAAATCTGGCGCGGCGATGCGGGACTCTACTTCACCGAGCTGCTCGTCGAGGTTGGCCGCCTCAAAGATGCCTCCGGAGCTCTAACGCGCGCCTGCTCAACTCGTCGTACCGCCGAACCAGTTCATCGACCGCGATTGCCAAGAAACCTCCCCCGGCGGGTCCGCTGCGCGGAACCCGCCCTACCTGTCCGCTTGCCGAAACCGCTGGCCAACAGCCCTGCCGCAACCATGGCGATAGCAACGTATGCCACCACGTCGCCGATCTTCGAATAGAGCGTCCTCGTCGAGAGAAACCGGACCTGCCCCACCACGGCTGTCTGCTCAAAGATAGCCGACTGCTGCAGGACGCGTCCGTAGGGATCGACAATCCCGCTGAGGCCGGTGTTGGCGGCGCGGGCCAGGTAGCGTCCCTCCTCAATTGCTCGCATCGACGCCAGCGCGAAGTGCTGGTACGCCGCCGATGAGAGTCCATACCACGCGTCATTCGTGATCGTCGTCAGCAACTCGCTGCCGGCCTGTACGGCCTGGCGCACGAGCGAGGGGTAGATGACCTCATAGCAGATGGCGGTGCTGGTCAGGTGTGCATTGACGGGGAGCATCACCATCGACGTCCCCGGCGAGAAGTCTGTAAAGCTGTCGACGATTGGCGACACGAAATACAAATACCGCTTCAGCGGAATGAATTCACCCCAGGGGACGAGATGGATCTTCCGGTACACCGCGGCCGTGCGTCCTTCCGGCGTCACCAGGAACGCGGCGTTGTACAGCAGCGGCGTCGGACCGTGCTCTTCCTGGTCGCTGCCGAACAGGATCGGCACGTGCAGCTCGCGCGCAAGCTCGCGAATCGCCGTCTCGCCGACCTGGTCTTCCTCGAACATGAACGGGGTCGCCGACTCGGGCCAAATGACATACTCGGCGCCGCGGCGGACCGCGTCGCGCGTCATCGCGATGTAGGTGGTGAAGATGCGCCGCGCCTCGCCCGCCTTCCACTTGTCTTCCTGCGCGATGTTGCCCTGGATCAGGCCGACGCGGATTGGCGTCCCTTCGCGCGTCAGCGATCCGTCGGCGATGCGCGCGGTGCCCCATGCTGCCGTCGCGACGAGCACGATGGCTGCCGACGTCAGCGCGGCCGCGCGCGCGAGCCCTCGCGTCAGCATCGCGTACGCGATCGCCGCGTTGATGATCGCGACGAGCGCCGAGACGCCGTAGACGCCAAGCAGGCTGGCAAGCTGCGCGACCGGCAGCACCGTCACCTGGCTGTCGCCAAGCGGCACCCAGGGGAAGCCGCCGAACACCACGCCGCGAAAGAATTCCGTCGACACCCACGCGGCGGGCGCGAAGAGAATCCCCGCCACGCCCGCGCGATTGATCAGGCGGCTCGTCAGCAGCGCCATGAGCGCTGGAAAAAATCCCTGGTAGATCGCCAGCAGGAACATCGCAAGAACGGCCGCCGGCAGAGGTACCTCGCCGAACGTGCGGATCACGGCACCGGTCCAGTACAGCGTTCCGACGAAGTAGATGAAGCCCGCGGTCAGGCCAAGCAGGAACGCGCGCAGCGCCGGTTGCCCGGACGCGTGTCCGGGACGCCCGCGCCAGGCGCTCAGTGCGATGAAGAGCGGGACGAGCGCGATCCACGCGACGGCGGGATGCCCGTAGCGCGGAAAGCTGAGCGCGAGGAAGATGCCTGAAAGGAGAGCGAGGCCGTAATCCAAACCGGGTATGAGTTTCTCACGCCGAGGCCGCCCGGCCGTCCTTGACGGCAAACGACTTCTTGCACACGCTGCATGCGTACCGGATGAGGCCGAGCAGTTGCAGCGTGATACACGTCTCCGTGGAGCCGCAATGGGGACAGGGCACCGCGACCGGCGGCAATTCCCAATTAATCATCGAGGTTGGACCCACCTAACTTTCGGTCCAAGACGGCCGAGCCTGCAGGCTACGACTTTTTTGAAGCCTTTTTACGCGGTTTCGCGCCGGGCGGGGTGGGAGCGACGACGACGAAGTCCGCAAGATCCCACGTAAAAGCAGGCCTTTTCCGGCGATCCGTACTCCGCTGGTCACGGGAGACCTCGCTCGTGGCCGTTCGACGATCGGCCGCCCGGCGATCCCATGACACGACGACCGGCAACTCCGTCGTCTGGTTCTTCAGCGCGTCAAACCGGCGCGCCGCGCCGCGCCGCACGACGATTTCGACGACACCGGATGGTTGTTCGTTCTTCGCGGGAGTGCGGCGGCGTGACGGGCGCGCGGTCTTCGTGGCCATCTCCGCAGGAGATATCGGCCCGGCGCCGCGCTTCCTACAGGAGCGGTTTCATCCTCCAACCAGGAGCGGCTTCATCCTCCAATCCGTGTCGTTGACCAGGGCGCTGTACATCTCCAGCGACACGGATCGTTTCGAGTACGTGCAGGAAACGACAAACAGTGCTTTCTCCTCATGCCATTCGGCTCTCGTCACCGTGCACTCGAATGTCGTTTCCCCCTTGTTCGTCGTCAGCATGAGGGAATCCCCTGGCTTTGGAAGGGCCGGTACATTGGTGAGACGAGTAAATCTGATCGCGGCGTTGTCGATTCTCGTGTCGCGCTCACCCTCTGACCGGACAGACAGCGAGGGGATCCTCATGTTGACCTCGACTTCAATCGCCATCCCGCTATTCCGGTTTGACGTTCTCCGCGCGAGGCCCCTTGGGGCCCTGGCCGACGGTGAAGCTGACCGACTGCCCCTCGCGTAAATCATCAAAACGGGTGCCGGTGCACGCCGTCTGATGAAAGAAGTACTCCGTGCCGTCGGCCGTGGCAATGAATCCGAATCCCTTGTCTGTCAAGCGCTTGATGGTCCCGGTCGTCGTAGACATTCGTTGCGTCCTCTCAATAGGTCCTCAATGGACCCGCCCGTCACGTTGTTTGATGTGGATTGCTAGCGCGGTGTGTTTTGTGTGTGAGGAGGGCAGATCAGCGGGTAATCCAAGGCTTGAACTGCTCTTCTTTCTCGAGGCGGTTTGCGATCGACTCGGCCTCTCGACGATCCTTGTACTTTCCGATGCGCACGCGGAACATGCGCGGCGTTCCCGCACCCGGCGTCGTCACAAACGACGGGTAGCCCTTCGCTGCCAGACGCTTCGCGATCGTTTCCGCGTCACCTCGATCGTTCACGGCGGCAACCTGCACAACGAACCCGTTCCCCTCCGGCTCGCCCGGAACGCCAGACGCTGCGGCGTTGCCTGGCGCTGCTTTGACCGGCGCTACCTTGACCGGCGCTACCTTGGCTGGCGCTGCCCTGGCCGGTAACGCCTTCGGTGGCGCCGCCGCAGTGACGACCGGCGCGGCAGCAACTCGCGCGGGCGCGGCGGCCACGGTTGCAGCCGCAGGCGCCACCGGCTCCTTCAACGTTTCGTCGGGAGGCTCCTGGCCTTCAAGACGATTCGGATAGGTCAGCGTCTCCTGCGAGGCGACCGGAGTGTTCCCTGAGGTGGAAGCAGATGCGGTCACCCGCGAGGGCGTCTCGGCGGCGGCCGTTGGGTCTCCGCCGGTTTCCGCCGCGGCTTCGGTCAGCTCGGCGCGCTGTGCACGGACCCCGCGGCCAACCATCACGCCACAGAGGAAAATGACCACCGCGACCACGGTGGAGGCCATGAAGAGGAAGACCAGCTGCTTTCCGTTCAGCTGAATCTCGTGAAGTCCCTCATCAGCCATGCTTTACGTTGCGCGGATTGTAGCACGTCTCGCAGCCGGACCCGAGACCGGGGTCAGACCCCGGTACAACCCGACTCAAGGTTGTCACCCGGCTGCCCGCGCGGGACGCACCAGCACCGACATCAGGCAATGGCCGGCGCCGGTCGCCCGGCATTGCTCGGTGCCGACCTCGACCTCGAGGTTGAACAGATACATCAGCCGCCGGATCGCCGACGCGTAGAACTCGCAGAGCGGCTGCTCGGTGCGATCGCGCACCTCGCAGAAAATCGACCCGCGTATATCGACGGCGCCCTTCCCTTTCCTCCAGCGGACGATGGCGCGGCTACCCTTGTAGGTGCGACGGATCATCTTCCGCGCGACGCGCATCACCAGATGCACCCGGATCCTCGGCGGCACGGCGCATATGATCGCGCGCTGAAACGCCGGCAGATCGGCAAAGGTCCACTCCGCTGTGTATTCACCCGCGCGTCCCGCGATGAGCCGGTACGGCTCGCCCTCCTGGCGCAGGAAACTGAGCACCGCCGCAAGCGGCGCCAGCCCGATCCGCCCGTCGCGAAGGCCGGACGGATTCAGCCACGATTCGTAGAACTCGAGCCTCGTGGGGAGGAGATCGGCAATGCCCTGGTGCAGGCTCGCCACGAGCAGACGTCCGATGCCGGCCTCAATCATGCGCGCCGTTTTCTGATAACGTACAGCACTCCCGACACTCCCGACCCCTTCTTGAGGTGTGGACTGCAGCGATTCTTGCCGGCGGGCAGGCGCGACGGCTCGGCGGACGCGACAAGAGCGCGCTGCGGGTCGGCGCCGGCTCGATTCTCGATCGCCAGCTCGGGGTGCTCCGCACCCTCACACCGCACATCCTGATCGTCGGAGGACACGGGCCAATCGCGGAGTTGGACGTGCACGTGGTCCAGGATCGCATGACGGGAGCGGGTGCGCTGGGAGGTCTCTACACGGCACTGATGGACGCGCCAACGGAACAAGTACTGGTGATAGCCTGCGATATGCCGTTCGTATCCGCGCCATTTCTGGCCGCGCTCGCCGCACTCGGCGCGGACGTCGATGCCGCCGTCCCGCGCGACGCTCGTGGACGTCATCCGCTCTGCGCGTCGTACCAGCGGCGGATTGCGGCGGGCCTCAAGACGCGGATCGACGCCGGCGCGCTGCGGATTGCCGACGCGCTCGGTGATCTTCACGTGCGCGATATCGGCCCCGATGAGCTGGCTCCTTTCGATCCCGACGGCAGGCTGCTGCTCAACGTGAACACGCCTGACGACTACGAGCGGGCACTGCGGGCCGCCGGTGTGCCGCCGACAGCCTAGGAAGCGTACCACACTGATCCTTCCCGTTCACGACCGTCTTCGTGCGCACGTTGCGCGGCTGCTGGCCACGCTGTACTCGCTCGACGACTCGTCCGCCCCTGCCATCGTCCTGGATTACCCGCCGAACCGCGAGCTTGGCGATCTCGGGACCCCGGTGGCGTTCGAGCTGGCGCGCCGGCTGCGGAAGGCGCCACGCGCGATCGCACAGGACATCGCGGGCGCGTTCGGATCGCTCGACGGGATCCGGCAGGTGGCCGCCGCGCCCAACGGCTATCTCAATTTCTTCCTCGAGCGGCGGGAGTTCCTGCTGGCGCGCCTGTCGCCGGGCGCCGCGGCGTCGGTGAAGCCGCCGGCGGGCAAGGCGATCGTCGAGCACACGGCAATCAACCCGAACAAGGCCGCCCACATCGGCCACCTCCGCAACTCAGCGCTCGGCGACACGCTGGTCCGGGTGCTCCGGTTCCGCGGCATCACCGTCGAAGTGCAGAACTACATCGACGATACGGGTGTCCAGGTGGCTGACGTCGTCGTCGGTTTCCGCGTCCTCGAAGGCAAGACGCTCGATCAGATCCGCGAGATCGCCGAGACCACCCGATTCGACTATTACTGCTGGGACCTGTACGCCCGCGTCACCGAGTCGTACGAACAGGACAAGGCGCTTCTCGCGGCGCGCGCCGAGACGCTGCATGACATCGAGCACGGCGACAACGAGAACGCCGCGATCGCCGCCTTCATTGCCGACCGCATCGTCCATTGCCATCTCGAGACGATGGCGCGAATGAATGTGGACTATGACCTGCTCACGTGGGAAGGCGACATCCTGCGGCTGAAGTTCTGGGCGCAGGCATTCGAGGTGCTCAAGGCCAAGGGCGCGGTCTACCTTCAGAAAGAGGGGCGTCTCGCCGGGTGTTGGGTGATGCCCATTCAGGACGATGTCGAGGCAAATCCCAAAGCCCAAATCCCAAATCCCAAATCCAAAGAACCGCCCGAATCCCGAATCCCGAATCCCGAATCCCGTGACGACGAAGAAGAGGAACGCGAGAAAGTCATCGTCCGATCGAATGGCGTCGTCACCTACGTCGGCAAGGACATCGCGTATCAGTTCTGGAAGCTGGGACTGCTCGGGAAGGACTTCCATTACCGCGTGTTCACGGCGCGGCCCTCGACTTCGCTCGGGCCAGGACCGCACGGACCGCTGTGGGCCACGTGCACGACGGGCGGTGAAAGCGACCATCCGATGTTCGGCGGCGCCGCGTACGTCTACAACGTCATCGACGTGCGGCAGTCGTACCTGCAGAAGCTGCTGAAGCAGGCGCTGATTGCGGTCGGCCATCCCGAAGGCGCCGAGCGATCGCATCACTTCTCGTACGAGATGGTGGCGCTGTCGCACGCGACGGCCCGCGAGCTCGGTTACGCGCCGCCGCCGGATTCGGAGGATGCGAAGCGTCCGTTCGTCGAGGTGTCAGGCCGTAAGGGGCTCGGCGTGAAGGCGGACGACCTGCTCGACACGCTGATTCGATCGGCGGGCGCGGAGGTCGGCAAGCGCAATCCCGAGCTGAGCGACGAGGAGTCGCGCCGCATCGCGCGGATGATTGCGATCGCCGCCGTGCGCTCTTTCATGATCAAGTTCTCGCGCGGCAAGGTGATCGCCTTCGACCTGGAGGAGGCGCACAGCTTCGAGGGCGAGAGCGGCCCGTACATCCAGTACGCGGTCGTCCGCGCCAACAACATCTTCCAGAAGCTGCAGCAGCGCGATGGGCTCAACGAGAACGTGCTGCTGAACGCGCTGAAGGACGTGCCTGCCGGGGAGCTCGACGGCGCGAACGGCAGCCACGAGCTCTGGTCGCTCGTCCTCGACGCCTCGAGGCTCGACGAGATTGTCGAGCAGGTGATCCGGTCGCTCGAGTTCTCCGTGCTCGCGAAATACGCGTTCGCGCTCGCGCAGTCGTTCAATGCCTTCTATCACCGTGCACCGATTCTCAATGAAGAGCGCGATGATGTGAAACGGTGGCGCGCGGCGGCGGTAATCTACCTGCGCAACCAGTTGACGAGGGCGCTGGATCTGATGGGGGTGGACGTGCCACCCAGGATGTAGTGCGAGGTGCGACCGGGACTCCAATGTCCGTGATCGCGATAGCGCCGTGCAGCAAGCTGCCCGACTACGAGGAATCCGTGCGCCGCGCCGGCGGCGAGGCACGGGTGCTCGATCGGATGGCCGACGCACCTGCGGACGTCATCGCCTCGATCGATGGCCTGCTGCTAACGGGCGGCGGCGACGTCGCGCCGTCGCTCTACGGCGAGGAACCCCATGCCACGTTCTCGGGGGCGGAGGCCGGGCGCGATGAGTACGAGATCGAGCTCGTGCGCCTGGCGCTCGAGGCCGATCTTCCGGTCCTCGCGATCTGCCGCGGCGTCCAGTTGCTGAACGTCGCGCGCGGCGGCACGCTGATCCAGGACATTCCCGACGAGGTCGGCGTCACCGTGAACCACCGCGTGCCGACGCCGCCTCATTCCATGGCGCACGAGATCTGGATGGAGGCCGGGTCGCTCGTCGAGCGACTGATGCGCGAGCGCCTCGCGGCGGGCGACGCGTGCCCCGTGAACAGCCGTCACCACCAGGCGCCGAAGCGGCTTGGCGAAAACCTCATCTCCTCCGCAACCGCGCCGGACGGCGTGATCGAAGCGATCGAGGATCCCACGCGGCGCTTCTGCCTCGGCGTCCAGTGGCATCCTGAGAATTTCTGGAGAACAGGAGAATTTCGCGCCCTCTTTGAGGGCTTCATTCAGGCCTGCCAGCGCTGACCGTCTCGTTAAGGCGCGGTGGTACCGCTGCCGATAACACGATCAATTGTGCGAGTGATCGTGTGCCTCGTGCTCTCCGGATCGCTGATCGCGTGCGGTGCCAATTCGCCGTCGCCATCGGCCCCTTCGACCACGCCCACGCCCTCCGTCCCAGCGCCATCGCCAGCGCCGGCGCCGGCGCCGGCAGCGCCGTCATTCTCCGTCGATCTCCCGATCTCGGCTGGCGATTCAGCAAACAACGCGTACGGGTTGTGGCCCTTCGGCGTGCATGGCGGCGCTCACGCGCGCGACGGTCATCCCGGCTGGGACGTGGAGTATCGGCCTGGGGCCAACGTACTTGCGGCGGCCGGCGGCGCCATCCTGCACGCGCTCCCTGAAGCCGACGGCGGCGGGCGTTACACCGTTCGGATCACGCACGATGTCGGCGGCCGAACCGCGTACGCGACCGACTACACCAACCTGGGTTCGCTCGCGGCCGGCATCGCCACGGGGGCAACAGTCACCCGAGGGCAGATCATCGGTACCGCCGGCGTGCAGACACAAACCATCGGCAGGACGCCCGTGACGTGGGGCATGACGCACTTCCAGGTGAACGACTTCAGCAGGAGCGAGGGCCTGACCAATCCGAACGCCGTCAGCGCCGAACTCTTCCTCAGCACCTCCGCCCGCGCACAGTTCGAATCGATCTGGAAGTCAGCCGCGTATCAGACCGAATGGTGCGAGCCGTTCGTCACGAACTCACGAGGGGCAATCTTCCCGCTCGCCCGAACCTGGACGCTGCAATCGGGTTCTCTGGCGCCGATCCTCGACGTTCGGTGCCCGTCCGAGACGAGCAACGAATATACGTACTCGCTGCTGGCATCCGATCGGTCGACGATCGAATCGGGAATCTTCGTGGCGGACGCGGTGATCAAGCCACTCGCCACGGTCGATTTCCGTCCCTCATCAGGCGGCACCCGACTGGGCGTGTGGGACGTGCTCGGAGGCACGATGCAGCTCAACCTCGCGGCCACGGGAGCGCCGAGACCCTCCTCGTTGGCCGGCGCAGTCACGTACATCACGCGTTGAAGATGTGTGGGACCTGCCGGAGATAGTCAGCGAAGTGTCGCCGTCCAGTTCGTGATGACCCTGATCGGAGACGGCGCGGCCTGCTCGTCGGCGATCCTGTTGATGAGGAATCGCTGGCCGTCCGGGAAGACGTCGTACA
>JAHFUO010000030.1:13432-27696 GCA_023265015.1 Acidobacteriota bacterium | reverse complement strand
ACACGCTTGACGATGTGGTCGACAGCGCCGACATCTTCATCACGGCGACCGGCAACCTGAACATCATCACCGTCGATCACATGCAGCGGATGAAGGACAAGGCGATCGTCGGCAACATCGGCCACTTCGACAACGAGATCGACATGGCCGGCCTCAAGAAGGCGAAGGGCATCCAGCGGATCAACATCAAGCCGCAGTACGACGAATGGCGCTTCCCCGACGGCCACAGCGTGCTGGTGCTCGCGGAAGGACGCCTGCTCAACCTCGGTTGCGCCACGGGCCACCCGAGCTTCGTCATGTCGGCGTCGTTTACCAACCAGGTGCTGGCGCAGCTCGAGCTGCACGCGAATGCCGAGAAGTACGGTCTGACCGTGACGATGCTGCCGAAGGCGCTGGATGAGGAGGTCGCGCGGCTGCACCTGGGTCATCTCGGCGTGAAGCTGACGACGCTGACGCCGGAGCTGGCCGACTACATCGGCGTGCCGCAGAACAGCCCGTACAAACCGAATCACTACCGATATTGAATTCTGTAGGGATCGGGGATCGGGGATCGGGCTTTCTCTTAGGAATGGAATATCGCTACCAGCAGCAGGTCCTCGATCAACTAGAGAAGCACGGCATTCGGCCGCGTCCGACGACGCGGCCGGAGCTCGTGCGCGAGTTCGTGAATGACCTGTACCGCTACGAGCTGCGGCGCCTGCGGGATCGGCTGCGGCGCGGTGAGATTCCGAAGGCGGGTTACTTCGATCGCGTCGTTGAATTGCGTCGCGCGTATTCCGTGCTCGCGCTGAAACCGGATCAACTGGTGGAGTAACATCGATATCAACCACGACGGTCACGAAGATCACGAAGGAAAAATAAATCGCGAATGCTGAACTCCCGCACCCCGCTTCGGTCAAAACTGCCCACCACCGGTGTCAGCATCTTCGCCACCATGTCGCGCCTTGCGCTCGAGCACGACGCGATCAATCTCTCCCAGGGGTTTCCCGACTTCGACTGCGCGCCGGAGCTCGTCGATACGGTGGCGCGCTGCATGCGCGAGGGCAACAACCAGTACGCCCCGATGCCCGGCATCCCCGCGTTGCGAGAGGCGCTCGCGTTCAAGATCGAGCGGCTCTACGGCCGCCGCTACGACCCGGTGACCGAGATCACGGTGACGTCGGGCGCGACGGAGGCGCTCTTCGCGACACTCACGGCGCTGGTTCATCCCGGCGACGAGGTGCTGCTGTTCCAGCCGGCGTACGACTCGTACGTCCCTGCGATCCAGCTCAGCGGCGGAACGCCGGCGTTTGTCACGCTGCGCCCTCCCGACTATCACATCGACTGGGACGAGGCGCGACGGGCCATCACGTCGCGCACGCGCGTGATCGTCCTGAACTCTCCGCACAACCCGACGGGCATGATCCTTGGAGCCGACGACATGCGCGAGCTGGCTCGCGTGCTGGAACACACCGACGCGGTGGTGGTGGCCGATGAGGCGTACGAGCACATCGTGTTCGACGGCGCGCGCCACGAGAGCATGGCTCGCCACCCTGCCATTGCCGAGCGCGCGGTGGTGATCAGCTCATTCGGAAAGACTTTCCACACGACCGGATGGAAGATCGGATGGGCCGCCGCGCCCAAAGCGCTCAGCGCCGAGGTCCAGAGCATTCATCAATGGGTCACCTTCGCGGTCAACGGCGCCATCCAGCTCGCCTACGCGGAGTTCATCAGGAAGGATCCGGAGTGCCGCAGCGTGGGAGCGTTCTACCAGCGCAAGCGCGACTTGTTCTTGTCCCTGATCAACGGGTCCCGCTTCCGGCCGCTGCCCTGCCGCGGCACGTTCTTTCAGATGGCCGACTACTCCGCGATTACCTCCGAGCGCGATGCCGACTTCGCGATGCGCCTGCTGATGGAGCACGGCGTCGCGTCCATTCCACCGTCCTCGTTCCTGTACGGCGTCGACCCCGGCCCCATCCTCCGCTTCTGTTTCGCGAAGCGCGACGAGACGCTCGAGCGCGCGGCCGAGCGCCTGCGCAAGGTATGACCACGGCTTGCCAGCCGAAACACGCTTGAAGCCGATGTGCGAAGGCTGGCGGCGTATGGTCGTCATCGCCGCTGCCGCGATGTGCCTTCTTTTTTTCACGTACGTAAAGGCCGACCTGAAGGTCGGCCTCTACGAAAAGGTCGGCCTCTACGGAAGCGAGGGGCAGGACGCGCGGCCTCTTCCGGAGCCCAAGCCGTTCTTCGACGCCGTGCGCCGGAATCTCGCGCGCTCGCAGGAGGCGCAGAGCCTGTACGCCTACAAGGAGCGCCGCACCGATCTCGATCTGAACCCATTCGGTCACGTCGGCACTGGCGGGACTCGCCTCACCGAAGTGACTCCGACGCGCGATGGCGCCATGAACCGGCGCCTCCTGGAGCGCGACGGTCATCCGGTGCCAGCCAGCCCGGTCGTCCGGCGCCAAAACCGGATGCCGATGGGACGCTCGATGGTCGACGATGTGACGTCGGTCCTCGATGTGGCGATGGATCGCCGCGACATGCTCAACGGCCGTCCGGCCATCGTCGTCAGCTTCCACTCCCGCCCCGACAGAAAGCCGCGCACGCGCGAGGGCAAAATCGCTCGCTCGTTCAAGGGGCTGATCTGGATTGATGAAGAGGCCAGGGAGGTGGCCAGAATCGACGCGACCGCCGTCGACGACATCTCGTTCGGCTACGGGATGCTCGCGCGGCTGAACGAAGGATCCACGGTGATGGTGCAGCGGCAGCAGGTCGATCGCGAGACCTGGCAGCCGACGTCGCTCAGGTTTAACGGAGAGGGGCGAGCGCTGCTCTTCAGGAAGCTGGTAATTGATTTCGCGCTCGACTGGTTCGACTACCGGCGGGTGCTGTAGCGCGCAGGCTCACGCGCGCGCTACTATTCCTCGTCGTCGGTCGCTTTCTGTTCCTTCTGCATGTCCGCCTCGACCGCCTCGGCGGCCTCGGCGGCGTCCTTGTCTTCCTTGGCCTTCGTGGCGATGTCGTCGAAATCCAGCGTCTCGCCCTCCTCCAGGTCGTCGACGGCGTAGATTCGACCGTCGGATCGCTCCTTGATCGGGCCCTTGGGCTTGTGCTCCTGCTGGGAGGTCTTCTTGCCGCCGCGGAGCCGCTTGGGAGGCGCGGGCGGCCCGAAGTTCGCCGATCTATCGCGGCCGCCCGTCCCGCCGCCTCCAAAGCCGCCTCCGCCAAAGCCACCACCGCCCGAACGCGGGCCACCGAACCCACCGCCCCCGCCGCTGAACCCGCCGGGTCTCGGCCCGCCGAAGCCGGAACCCGGTGGGCGCGAGCCCGGTGGACGATCCTCGCGCGCGCGCGCCTCGCTGACCGCGAGGTTGCGCCCCATGAACGGCTGCGCGTTGAATTTTTCTATGACGTGTTCGGCGACGTCGCGCTCGGCGAACTCCACGAACGCGAAGCCTCTGGGCCGGCCGGTCTCGCGGTCGACCGGCATGACGATGTGGGAAGGTTCAGCGACCGGCGCGAAATGGGCTCGCAGATCCGCTTCGGACGCGCCGTACGGAAGGTTCCCGATGAACAGACGGACTGCCAAGTATGCCTCGTGAAAAACGCCGCCCGGCGTAAACGGCCTACGATTCTATCCCAGAATCCGCTCCGGACCTGTCAACGTGCGGGGGAAAAGCTGGCCGCGAAGCTGTCGTACGGCGTCAGCATGCGGTGCTCGAATGCTTCACTGAGCGGGATGCCGCGCGCGATGTCCTGGAGGAGCGCCACGATACTGGCGCCGCCGACCTGATCGAACAGCCGGTGCGCCGCGTCGGCGCTTTCCGCGTACGCGGTGCGCGCCTGGTTGCTGGAGAGCTTGTCGAAGCTGCCGGCGAGATCGCCGAGCGGAATGCGGGCATTCGATGTGCGGAGCACCTGGTCGGCCCACTGCGTGCCCTCCGGCTCGAACATCACGGCCAGGCCTTCATTCAGCCACGTCGGGACGCCGCGCGGCGCGATCGCGCGGATCATCTCGTGCGTCAGCTCGTGGGTGAGCACGCGGTCCAGCTCGCCCGGCGCCTGTTCGAGCGCGCCGCGCATCGGAATCCTGATCCGCCCGTCGTAGGAGGCGGCCGCCCATGAGGGCGATCGCGTCGTGTCCCGGAACTGTTGCTCGGTGTAGAGGACGACGGTGATGACCTGGTCTGGAAACGTATAGAGCGCCGTACCGACGCGCCAGTACGCCGACTCCAGCAGGTCGACGGCGCGGCTCGCCATCGCTTCGTCGGCGGGTCCCTCGAAGAGCACGGTGAAGTGCGCGCTCCGCGACTGGAAGTATCCGTTCGCCGGCGAGGCCTCCTGGCGCAAGCGCGTCAGCCGGCCCGCCAGCGTCTTGTCGTCCGGCGCATACTTCGCGGCCGTCTCGTACACGTCGATGGCGCCCTCCAGATCGCTGTTGCGATACAGGAGATCGCCGAGCAGGAGAGAAGCCGTTGTGAAGTTCGGCGCGAGCTTCAGTGCCTGCTCGAGCAATTCCCTCGCCTTCGCGATGTTGCCCAGCAACTGCGCGGCGAGCCCGGCGCCGAGATAGAGCGAGGGATCGCGCGGCTCGGCTTCGATCGCCGCGGCAAAGGCCGTCGCGGCCTCTTCGTTGCGTCCGTCGCGGATGGCGTCCCATCCCGCGCGTCCGGCGACGCTCGCGCGCGTGCCTGGAATGCCCTGCCCGCCTTCGCCGCTCGCGGCCATGGCAAGCGCACATGCGCACGCCGCGGCCCGCACCAATTTCATCCGTCTATGTTACCTGCTCTGGCCCGCCCGATCACATCCGCGGCGCTCCGCCCCCGCATCGATGCGCACACGCAGCCCGCGGCCGCGACCTTCCTTCAGCCGCCGATCGCAGCAATGTCCGTCGTACTTCTCCCCGGCAATGTGCGTGCGGGAGCAGTCGCACGCGTACACGTGACGGGTCGCTCGCAGCCGTTCGAGCGCCGCTTCATAGACCTGCGGGCGATCGCTCTCGCGCATCAGCGGGTGCAGGCCTTGGTCCGGGACGAAGCCAAGCCACTCGAGGTCCTCGAGGATCGCGCGCTCGTACTCCGGCCGGCTGCGAATGCGGTCGTGATCCTCGATGCGCAGCAGCACGCGCCCGCCCGCCGCGCGCGCCACGCCCCACACGTAGATCGCGTTGACGACATGGCCGAGATGCAGGTATCCGGTTGGTGACGGCGCGAATCGCGTGATCAGCATTTGGTGATTTGAGATCGATGATTTGTCAATCGAATTGATCACGTGATTCGATGGATCATCGATGTCATCAATCGATGAATCGATGTATCGATCGGATCATCGCCGATTCGATCAGCGATGATCCAACCGATGATGAGATCATCGATCATCGATTCATAGATGGTGCCGAGATCCGAATGATTCCCTGGCTGGGGCTGCGCGACCCGTTTCCTCCGGTCGAAGAGGCGCTCGTCGAGCCAAACGGGCTGCTTGCCGCGGGCGGCGACTTGTCCACCGAGCGGCTCCTCGACGCGTACGGGCGCGGCATCTTCCCCTGGTTCAGCGACGAGGATCCCGTGCTCTGGTGGAGCCCCGATCCGCGCATGGTCCTCTTCGTGAGCGAGATCCATCTCTCACGGACGCTGCGCCGCGCGATGAGGGGCGGAGGCTTCACCGTCACGCTCGACCGCGCCTTCCAGGCAGTGATGGACGGATGCGCTGAACCGCGGCGGGATCAGGACGGCACATGGATCAGCGGCGACATGCTGACGGCGTACACGGCGCTTGCCAGGCTCGGGTTCGCCCATTCGGTGGAGGTCTGGCAGGATGGCGAGCTGGCCGGCGGAGTGTACGGCGTGGCGATCGGGCGGATGTTCTACGGTGAGTCGATGTTCAGCCGCCGGACCAACGCATCGAAAGTGGCGCTCGCGTACCTGGCGCGCCAGCTCGAGGACTGGAGCTTCGAGATGATCGACTGCCAGATGTCCACGGACCACCTCGCCTCGCTCGGCGCCAGGGAGATTCCACGCGCCGAGTTCCTGCAGCGGATTAGCCGGGCGACCGGCCTGCCGCCGGTGCCGTCGCCGTGGACGCTGGACGGGGATCTGATGCTGGACCTCTGAGTAGAATGGAACGACGGGATGAGTGAGCCGTTCTCGAAGGAGTCGATTGTCGCGGAGCCGCGGGCCGAGCAGAAGCTCCAGCAGCCCCGCCTGTGGCGCGTGCTCCTGCACAACGACGATTACACGACCCAGGACTTCGTCGTCTGGGTGCTCGAGACGATCTACCACAAGCCCCGGGGTGAGGCGTTTGCGATCATGATGAGCGTGCACCAGTCCGGCATGGGGCTCGCCGGCGTCTACACCTACGATGTCGCCGAGACGAAGGTCAAGTTAACCAAGCAGCTCGCCGAGGAGCACGAGTTCCCGCTGCTGGTGACAATGGAACCGGAAACATCGAAGATTGAAGATTGAAGATTGAAGATCGAAGATCGAAGATTGACCATGAGCAAGCCCCCCGTTCCATTCGCTCCGGAAACGCTCGAGACGATCCAGCGCGCGTTTCGGCTGGCGACCGATCGCCGGCATGACACCGTCGGGCTCGAGCACCTGCTGCGCGCGATCACCGACGAGCCGCAGGCGCGCGGACTGCTCGCGACGTGCGGCGTCAATCTCGATGCGCTGCGCACGCAGGTCGACGAAGTGCTCGTGAAAGCCTTTACGCCGGTCCCCGCGCCCGAGACCGTCGAGCCGGAACCGACCGTCGGGTTCGATCGCGTCGTGCAGCAGGCGGTCGTGCACGCGGCCGTGTCGAGCGCAAAGCAGGTCGATAGCGGCAGCCTGCTCGTCTTCATGCTGCAGGAGGAGGAGAGTCACGCCGCGTTCTTCCTGCAGAGCCAGGGGCTCGATCGCCTGACGCTGCTGCGCGTGATCTCGCATGGCGGCCGTGGCCAGCACGCCGCGCAGCCGGCCGAAACCGGACCCGCCGGACCACCGCCGAGCGATCCGCTCGAGGCGTACGCCAGCGATCTCGTCGCGCGTGCCGCGGCCGGACACATCGATCCGCTGATCGGGCGTGCACTCGAGCTGGAGCGGATGATCCAGGTGCTGTGCCGGCGCCGCAAGAACAACCCGCTGCTCGTCGGGGAGCCGGGCGTGGGCAAGACGGCGCTCGCCGAGGGGCTCGCGCTGCGGATCCACCAGGGCGACGTGCCCGAAGTGCTGCGTGACGCAAAGGTATACGCGCTCGATCTCGGCGCGCTGATCGCCGGCACGCGCTATCGCGGCGATTTCGAGGAGCGCGTCAAGCAGGTGCTCGAGCGCCTGCAGAAGGAGCCGAACGCAATCCTGTTCATCGACGAGATTCATTCGCTCGTCGGCGCGGGCGCGGCCTCGGGCGGCGCGATGGATGCCGGCAACCTGCTGAAGCCGGCGCTCGCCAACGGATCGCTTCGCTGCATCGGATCGACGACGTTCAACGACGTGAAGCAGTCGTTCGACCGCGATCGCGCGCTGTCGCGACGCTTCCAGAAAATCGATGTGCTGGAGCCGTCGGAAGAGGAGACGGTCGATATCCTCAAGGGCCTGCGGCCGCACTACGAAGCGCATCACGGCGTCCGCTACACCGACGAGGCGCTCGCCGCGGCGGTCACGCTCTCGGCCAAGCATCTCAAGGATCTCCATCTGCCCGACAAGGCGATCGATGTGCTGGACGAAGCAGGCGCCTCACAGAAGCTGCTGCCCGCGGACCGGCGGGTCGCAGCGATCGATCCGCCGCAGATCGAGCTGATCGTGGCGCGCATGGCGCGCGTGCCCGTGCAGGCGGTCTCGAGTGACGACCGCGCGGCGCTGGCCACGCTCGACACACAGCTCAAGAAAGTCATCTTCGGCCAGGAGGGAGCGATCGACGAGGTCGCGTCGGCGATCAAGCTGTCGCGATCGGGTCTGCGCTCGCCCGAGAAGCCGATCGGGAACTTCCTGTTCGCCGGGCCGACCGGCGTCGGCAAGACCGAGCTGGCACGCCAGCTGGCGCGCATTCTCGGCATCGACTTCATCCGCTACGACATGTCGGAGTACATGGAGAAGCACGCGGTCTCGCGGCTGATCGGCGCGCCTCCCGGATACATCGGGTTCGAGGAGGGTGGTCTCCTGATCGACGCGGTGCGCAAGTCACCGCACGCGGTGCTGCTGCTGGACGAGGTGGAGAAGGCGCACCCCGACATGGTCAGCATCCTGCTGCAGGTGATGGACCATGCGACGCTCACCGACTCGCACGGCCGCAAGGCTGATTTCCGCCACGTGATCCTCATCATGACGACCAACGCCGGCGCGCGCGATCTGTCGGATCGCCGTCTTGGCTTTGGCGAAGCGGGGCAGGGCGTTTCGTCGCGCGGCGCGCTGGAGAAGGCGTTCACGCCGGAGTTCCGCAACCGCCTCGACGCCATCGTGCACTTCAACTCGCTTGGCCCCGGCGAGATCGAGCGCGTCGTCGACAAGCAGATCGACGAGCTGCGCGCGATGGTGGCGCCGAAAGGGGTCACGATCGAGCTGCACCCGCTTGCGCGCGCGTGGCTCGCCGCCGAAGGGTTCGACCGGGCGTTCGGCGCCAGGCCGATGGCGCGGCTGATCGAGCGGCGGGTGAAGAAGCCGCTGTCGGAAGCGATGCTGTTCGGTGCGCTGGCGAACGGCGGGGCCGCGCGCATCGTGATGGAGAATGACGACATCCGGTTGGTGGTTGGTGGTTAGTGGTTCGTGGTGAACCGCGAACCAACCACCAACCACCAACCACTAACCACCAACCACTACCGCCAACCATGTCCCGCGATTACCTCGGAGGGCCGCTGAGCGAAGCGCACTCGGATCCCGATCCGATGCGGCAGTTTGCGCTCTGGTTCGAGCAGGTCCGCGACCTCGAGCCGGATCCGACGGCGATGGCGCTGGCCACCGCCAGCCCCGACGGCCGACCGTCGGTGCGCATCGTTCTGCTGAAGGGCGTCGACGAACGCGGCTTCGTCTTCTACACCAACTACCAGAGCCGGAAAGCGCGCGAGATGGAGGCGACCGGGCGCGCAGGCCTGCTGTTTTTCTGGCGCTCGGTCGAGCGGCAGGTGCGGATCGAGGGCACGATTGAACGCGTGAGCGGCGCGGAATCGGACGCGTACTTCGAGACGCGTCCGCTCGACAGCCGATTGAGCGTGTACGCGTCGCGCCAGAGCGAAGCCATCGAGAGCCGCGAGGCGCTCGAGGAGGTCTTCGATCGGGTCAAGCGGACGTACGGCGACGGTCTCGTGCCGAGACCGGAGTGGTGGGGCGGCTACCGCGTGAAACCAGACGAGTTCGAGTTCTGGCAGGGGCGCACAAGTCGCCTGCACGATCGGTTGCGGTATGTGAAACTGAGCGACGGCACGTGGCGCCGCGAGCGTCTCGCGCCGTAGGGCGGGTTCCGCGAAGCGGACCCGCCGGAGAAATCGTAGGGCGGGTCCCGTAGGGCGGGTTCCGCGAAGCGGACCCGCCGGAGAGATCGCATGCGTTATCTCGTGACCGCGCGAGTGAAACCTGGACAGCGCGACGCACTGCGCCGCGCGATCGATGACGGCTCACTCGGAGACGGGTCGGTCGCCGGCGATGAATACCTGCGCGACATGGCACACGCGCGGGAGCTCGCCGACGGGCGCGTGAAATGGGTGGAGACCTGCTTCTGCCTGACGCCGCTGCAGGAAGAGCGGCAGTACTGGGAAGAGTTCTTCGAGTTCGACAGCATCAAAGACGCGCACGCGCGGAACAAGTGCCGCGACGAAAACGGCACCGAGCCGTGGGCCTGCTGCGGCTGCGACTGCACGAAACGGCTCGAGGCATGGCTGCGCACGCGCGGCGAGAAGTTCAGACCCTGACAGGCTGAGACAGACCCAGCCGCCCCTCTGTTGTACAATGTACAAATGAAGCGGTATACGAGCTCTCAAGTGCGGGAGCGGCTTTCCGATGTCCTGGATGCCGCCGAGCGCGGCGAGCAGGTCGTCATCGAGCGGCGTGGTGTCCGGTTCGCCATTCGCGCCGAAGTCAGCGCGCCGCCCGCACGTCGTCGGCGTCCGCTCGTCGACATCGTCGATCCGGCGGTGGCCGATGGCGAGTGGACGTGGACGTGGCGCTCACGCGGCCTCACCTTCACGCCGCGTCGCCGCCGATGATCCTGCTCGACACCAACGCCCTTCTCTGGCTCCATCGCGGCGACTCACGCGCAGCGGCCTTGACCGGCCGCGGCGCGCGTCTCTACGCGTCGCCGGCCAGCATGCTCGAACTGCAGTTTCTGTGTGAGTCCGGACGCCTGCGATTGCGCCGCGGCGCCTCGATCGCGCAGTTGATTCACGACGAGCACTGGGTGCTCGACGATCCCTCGTCGGCGGCGTGGTTCGAGAAGGCGACGGAGGTCGGCTGGACGCGCGATCCGTTCGACCGCCTCCTCGTCGCGCACGCGCGCCTCCGCAAATGGCGGCTTGCGACAGGTGACCGGGGGTTGATTGAGCGGCTCGCTGCTGCCGAGTGCGTGGAGCTTTAGCCAAGGCGCGGCGGCGTTCCTGCCGTCTTCAGCTCGAGGCGTGATATCGTCCAGTTTGCACGGCAGCGTGGTGCTGCCGTTCCCGGATTCCCGGCATGGCGCCCGGGGCAGGCGAGTCGATGAACGCATCACGCCGCCGCGCTGGCCAGGCGCGGCAAGAAACACCGTTCCGCATCATCGAAGCAGCATCCGCTGCCGCACGGCTCGAGGCGGCGGCATCCTTCCTCCGACAGTTTCCCGCTGATCAGCCGATCACCATCGTCGGCGCCACGCGCGGCGCGGCGGACGATCTGGCGCGCCGCATTGCCGTGGAGCGCGGGGCGACGGTCGGCCTCGGGCGGTTCAGCCTCACGCAGATTGCCGCGCGGGTGGCGGCCACTCGCCTTGCCGGCCAGGGGATCGCCCCGGCGACGCCGCTCGGCGCCGAAGCAGTGGCGGCGCGCGCGGCATTCGATGCGTTGAGCGGCGCCACGCTGACCTACCTTGCGGCGGTTGCCGGCACCCCAGGTTTTCCTCGCGCGCTGGCGCAGACGCTCGGCGAGCTGCGCACGACCGGCGTGTCGCAAGCCGCGGTGCACGCCGCCGGCGCCGCGGGGCCCGACCTGGCGCTGCTGCTGGCGCGCGCCGACGATGAGTTCGTCGATGCCTCTTCCGCCGATCGCGCGCGGCTGTTGTCCGCGGCGGCCGGCGCCGTTGGCGACGTCGCGGAGCTCCGCGCGCCGCTGCTGCTGCTCGATGTCGCGCTCGATTCTCCGGCCGAAGAGCAGTTCGTCACCGCGCTGTGCGCCGCGGCGACGGAGATTGTCGCGACGGTCCCTTCGCACGACGACAACACGCGCGGCGTGCTCGAGCGCGCGGGCGGAGCGCTGCAGCGCGTCGAGGAAGCGCAGTCGACCGGCCTCGCGCAGCTGCGGACGTGGCTCTTCAGCGACGAGACGCCGCCGGAGCGCGACGCCGACGAGACGCTGCGTTTCTTTTCCGCGCCGGGTGAGGGGCGCGAGGCGGTCGAGATTGCGCGACGCATCCTCGAGGAAGCGCGGCGCGGCGTGCCCTTCGACGAGATGGCCATCCTCGTGCGCGCGCCGCAGCACTATCACGGCCTGTTCGAACATGCGCTGTCTCGCGCAGACATCCCGGTCTGGTTCGATCGCGGTACGCGCCGGCCGCATCCGGCGGGACGCGCGTTTCTCGCGCTGCTCGGCTGCGCGGTGGAAGGATTGTCGGCGCGTCGATTTGCGGAATATCTGTCGCTTGGGCAAATTCCGGGGTCAGACCCTGGTGATGGGGCGACTCAAGGCCTTGAGTCGCCCCATCACCAGGGTCTGACCCCGACTGACGGCCTTGAGTCGATCCATCACCCGAGTCTGACTCCAACGACCCTGCCGGCGCCTCGCCGATGGGAGCACCTGATCGTCGAGGCGTCGGTGATTGGCGGCGATCCCGCGCGGTGGGCACGCCGCCTTGACGGCCTGGCGGCGCAATTCGAGAGGCACCTTGCGGAAGTCGGGCGCGACGATCCGGAATCGCCGCGCGCGGCCGGGATCGGGCGCGACCTGGCCCGGCTTGCCCACCTGCGCACGTTCGCGCTGCCGTTGATCACCAGGATGTCGGCGTGGCCGGCCTCCGCGCGGTGGGGCGTCTGGCTTGGTGAGCTCGAGGCATTCGCGCCGGTCGTGCTGCGATCGCCCGCGTATGTCCTTGAGGTGCTTGCGGATTTGCGGCCCATGGCGACCGTGGGTCCGGTGTCGCTGGACGAAGTGCGAATTGTCGTGGCGGATCGGTTGCGGCTCGTCGACCGCGAGCCGCCTGCGCGCCGCTATGGCCGGGTCCTCGTGACCAGCCCGGCGCAGGTCCGCGGCCGCGCGTTCAGGATCGTATTTCTGCCGGGCCTTGCCGAACGGATGTTTCCGCAGAAGCCGCGGCAGGATCCGCTGCTGCTCGATGACGCGCGCGAGCGCCTGAACATCGAGCTGTGCGCTGGTGCGACGGTCCGTCCGATGCTCCCGACGCGCGCGGAGCGTGGACGACGAGAGCGGCTGCTGCTGCACCTGGCGGCAGGAGCGGCGACCGAGCGGTTGTACGTCTCGTATCCGAGGCTCGAGGTCGCCGAAGGACGCGCGCGCGTGCCGTCGTTCTATGCGCTCGACGTGCTGCGCGGCGCGACCGGCCGTATTCCCGATCACGAGACGCTGGCGAGGGCCGCGGTGGAGGCGGGCGATCCAAGCCTGGCGTGGCCGGCGCCGTCCAACCCCGCCCGCGCTATCGACGACCAGGAGCACGACCTGTCGGTCCTTCGCGGGCTGCTCGACGCGCGTGAGCCCGCGTCCGTCCGCGGGCACGCGCAATACATCCTGAAGCAAAACGCATCGCTGTGGCGGTCGGTGGCGGATCGCTGGGCGCGCGCGGAGAAGAAGTGGTCGCCGTTCGACGGCGTCACGCGCGTCAACGATCGCACGCGCGACGCGCTCGCGTCGCAACGCCTCGCGCACCGCCCCTACTCCGTGTCGGCGCTGCAACGATTCGCGGCGTGCCCGTATCAGTTCCTGCTCGGCGCGATCTATCGGCTGCAACCGGCGGAGCAGCCGCATCCGCTGCAGCGGCTCGATCCGCTGACGAAGGGAAGCCTCGTGCACCGCATGCAGGCAAGCTTCTTCCGCGAGCTCGAGCGCCGCGGGTTGCTGCCCGTCACGCGCGCGTCAGCCGAATCCGCGCTCGCGATCCTCGACGAGGTCATCGCCGCCGTGGCGGACGAATATCGCGAGCTGCTCGTGCCGGCCATCGATCGCGTGTGGCGCGAGGAGATTGCCGCGATCGCCCGCGATCTGCGTGGCTGGGCGCGCACCGCGTCAGCGGACGGCGGGACGTGGGTGCCGCGCTACTTCGAGTTCTCCTTCGGGCTGCCGATCGACGAGCAGCGCGATCCGCGCAGCGTGCGTGATCCCGTGCTCATCGACGATCGCTTCGTGCTCCGCGGGTCGGTCGACCTCGTCGAGGAGCATCGCCAGGACGGATCGCTCCGCGTCACCGATCACAAGACCGGGAAGGATCGCACGAAGCCGCCGCTCGTCATCGGCGGCGGCGCCGTGCTGCAGCCGGTCGTCTACTCGCTCGTCGTCGAACAAATCACGGGGCGGACGGTTCGTGAATCGCGGTTGTCCTTCTGCACGTCTGCCGCCGGCTACAAGATTCAGCCGGTCGCGCTGACCGACGCGTCGCGGCGCGCCGGGATCGAGGCGCTGGAGATTGTCGACCGCGCGATCGAACGCGGCGAGCTGGCCGCGGCGCCGGCCGAGGGCGCATGCACGTGGTGCGACTTTCGCCCGGTCTGCGGGCCGAACGAAGAAGAGCGCGTGAAGCGCAAGCCACAGGATCGGCTGCGCGATCTGGCCGAGCTGCGGAGCCGGCCGTAAGTGGATTGACGAATTTACGAATTTACGAATTTACGCATTGACGAATTGCGATTGAGGGATTGAGGGATTGAGGGATTGATGGTGATGATGCTGGCCGATCAGCCCGCCCGCGACGCGATCGGGTCAGCGCTCGACGAGACGCTCGTGGTCGAAGCTGCCGCCGGCACCGGCAAGACCACCGAGCTCGTGAAGCGCATCCTTCGCGTCCTCGCGGAAGGGAAGGCCGACGTCACCACGATCGTCGGCGTCACGTTCACCGAAAAGGCGGCCGGCGAGCTGAAGCTGCGCCTGCGCGAGGAGCTCGAGCGGGCGAGGCAGCCGGCAGCCGGCAGC
>JAHFUO010000030.1:6097-13332 GCA_023265015.1 Acidobacteriota bacterium | reverse complement strand
AGGCAGCTGCCAGCCGCCAGCTGCAAGCTGCCCGCTTCGAAAACGCGCTCAAGAATCTCGAAGAGGCGTACCTCGGCACGATTCATGGCTTCTGCGCCGACCTGCTGCGCGAGCGCCCGGTGGAAGCCGGCATCGATCCGCTGTTCACCGTGCTGACCGAGCGACAGGCGCGGCGCTGTTACGAGGAAGCGTTCTCGGCCTGGTTCCAGGACGTCCTGACCGACGCGCCCGAAGGCGTCCGGCGATCGCTTCGCCGCACGAGCCGTCCGATGGCGGGCGGCGATCCTGACGAAGACGGGCCAGTGGAGCGCCTCCGCCGCGCGGGGTGGGATCTCGCGGAATGGCGGGACTTCCCGGCGCCGTGGTCACGGCCGGCCTTCGATCGCAACATGGCTGTGGCCGGACTGGCTCCGCAGGTCCACGCTTTTGCGGAGCTGACGGCGCATCCCGCGACCGAGCGCGATGGGCTCTTCCTGGATACCGCGCCGGCCCGCAGGGCGAGCGCCGATCTGCGCGCGCTTCTCGCATCCGGCGACTACGACACGGCCGAAGCGGCGCTCATCGATCTCCGGCGCGACCGCGACTTCAGGCGCGCACGAAAGGGCTACGGCTCGACCTTTAGCAAGGGCGTCGCGCGCGCCGACGTGCAGGCGGCGCACCAGGCGCTGGTGGATGCGCTCGATGCGTTCGCCATGGACGCCGACGCGGATCTTGCCGCGCTGCTGCGCGAGGAGCTGCGCGGAAGCATCGACCGGTACCAGGCGCTGAAGGCGCGCGCCGGGGCGCTCGACTTTCTCGATCTGCTCCTGCGCGCTCGCGATCTCGTGCGCAACGTTGACGAGGTGCGCCGCGATTTCCAGGCGCGCTTCAAGCGGATTTTCGTCGACGAGTTCCAGGACACGGATCCGCTCCAGGCGGAACTCCTTGTGCTGCTGGCCGCGGACGACTGGCGCGAGCGCGACTGGACGCGCGTCCGTCCCGTTCCCGGCAAGCTCTTCATCGTCGGCGATCCCAAGCAGTCGATTTATCGATTCCGCCGCGCGGACGTCGCGATCTACCAGGCGGTGTGCAGCCAGCTCACGCGCCACGGCGCCAGGCGCCTTCTCCTCACGACCAGCTTCCGCAGCGTTCCCGACGTGCAGCGGGTGGTGAATACCGCCTTCAGCGCCGCGATGACCGCCGATGTCGACACGTTGCAGGCCGACTACGTGCCGCTGACAAGACATCGCGCGCCGATCGCGGGTCAGCCGTCCGTCGTTGTGCTGCCGGTCCCGCGCCCGTACGGCAAGCGCAACGTGTCCGGCATGAAGATCGAGGAATCGCTGCCGGACGCCGTGGGCGCGTTCGTCGACTGGCTGATTCACGAAAGCGGGTGGATGGTGACGGAGCGCCGATCCGGCAGCACACCGGTGCCGGTCGACGCGCGTCACATCTGCATTTTGTTCCGCCGCTTCGTCAGCTTCACGACCGACGTGACGCGCAGCTACGTTGACGCGCTCGAGGCGCGCGGCATCAAGCACCTGCTCGTGGGCGGCCGCGCGTTCCACAACCGTGAAGAGATCGAGACGCTTCGCGCTGCTCTTGCCGCGATTGAGTGGCCAGACGATGAGCTGTCGGTGTTCGCGACGCTGCGCGGCGCGCTGTTCGCGATCGGCGACGAGGAGCTTCTCGAATACCACCACCGGTTCGGCCGCTCGTTCAATCCGTTCAAGGTTCCAGACGCGCTGCCGGATCACCTCGCGCCGATTGGGCAAGCCCTGCAACTGCTTGCGCGGCTGCACCAGAGACGCAACCACGTGCCGGTCGCGGAGACGATCATGCGTCTGCTCGACGAGACGCGTGCCCACGTCGGCTTCGCGCTGCGACGCGCGGGCGAGCAGGTGCTCGCCAACGTGCTTCACGTCGCCGAGCTGGCGCGTCAGCACGATCTGTCGGGCGGCATCTCGTTCCGCGGGTTCGTCGACGATCTGCGCGAGGCCGCGGAGGAAAGCCAGTCGGCTGAAGCGCCGATCGTCGAGGAAGGCAGCGACGGCGTTCGCCTGATGACCGTCCACAAGGCGAAGGGGCTGGAGTTTCCGGTGGTCATTCTCGCGGATATCACCGCGAACCTGGCGCCCGTTGAAGCGTCACGCCATCTTGATCCGGGACGCGGTCTCTGCGCGCTGCGTATCGGCGGATGGTCGCCGCGCGAGCTGCTCCTGCAACAGCCACTCGAGCAGGCGCGGGAGCGACAGGAGGGCATTCGCATTGCGTATGTCGCCGCCACGCGTGCGCGCGACCTTCTTGTCGTGCCCGCCGTGGGCGACGAGGAATACGACCGATGGATCGGCACGCTCAACCGCGCGATCTATCCGCCGATTGCCGCGCGGCGCGAGCAGCATGCTGCGCCCGGATGCCCGCCGTTCCGCAAGGATTCCGTGCTCGAGCGCCCGGACGATGAAATCGCCCGCGCGAATACCGTGTGTCCCGGCGTGCATCGGTTCGAGGGTCGCGCGCGGGACGAAGGCTACGAGGTCGTGTGGTGGGATCCGGCGGCGCTGCGGCTCGGGGCAGAGCCGCCGTTTGGACTGCGCCGCCAGGAGCTGATCTCTCGTGACGTCCCGCCCGAGGTGGTCGCGGCGGGCGAGCGTCGCTACCGTGACTGGCGTCAGCTGCGTGACAAGGCGATCGCGTCCGGCAAGGTACCGTCGCTCAATGTGCGCACAGCGACCGAGTGGGCATCCACCGGGATTGGGGATTCGGGATTGGGGATTCACCCCTCGACAGGCTCGGGGCGCCCTGAGCTTGTCGAAGGGCGGGACTCGGGATTCGGGATCCGGGATTCGGGATCCGGCATTCGGGACGTCGAGATCGTCGCCTTCGACCTCGCCCCTGGACGTCCATCCGGCCCGCGCTACGGCACGCTCGTGCACGCGGCGCTTGCGACGACCGCTCTCGACGCCAACGCCGCGACCATTGCCGCGGTCGTTCGGACGCATGGGCGCATCGTCGCGGCGACCGAGGCCGAGGTCGAATCCGCGACGGCCGTCGTGGCCTCGGTGCTCGCGCATCCCCTCCTCGAGGACGCGCGTCGCGCGCAGCGCGCGGGACGCTGCCTTCGCGAAACGCCCGTGACGCTCATGATCGATGGCGTGCTCGTGGAAGGCATTGTCGACTTCGCGTTCGAGGCGGGAGACGCCGTCACGGTCATCGATTTCAAGACCGACCGCGCCGAAGGCGAGCTGCTGGCCCAGTACGAGCGACAGATTCGCTTGTATGCGGACGCCGTTGCGCGCGCGACGAGACGCACGTCGCGCGCGGTGTTGATGCAGGTGTGAACGGTGGCATCAGGCGGGTCTGAAGACCCGCCTCTACGAACAATGTAGGAGCCCGCGTCGACCGTAGAGGCCGACCTTGATGACCGTAGAGGCCGACTTTCAGGTCGGCCTTTGCGAATTAGCCCTGGTGAGCCGTGGCCCGCTCGGCAGGCGGCACGCTCATCAAGTCCGGATGCGCGGAGATGTGCGCCTGGACGATCGCCTCCGCCTTCGCAACCGCATCGGCATCGCCGGCGCGGTATATCGAGTTCGCCTCGATGAGAGCTTTCTGGCTCGCAGGCGTCGAGTCCGGGCTGTCGTAGATGGCGGCCACGGGACACGCCGGTACGCACGCGCCGCAGTCGATGCACTCTTCCGGATGAATGTAGAGCATCGTCACCTGCTCGAACTCGGGTTCATCCTTGCGTGGATGAATGCAGTCGACCGGACAGACGTCGACGCAGGCGTGGTCCTTGGTGCTGATGCAGGGGTCTGTGATGATGAACGCCATTGCGCCAGAGCTTACACAAAAGCTCGTACGAATTTCAATTCGGAGGCGAAATGGAGCAGCGCGCGTTCGGTAGAACAGGTGTCAGCGTGCCGGTCGTCGGCATGGGCACCTGGCAGACGTTCGACGTCCGCGGGGCGGCAGCGGAGGATCGTCGTCTCGTGACCGATGCGGCGTTCGAGACGGGCGTGACGTTCTTCGACTCGTCTCCGATGTACGGCGAGGCGGAGCGCGTGCTCGGGCGCATGCTCGACGGCCGCCGGAAGCGCGCTATCGTCGCTACGAAGGTGTGGACCGCCGACGATCGTGAGGCGGCCGGCCAGATCGCGCGCGCGCTCGAGTACTTCGGCGGCGCCATCGACGTCTACCAGGTGCACAACCTCGTCGCGTGGCGGACGCGGCTCGATCAGCTCGACGAGTTGAAGTCAGGCGGCACGGTTCGGGTCGTAGGCCTGACGCATTACCGCGCGCAGGCGTTCGGCGAGTTACGGCGCGCGATGCAGGACCGGCGCGTCGGGGCGATCCAGATTCCGTACAACCCGCACGAGCGCGACGTCGAAGCGTCGATCCTGCCGGCCGCCGCGGATCTCGGCCTCGGCGTGGTCGTCATGCGCCCATTCGGCGGGGGATCCCTGCTGCGCCGACGCATCGCTGCGCCGGCGCTGGCACCGCTCGCGCCATTCGGCATCACGTCGTGGCCCCAGGCGCTGCTGAAATGGATCCTCAGCGATCCACGCTGTCACGTCGCGATTCCCGCGACGTCGAGCGCGGATCATCTCCGAACGAACGCCGTCGCCGGCGATCCTCCCTGGCTCGGTCCCGACGAGCGCGCCTACATCGCCAGGCTGGCGGCGTCGTAGGGGCCGGCTTTAGCCGGCCCAAACGCGGTTGCTCAGGTGCTCAGGTGCTCGGGTGCTCAGGTTCCGGTTCGCAGGTGCTCGGGTTCCAGGTGCTCAGGTGGTTCTCAGGCGAACCCGTGCACCCAAGAACCAATGAACCCGTGCACCGGAACCTGAGCACCCGAGCACCCGAGCAACCCGAGAACCGGTTTAATACCGTCGTTTCTGCTGGCGGATGAGATCGAACGTGGCCGTATCGGCGATCGCCATCACGGCCATCACCCCGGCCTGGACTGGATCGCTCACGACGAGGTCGGCGGCGTCCGGCACGCTGCCGGCCATGTTCAGCGAGATGACGTAGAGGCCGTTCCGGCGCACCTCCTCGACGGCCTCTGAAATCGCGCCGCCCATGAGCGATCCGGCGAGCACGAGCAGCTTCACGCGGGGCAGGCGCGCCGCGGCGCGGACCGCGGCGGCAAGCTCCTGCTCGCCGACGAGCGGAATCGTATCGACGGAGATGCGCTCGCCGCGGATGTTGTGACGATCCGCCTCCGCGATGGCGCCGAGCGCGACCTGGCCAACCTGCGCGCCGCCGCCCATCACGATGATCCGCTTGCCGTAGATCTTGGCGAACGACGGGATCTCTTCGAGACTCACCACGCCGTCGAGCCGCCTCAGGTCCGCCACGAGCGGCTTCTCCGGTTGATCGAGCGAGAACTCGAAATAGATCTCGGCGAGATCGCCGGCGGAGTGAAGGTCGACGTACCGGATGTTCGCCTGGTGATCGGCAAGCACTTTCGTCACGGCCGAGAGCATCCCAGGCCGATCCGACGCCGTCACGATGACCGCATGAAGTGTCGCCACGCTACTGGGCCACGTTGGGGAGGGGTTTGAAGAACGCCTCCATCCGGCCGGCGATCAGTACCGAGACCCAGATGAGCAGCGAGACGCCGCCGATGATCCGCGCCGGGAGCGGCGCCACCTGCCCCGCCTCGAGCGCCATCACCGGTCGCACCACCGATGTTATCGCGAGGAGCGCCGTCTTACGAGAGAGGCGCTGTCCGGCGCCGGCGTCGCTCGAGTCAGACTCGCGAGTCCAGGTCCTGAGGGTCGTCGCTTCCAGCCAGACGAAGAAGGGATCGACATTCACGTCGTGGACTGTACCTCAGATGTCCGCACCAACGATCAACGCCGTCATCGCACCAGTGTGCTTCACGATTGCACCGACAAGTGGTCGTGCGATCGCACGACCCGGTCACAACGTCTTCGCACCCGTATCGACCGCCGGCACCGTGATGATGCCGCGCTCGCGATAGATCGGCCGCACGACCGCGCGGATCGCCGGCAGGCGATACGCGAACCACGCCCCGCCCGCCAGACACACAAGTCCGCTGAGGCGAACCGTGATCGGCGCGCCAAACCGATCGGCGACGAGGCCTCCGATGAGGCTGCCGATCGGAACGGTCCCGAAGAACGCCATCGTATAGAAGGACATCACGCGGCCGCGCAGCCGTTCCTCCACGATCGTCTGCAGGATGGTGTTGGTGGCCGCGAGGTGCACCATGAAGCCGCCGCCGGCGATCGCGAGCAGGGCGCACGCGGCCCACAGCGAGGTCGTCATCGAGAACGCCACGAGTCCCGCGCCGAACACCAGCGTCGCGTACATGATGAGGCGCCCGAGGCCGACGACCGTTTCCCGCGACGCGAGGTACAAGGCGCCGGTGAGCGCCCCGACACCGGTGGCCGTCATGAGCACGCCCAGCGTGTTCGGCCCCCCGTGCAGCACCTGCGCCGCAATCGCGGGCATGAGCACGGTATACGGCGTGCCCGCCATGCTCACGATGGCGACGAGAGTTAATGCAGAGCGGATCGGAATCGAGTGGAGGACGTACTTCCAGCCGTGATGCAGCTCATCCAGGAGATGCATTTCCGCGGCGCCATGCTGGCGCCTGGGCTCGACGCGCATCGCCAGCAGCGACGCGATGACCGCCAGGTACGAGATCGCGTCGACGACGAAGCACCAGCCCTCGCCGAAGGCCGCAATCAACAGGCCGCCGATCGACGGCCCGATGATCCGGCTGCCGTTGACCATCGACGAGTTGAGCGCGATCGCGTTCGGCAGGTCGCGGCGATCCTCGACCATCTCGCTGACGAACGCCTGCCTGGCGGGCGTGTCGAACGAGTTGATGAACCCCTGCACGACCTGCAGCCAGATGATCTGCGTAACCGTGACGACGTTCGCCAGCGTCAGCGCGGCCAGCACCGCCGATTGCAGCAGCGAGGCAGCCTGCGTGATCAGCAGGATCTTGCGCCGATCCATGCGGTCCACGAGGACGCCCGCGAAGGGCGTGACGATGAGCGTCGGGATCTGTCCGCAGAAGCCGACGACGCCGAGCAGCAGCTCGGAGCCGGTGAGCCGGTAGACCAGCCAGCTCGTGGCGACGCGCGTGATCCAGGTCCCGACGAGTGAAATGCTCTGGCCGCCGAAAAAAAGCCTGAAGTTTCGATGTTGCAGGGCACGCGTCAATCGCAGCCCCGTCGACGTGGACATGTCCCTCTATTGTAGGGATTAGGGATTAGGGATTAGGGATT
>JAHFUO010000030.1:0-5997 GCA_023265015.1 Acidobacteriota bacterium | reverse complement strand
TCGAATCCCTAATCCCCAATCCCCAATCCCCGAATGAACTGCACCATCCTGTCTTCGACTTTCTGTCGTTGATCGATGTGCGGCGAATGCCGGCAGTTGTCGAGCAGCACCGTCTCACATCGACCATTCAGCGCCGCCGCGATGGCCTCCACCTGCCGCTCCGTCCCGTACTCATCGTCTTTTCCCTGGATGACCAGGACCGGACACTGGATGCCCGGCAGGTATGCCTCGATGTTCCACGCGCGGAATTCCGGCCGCAGCCAGATCTCAATCCAGTTTTGGAACAGCGAGTCGACGTTGGCGCCATGATGCCGCGCGAGCCGCGCGCGGAGATCGGTCTGCGGGTACAGCTCGCGCACTTCCGCGAGGCGAGTCACCGTCACGTCCTCGACGAAGACGTGCGGCGCCTCGATCGCCAGCGCGAGCGGCGCGCCGATCCCTGAACCGGCGTAGATGAGCGCGATCGATGCGCCGTCGCTGTGCCCGACCAGGATCGGACGGCTGATCTCGAAGGCCTCGAGTACCTGCGGCAGGACCGTCAGCGCCTCGTCGTGCAAGTAGCGCACGGGGCGGGGGCCGGTGACCGGATCCGACGTGCCGTGACCACGCCTCGCGTAGACAAGGCCGCCGCATCCGGTGCGTGCGCAGAGGCCGGCGGGGAAGTCGCGCCACTGCGTGATGGATCCAAGCCCCTCGTGCAGGAAGACGAGCGTCTGGGCGTCGGCCGGCGACGGCCCGTGCCAGTCGAACTCGAGCCGCGCGCTCCCGATCGAAACGAAGTCGGTCACCGGCCTTGCAAGCGGGAATGATCCTACAATGGCGGCTTCCAGAAGGGGACACGGATGCTTGCCACTGACCGACGGCAGTTCATTAAGACACTGGCGGCAACGACGGCCGCCGTGTCCGCGACTCGAGGCATCTTCGCCATGCAGAATTCCACCCGTCCCGGTCCAATCAAGGCGCTTGTCTTCGACGCGTATGGCACGCTGTTCGACGTCTTCTCGGTGACATCGCTCTGCGAGCAGCTGTTTCCCGGCAACGGCACCGCGCTCGCGATGATGTGGCGGGCCAAGCAGCTGCAGTACACGCTGCTGCGCAGCATGATGAACCGCTACAAGGATTTCTGGCAGCTCACCCAGGACGGGCTCGTCTACTCGGCGCACAGCCTCAAGCTGGATCTCACCGTCGAGAAGCGCACGCGCCTGATGGACGCGTACCTGACCCTCGCCGCCTTCCCCGACGTCAAGCCGGGGCTCGCGGCGCTCAAGGGTCTCGGCGTGCGCCTCGCGATTCTGTCGAACGGCGAGCCGAAGATGCTGCAGTCGGCGGCGAAGAGCGCCGGCATCAGCGATCTGCTCGACGCGATCATCAGCGTCGACGAGATCAAGGTGTTCAAGCCGAGCCCTCGCGTCTACCAGCTGATCGCGTCGCATCTGAAGGTCGCCGCTGGTGAGACCGGTTACGTGTCGTCGAACAACTGGGACGTGAACGGCGCGGGCTCCGCGGGGCTCACCGCCTTCTGGATTCAACGAGCGGCCGCCGAGCCGGCCGAAGAGCTCGGCTATCCCGCCGCGCGCGTCGTGCACCTGATCACCGACCTTCCGGCGCTGGTGGCGGGTGGTTAGTGGTTGGTGGTTCGTGGTCATCGTTGAACCACCAACCGCCAACCACCAACCGCCAACCAGACTATAATCCGGGGTTTCTGCTTCATCCCCAGGAGGGTTTCACGTGTCACAGGCTTCGTCCGCGTCCGTTCGTCCGGACCTTCTCCAGAACTATTCCGAGCTGTTCGGCGCCAAGACGATTGACGGCCGCACGGTCAACGTCGAGGAGCTGATCGGACGGCTCACGCGCGAGACCCGCGACGAATTTGCGGTGTTGATGAAGGCCCGGCACGATCTGCACGCGAAGGTCGCGCGCCGTCAGCAGCAGTACGACTTCCTCGATCCAACCGTCGGCGTCGCCGACCCGGACGGCAATCGCGCCAGCGTCGCCGACATCAGGCAGGGCATGCTCGACGGGTTCTTCGGCCGCAAGACGGGCGCGGCATGGTGCATCGCCCCCAGCCAGCCGATCCCGAAAGACGTGACGACGCCGGGCCTCGAGGGTACCGGTCCGTCCATCGATCTGGGGATGGCGATGGGCGCGCTCAACAGCGGCGCCTCGCAATGGATGTGGGATTGGGAAGATGCGGGCGGCGACTACAAGGACCAGCTCTATCAGGCGTGGCGCCACCTGAAACAGATCCTCGCGCACGAGTGGGACGGCAAGCCGTACGAGCATCCGAAGAAGAAGCGCACGTACAGGATCGACGTGCCCAGGGAGAAGTGGCCGACGATTTTCCACCGCGTGTCCGGCCTGCATCTCTGCAATCGCCAGATTTTCGTCGACGGGCAGGAAGCGCCCGCGATGATTCCCGGGCTCGTCATCCATGCGCTCAATAACTACGAATCGCAGAAGAAGAACGGCTCCGGCATCTACTACTACGTGCCGAAGGTCGAGTCGTGGCAGGAAGCGCTGCTGGTCGGCAGGCTGCTGAAATCGCTGGAAGCGGCGATGGGGATCCCGCGCGGGACGCTGAAGATCAAGATGCTCAACGAGCGCGCCGAGTTCGCGCTGCAGCAGGAAGTCATCGAGTGGGTCCTGCGCGAGAACCTGATCGGCCCGAACGTCGGCCGCTGGGACTACATCAACAGCCGCGAGGACATGTTCCATCACGATGCTTCGATGGTCTTCCCGAATCCGTCGGCGGTGGCGATGACCGAGCCGTCGATGTCGTATTACACGCGCCGCAACGCGCTCCTCGCGCTGCTGGCCGGCGCGATGCCGATCGGCGGCATGGCGGCGCAGATGCAGAATCCGCGCGCGCCGGAGAACGACAGCAAGGCGCTGCGCGACATCTGGTTCGACAAGCTCCGCGAGCGGCTGACCGGGCTTTTTTCGATCAACGGCCGTCTGCACGACACGTATCGGCAGAGCTGGGTCGCTACCGTGTCGCCTGCCTACGTGGCCGCCGGCCGCGAGCCGCTCGTGACCGAGTTCAAGGAGCTGCAGCGGATTGTCGACGAGACCACGCCCGAGGAACGCGCTCGGCTCGAATCGCTGGGCCTGTTGAAGAACGGCACGATCGCGCCGCTGGAGCTCTCCGATCAGGATCTGACGGTCGACAAGCTCTGGTCGTCGCAGACGCGCACGCAGCTGCTCGCGCGTCCCCAGGGCCCGACGACGGAAGACGGGATGCGGTACGCGATGTACATGGCGACGGAGTTCATGTACCAGCAGCTGCACGGCAACAACGCGGCGGCGATCGACGATCCGAACACCGGCCTGCGTTTCATGAACGACCTCGCCACCTACGAGATCTTCTGGCACTTCCTCTACCTGGTCGTGTTCCACGGCGCGGAGCTGACGGCGGACGGCAAGTACTCGAAGGCCGGCGAGCGGGTGACGCCGGTGCTCTTCATGAGGCTGCTCGATGAGCGGCGCGAAACGGTGCAGGCGCTGTTCGAGAAGCTGGGCACGAAGTACGAGGACACCGACGCGGAGCTCGTGCTGCAGGTGCTCAAGCGGCAGGTCGTCGACGACTCGAGCGGCAAGCTGGTTCCGCAGACGCGTTGGATCAAGTACGGCTCGCGCGTCCTGCTGTCGCTCGTCGAGCAGAGCGCGGGCGATCGGGACGCCATCCTCGACGCGATCTTCAGCCGGTCACGCGGCGAGCTGGTTGGCCTCGTCGCGCGCGCGGACGAGGGCCCGGGCCGCGAGCAGGCGCGCCGCGCCCTCCGCGCGTACGATTACGTCTACGACGTCTTCGAGCCCGCGGAAGGTGTGGCGGCATAGGGTGTGAACGACGCCTTCATCGACCAACTTCGCCGTGTCTGCGGAGCCGAGGCGGTCCTGACCGAGCCGCTGGAGCTGCTCACGTACGAGTGCGATGGTCTCCCGCATCTCAAGCAGGCTCCCGCGGCCGTCGTGCTGCCGGCGACGGCGACAGAAGTGCAGGACGTCGTGCGTCTCTGTCATCGGCACGACATTCCCTTTGTCGCGCGAGGTCACGGAAGCGGCCTGTCGGGAGGCGCGCTGCCGGTTCGTGGCGGCGTGGTCATCGGCCTGTCGCGCCTGGACCGCGTCCTCGACGTCGACATCCCGAACCGCCGCGTGACCGTCGAGCCTGGCGTCACCAACCTTGAAATCACGCGGCAGGTCGCGCCGTACGGGTTCTACTACGCGCCCGATCCTTCGAGCCAGCAGGTCTGTTCGATCGGCGGCAACGTCGCGGAAAACTCCGGCGGCGCGCACTGCCTGAAGTACGGCTTCACCGTCCATCACGTGCTCGGCCTCGAAGCCGTGCTCGCTAACGGCGAGCTGGTGCGTCTCGAGAGCGCAATCGCCGACGCGCCAGGGCCGGACCTGCTTGGCGTGCTGATCGGATCCGAAGGGACGCTCGCGGTCGTGACCAAGGTCGTCGTCAAGATTCTTCGCAAGCCCGAAAGTGTGGCCACGCTCCTGGGTGCGTACGACACCATCAGCGCGGCGGGCACGGCGGTCTCGGAGATCATCGCGGCGGGCATCATCCCCGCGGCCGTCGAGATCATGGATGCGCTGGCGATCGAAGCTGTCGAAGCAGCGGTGCACCCGAACTTTCCTCCCGCCAATACGATCCTGATCGTCGAGCTGGATGGCCCGGTCGCCGAGGTGCACGAGCAGTTCGCGGAGGTTGAAGCGATCTGCCGGAGGGTGGGGGCGACAACGGTCGAAATTGCCCAGGACGAGGCGCATCGCGCGCGAATCTGGAAAGGGAGGAAGGGCGCGTTTGCATCAATGGGGCGCGTCACGCCGAACTACTACGTGCAGGACGGCGTCGTGCCGCGCACGAAGCTGCCGGAAGTGCTGGAGCGCATCCGTCAGCTCGAGGCGCGATGCGGCCTTCGCATTGGCAACGTGTTCCACGCCGGCGACGGCAACCTCCACCCGCTGATCTGCTACGACGAGAAAGTGCCGGGTCAGTCCGAGCTTGCCGCCGAAGTCGGTGGGGAGATCCTGTCGTACTGCGTCGAAGCGGGCGGATCGATCACCGGCGAGCACGGCGTGGGCGCCGACAAGGCAGAGTACATGCCCCGCATGTTTTCCGCCGACGATCTCGACGTGATGCAGCTCGTGCGCCGCGCGTTCGATCCGAAGGGCCTGTGCAATCCGGGGAAAGTCTTTCCGACGCCGCGCCTCTGCGGCGAGGTGCCCGGTCCGTACCACGCACATCCGATGGAAAAGGCTGGTCTGGGCGAGCGCTTCTGATGGTTGTCACCCGTAGAGGCGGACCTTCAGGTCCGCCTGAACTCCAGGGCACCGCGAACGACGCGATCGACGGCGTCGTGCCTCGCGTCGTGATCGAGCCGGCGTCCGCCGAGGAGGCGGCTGCCGTGCTCGCGTCGGCATCGCAGCAGCGCGCGAGTGTCGTCATTCGCGGCGGTGGGACGAAAATCGGTTGGGGGCGCAAGCCGTCTGCGATCGACTTCGTGCTCAGCACGCGGCGGCTGAACCAGCTCGTCGCGCACGAATACGCGGATCTCACCGCAACGATGCAGGCGGGCGCGCGGATTGACGATGTGAACCGGGAGCTGGCGCGGCATGGCCAGTGCCTGCCGATCGACTCAGTGTTCGAGGGCGCGACCATCGGCGGTGCCATTGCCACCAACGACAGCGGGCCGCTGCGCCACCGTTACGGCACCCCGCGCGATCAGCTAATCGGGATCCGTCTTGCGCTCACCGACGGACGGCTGATCAAGGCGGGCGGCAACGTGGTGAAGAACGTCGCGGGGTACGACCTCGGGAAGCTCACGAGCGGCTCGTTCGGGAGCCTGGCGGCGATTGTCAGCGCCACGTTCAAGCTGATGCCCCTGCCGGCCGCGTCGAGCACGCTCGTCGCGACGTTCGGTACCGCGGACGCGCTCGTTGCCGGTCTCGCGGCGATCACAGGGAGCCAGCTCGAAGCTGCTGCGTGCG
>JAHFUO010000029.1:11992-28557 GCA_023265015.1 Acidobacteriota bacterium | reverse complement strand
CGGGCCCGAGCGTCAAGATTCGGGCATTTCTTCGAAAGACCTACGGACGCGGGCGCTGGCGGAAACGAAAAGGAGTGGCCAACGTCCGGCTTCCGAATGGCAATCTCCGGCGAGTCGAGCTACATTGGTACGAGGCCCACGGGATCGGCAAACGCGACCTGAAGATCAAGGAATACTTGGACAGATCATGAAACGGATGACGAAGAAATTCGCGCTGTGCCTAAAGAACAAGGGAAATGAAGCTTCGCTGGTACTCGGCAAGGTCTACCGCGTCGTTCCAGATGCACAGGCCGCCAAGGACGACCTAGTGCGGATCATCGACGAGAGCGGAGACGACTACCTGTTCCATAAAACCCAATTCGCCTTCGTCGATTTTCCGCAGGCGGTTCGAAAGAAGCTTCTGGCTCTCCAACTGGCCAGCTAACCCGCAAATGGAGCCGACGCGCCGCTGAATAGCGACGGCGCGCCGCTCATTTGCAGACGTTGATATGGCAGCCTAGAAGTAGCTATGAAACATGAATCACTAGCTGAAGTCAGTGAAGCAGACTTGGTGCGACGCCTGGCGCAGGACACGTACTAGCGGTCCACGCTGTTCAACCTTAAGGGCATCGATCGTGCGTGCGCCACATTCCTTTGCGTTCCGATGACCGGCCTTCCCGGAGAGCCTCGCGGCGACGTCGACATTTTACTTATTCCGCCTGACGGGCCTGATCAGGCGACTGCGATAGAGGTGAAGCGCCTCAAGATCCGGGACGGGTCAGCGAACAAGCTTCACGAGTTCAAAAAGGGTGTGCGTCAGGCCAATTCATTGGAGGAGATCGGGTTCCATCAGGTTTATCTATACGTTCTCGTGGCAGTTGACAGTCGCAACGTCAACGCCGGCGAGATCTCCTATGACGACGGAATATCGTCTGAGCTTCGTCACCATATCGATCAGCTAATTTCGCCGCATGAGCTTCACGACCAAATCGGCCTGATGCACCAGGAGTTTGTCCAGCCGATGGACAGTGAGCCTCTCGGCGTTGGCACATATGGAGGCCATCTTGTTCGGTTGGCGACCGGACGAGCCCGGCATTACGAGGTCACGAAGTGGGTTGCGAACGTAGTTGCGGCTGCCTAACGAACAGCGCATGCACCAGACGACGCGCTGGGATGGAACGGAAGAGCGCGCCGCTGGTGATGCGCAGGCGTTCGTGAGCCGGATTTGGTAGATTCGGCTGAGCCTGAGATCATCGGAGTTGGGAGCGATGCTCAAGTGCCGAGAATCCCGGGGATTCCCATGGGCCGGATACTGCTGGACACCCGGGACGCGGAATCAGTTGCGGCGACGGCAAGACGCGATTACTGTCGGTGGCCTGTTCACTTGAAGGGGAGGTAGCCATGTTGGGCGACAAACTTGGGAACGTGACCGGCAAGGTGGTTCTTCGGCGGGTGCTGTCTTCCGGCACCAGCGCGGCTCGAACCGAAAGCACACAGCGCGGAACTGGAACGCTGCTCGGTGTCGAGTATCAGGACATGAGCACCTATGAATCCGAGCTCAGGCCGGACGGCACGCTGATCGGAACAGGCCAGGGGATCTACATGGGAAGGGGAGGCGAGGTGGCGACCTGGACAGGCCAGGGCGTCGGCACGCTGTCGAAAGGTGGCGGAGTGAGTTTTCGAGGCGCGATCTACCTCTACTCGACATCGGCAACGTGGCAGCGTCTGAACGCGGTCGCGAGCGTCTTCGAATATGAGGTCGACGCCGACGACAACTACAAAGGCACGCTCACCGAATGGAAGTAGGTCTATCGCGGCTCGCTTCAGATCCGGTCGGCCATGCCCCGCACGATCATGGCCTCGTCCATCCGCCGACGTAGCCCGGTCATCACACACCTCCTCTCGACACCCGGCGAGCGCTCTGCTCAGCCCTGTCGATCGAGAAAGTGTGGTTCGGCGAATTTCAGAATGACGTGCGAATAAAGAAGGGGCCTACCGCGATCAGCCGTCAGGCCTCAGGACACGTCACATGGCAGGTGTCTATTGCCTTCAATGCGAAATGCTCGAACGCTTCGTGCGACAGAGCTTTTCCCAGGAGGAGTGATGATGAGCGACAAAGTCGATTCCAGATGGAGTCGAGTACTTCTCGTGATGATGCTGGCGATTCTCGCCACCGCGCCTTCCTCGACGGCGCAGCCACGTCAAGCCCAGCCCCCGAAGTCCGTGCGCCTGTATGTGTTCGATTGCGGCAGCTTGAACATCGCCGACACGTCACCCTATCAGCTCAAAAAGGAAGACCTGACCACAAACTACATGTCGGTGCCCTGCTTCCTGGTGGCGCATCCGAAGGGAACCATGATTTGGGATGCCGGGGTCGTTCCTGATCGTGAGTTCAAGCCCGGTGGCGGCCCAGCAACGCTGCGATACGCGACTTCCGTCACACCCCTCAAGACTCAATTGGCCGAGGTCGGCTACGTGCCGGCCGACATCACGTATCTGGCGTTCTCACACTTTCACTGGGACCATATTGGCAATGCCAACGCCTTCGCGGGCGCGACGTGGCTTGTGCGAAAGCTCGAACGCGACATCATGTTCGCCGATCCTCCGTCGCCACGCACGGAGCCGGCCAACTACAGCGCGCTCAAGGACAGCAAGACGGTGATTATCACGAAGGCCGACTATGACGTCTTCGGAGATGGAACGGTTGTGATCAAGTCCACCCCTGGGCACTCGCCTGACCACCAGGTGCTGTTTTTGAAACTGGCAGAGACCGGTCCGATTGTGCTCAGCGGCGATCTCTATCATTATCCGGAGGAGCGAAAGCTGAATCGGATCCCGACGACTGAATTCAACGCCGCACAAACCATCGCATCCAGAGCGGCCCTCGAGGCATTTCTGAAGAAAATGGAGGCTCAGCTTTGGATTCAACACGACTTCACGGCCAATGCGAAGCTCAGGAAGGCGCCGAAGTTTTACCAATAGATCCCCGCCGCCGACGAGATTAGCCGGACAGACTGGGCCGGCCATCATGCAAGATCGCGAAGTCATCACGACGATTACCACTCCGCGACTCGAGCTACTGCCCGCAACTGTCAGCCTGGTGCAGGCGGAACTTCGAGGTCCCGAGGAGTTGGGTCGGCTGTTGGTCGTGAGGCGACTCGTGAAAGCGCGTATCGGTGAGTTACATAAAAAGGGGAGGACCTGGGCGGCACGTTCGCGGTAAGCTTCGGCGGACTCTGCGGGCGATACGGAATTGGAGGAGCACATGAAATGGCTTGTGAATCCGAGACTGGGTTCGTTGGTCGTGGCGGGCGTACTGGTGGCCTCGTTCAGCTGGGTCAACGCCCAGCAGGGGACCGGCGCCACTGTCGCGATCGATGGGGATGACGTCGGCGGCGTTGTATCGAGCGCGAAAGGTCCGGAAGCCGGCGTGTGGGTGGTGGCCGAAACAACGGACCTGCCCACCAAATTCGCCAAGATGGTCGTTACCGACGATCAGGGGCGCTACGTCCTGCCGGATCTGCCGCAAGCGAACTACCAGGTGTTCGTGCGGGGCTACGGGTTGGTGGATTCGGCGCGCATCGCGGCCAGACCCGGGCAGCACATGGATCTCAAGGCGGTGGTCGCGCCCGACGGACGCGCGGCCGCGCAGGTGTATCCGGCAAATTACTGGCTGAGCCTGCTGGAAATCCCCAAAGGAGAACACTCGCCCGAGCACGTGGCCCTCGAGACCAAGGCGTGCTTCTCCTGCCATCAAGTGGGCAACCTGGTCACTCGCGACATTTCGAAAAATCTCGGCTCACTCTCCAGCCTCGAGGCCTGGGATCGCCACACGACGATGGGACCCAACGGAGCGAATATGGGCGCCGTCTTCAGGGGCCTCGGGGCGCAGCGCAAGGCGTTCGCCGATTGGACCGATCGGATTGCCGCCGGCGCCTATCCCGAAGCGCCGCCACGTCCCACCGGTGTCGAGCGCAACCTCGTGATCTCGATGTGGGACTGGGCGCTGCCGACCAGCCGACGGAGCGATGCGGCTGGCACCGACGAGCGCAATCCCACGCTGAACGCGAACGGCCTGGTCTACGGGGCCATCCAGACGTCCGACATTCTTACCGTGCTCAATCCGCGTGAGAACTCGACGACTGAGATCAAGATTCCGTCGAACGGGCCTGTGCTCGATGCCAACACGCCGGCGTCTCCGTACTGGGGGACCGAGAAGATTTGGCAACGGCAAGCCGACCCCCGCAGCGTCGCAATGGACGGCAAGGGACGCGTGTGGGTCACGGCACGGACTCGCGCTCCGCAGCAACAGCCGGCGTTCTGCAAGGAAGGGTCGACGAACAAATTCGCGAAGTACTTCCCGATGCCGGGCCCGAGCGCACGGCAGATCGAATTGTTTGACCCGAAGACGAAGCAGTTCACGGCGATCGACAGCTGCTTTGCCGCGGACCATAACCAGTTCGACGAACACGACGCGCTCGTCTTCGGCCAGGACGACGCCATCGGCTGGGTCGACACGGTGACGTTCGACAAGACCCGCGACGGCGCCGCCTCGCAGGGATGGTGCCCGGGCGTTGTGGACACCAACGGCGATGGCAAGATCTCCACCGGCTGGACCGAGCCCGATCAGTCGATCGATCCCAAGAAGGACCACCGGATCGAATTCGGCTGTTACTCGATTGGCATCAGCCCGACCGATGGGAGCGTCTGGTGCTCGGGCATCGGCCACGACGACACGACGCTGGTGCGCATCGAGCGCGGGGCCAACGCGCCGCTGTCATGCAAGGCCGAGGTCTATCAACCGCCACCGTCGAAGGCAGCGTTGCCATATTCGGGAGGCGTGGCCATCGACAGTAACGGCGTGGTCTGGCAGAACTGGCGGGGCGTCCACGAGATCCTGAGCTTCGACCGCCGCAAGTGCAAGGTGCTGAACGGACCGACCGCCACCGGGCAGCAGTGCCCTGAGGGGTGGACCGTGTACACCAAGCCCGGCCCCACGTTCAAGGGGGCGCCGGATCTCAGCACGGACATGCTGTATCTGACCAACATCGATCACCACGACGCGCTCGGTCTCGGAAAGGACGTTCTGTTGGCCGGCGACGTCAACGCCGATTCGTTCTGGGTGATGATGCCGCAGAACGGTCAGATGAAGGCGTTGACCTTGCGCGTGCCGTACCCGCTGGGATTCCATGCTCGTCACGTGGCCGGACGGATCGATGACCCGAAAGCCGGCTGGAAGGGTCGCGGAATGTGGTCGAGCTACTCGATGTACACGCCGTGGCACCAGGAAGGCGGCAAGGGGGCACGGCCAAAGGTTGTGAAGTTCCAGGTCCGGCCGGATTCTCTCGCGAAATAGGGCGGGCTGGCGCGGCTCCCGCGGCGGGCACTCGGCGCGGTCTAGCGGGGTTTCTTGAATGGCTGCGGAATCGGCAAAGACGCAGAAGAGATCCTCGATGCTCGAGCCGCGCCAGTTTACCCGCTGCGGCGCGTCGAGCGCAGTTCGGCGCATCGCCTTGATAGGTTCGATCGTAACTGCCACGTCGAATCCCAAGGATGTGGACCTGCTCGTGACCGTCACCGACGATGCCGATCTGACTCCCTTGGCGGTCTGTGCACGCCGGCTGCAAGGTCGACGGTGCCGCCGGACCTTGATGGCTTGCTTGCCAAACTGGAACACGCCGTCTCGCACGGTTTGCAGCCGACGTCGGCAGGCGCGACAATGAGCCGCCGCGGCCTTTCGTGCGAGCCTTTTTTCCTTCGTTCCAAGGACTGCTTCAGATGCGTACAGTTCTCGGACTCTTGACGACCGTCGCCCTCTGCGCCGGTTGCAGCACTCCGGCACCACAGCCCGCGGCCAACACGGCAGCCGCCGACGCGACCGCACACCAGGCGCACGAAGCCTACGTAACGGCCATCAACTCGAACAACCTGGATTCGCTCCTCGACATGCTTACTGAGGACGTCGTGTTCCTGTCTGCGCACGAGCCGGTCATGGTTGGCAAGGCGGTGGTCCGGCCGTGGCTGGAAGCGTACCTCAAGGCGTTCAAGACGCACTGGGACAAGCCTGTGCAGGAATTCGTCGTCAGCGGCGACTGGGCGTTCGAGCGCTATTCGTACAAGTCAACCGACACGCCCCAGGCCGGTGGCGCCGTCGTTGAGGACACGGGATGGGGTCTGGTGATTTACCATCACGACGCCGATGGCACATGGCGCGTCGCCCGCGACGCCTGGGGTCCGGATCACCCGTTGCCGGCTAGGTAGCGACGTAATCCGGAGCCCACTTGTGTTGCCAATCCGCAGCGGGACTCGCACCCCACCGCGCAAGCGTGCGCGGTGGGGGCCCCGCGCTGCGCCTTGGCAACACAAGTGAACTCCGGGCATATGGGCTTCGCGGATTACCACGTTCAGCTCATCAAGAGCCTGTGATGAGGGTCACTGGGCTGTTTCTCGGATTCTACGGAGACGCCAATTGTGGTTTATCCGTCGTCCACGTGAAGTGGAGGGTTTGACGTATAGGAGAAAGACATCATGTGGCATGCAAAGCAAATGACGTACGCGCTCGGCATCATCATCGTTGCGGCGATCGCGATGTCGGAAGAAAGAAGCATCGCTCAAGGAGGCCCCGACGCGAATGCGGCACCCAATCCGTATCGCGTGGACGAGGGCTGGGCGAAGCTGCCTCAAGGCCGGAAGTGGGGCGCGGCGGTCGGCGTCGACATCGATCGCGATGGCAAGAGCGTCTGGGTTTTTGACCGCTGCGCCACGGCTGACGATTGCTCCGGCTCGGCCCTGGCGCCGATCCAGAAGTTCGATGCGTCGGGCCGGCTCGTGGCAAGCTTCGGCGCCGGACTGTTCAATTATCCCCACGGCCTGTTCGTGGATCGGGACGACAACGTGTGGGTGTCCGACGGGAGGGCAAAGAACGGCAGGGGCCATACGGTCATGAAGTTCAGCCCGGATGGAAAGATCCTGATGACGTTGGGGAAGCCTGGAGTCGCGGGCGATGGCCCGGACACGTTCAATGCGCCCTCGGACATCTTGATCGCGCCGAACGGCGACATCTTCGTGGCGGACGGACATGGGGGTGACACGAACGCGCGGATCGTGAAGCTGTCGAAGGACGGGAAATTCATCAAGGCGTGGGGAAAGAAAGGGTCCGGGCCGGGCGACTTCGACACACCGCACGGGCTGGCCATGGATTCCGCCGGACGGTTGTTCGTCGCCGACCGCTCGAACAGCCGCATTCAGATCTTCAACCAGGATGGAAAATTTCTCGCGGAGTGGAGGCAATTCGGCCGGCCGAGCGGCATCTTCATCAACAAGAACGACATTCTCTACGCCGCCGACTCGACATCGAGTGACACCGTCAATCCGGGCTACAAACAAGGCATCCGGATCGGGAGCGTCAAGGACGGCAAAGTCACGGCGTTCATTCCATGGTCTGAAACGAACACGCTGGAAGGTGTTGCAGCCGACGACCAGGGTCATGTCTACGGTGGCTATACCAACACGCTGAATTTTCGACGGTTCGTCAAGGAGTAAGGCGGCCGTGAAGTCCGCCTTCCTGGTCGTCTCGGCCACGGCCCTCCTGGTGCCGGCGATTTCGTGCGGCGGGTCGCCTGCCGCGCCGATCACCGCGCCATCGCAGTCGGTCAGCTTCGCGGGCACATGGAACGGAACGAGCATCGACTCGCAAGGCGCCACGATCGTGACCTGGGCGTTGACTCAGACGGGCAGCACTGCCGCGGGAACCGTGAAGACGGAAGCCGTCGATCCAAACGACGGCTCGTGCAACTCTTGCCACCGGAACAAGACCGGGACGTTCTCGGGGACGACGTCCGGGACGACGCTGACGCTGACGATGTTTTTTGCGGCCGGAGGCGCAGGCGACCCGACGCCTGCGTGCACCGCGACGCTCACGGGCACGGCCTCGCGCGTCGCTGCAGACACACTCACCGCCGCGTATTCCGGCGCCGATTCGTGCGAGGGCCCGTTCATGGACGGGACGCTCATGATGACGCGCCACCCGTAACCCGTCTGAGCCGCCATCCAATCTCAGTAGCTGTAGTCGTCTGATGGCGTCCGCTTCTTCGGCGCCCGGCGCAGCTTGTAGTACTGGCACTCCGGGCACCACGCGTCCGCGTCGAATCCCTGCATGCCGGCGAGCGGCTTCACCTCGCGGTGGGTGCAGAATTCCTGGTTGCCGTGCTCGGCGGGCTGCTGCCAGCGGCACGAGCGGAAGCGGACGAACGCCGCTGACGCCGGCCGATCCGGGGCGGCCGGCGTGGGGCTGACGGGGGCAGGGCTCGTGGGCGCCGGGCTCGCGGCGGCCGGAATGCGGTCGTGGGCGGGGCCTCGCAGGAGCGTGGTGTTATTGAAGTTGGACGCCAACGGCTTTCTCCAGCGCGCGAAGCGCGCGTAACTCTTCGGGAGCGGCCAACGTGAGGGCCTTCCCGGTTGACTCGGCGCGGCCGGTGCGGCCGACGCGGTGCACGTAGGCCTCGGGCGTATCAGGCACTTCGAAGTTCACCACGTGCGCGATGCCGTCGATGTCGAGCCCTCGCGCAGCGACATCGGTGGCCACCAGGACAGGGAAGGTGCCGGTCCTGAATCCTTCGACAGCGGCCATCCGCTGCTGCTGCGTCCGGTCGGCGTGCAGCGCAGCGGTGCGGATGCCCATCCCGCTCAGGCGCGACGCCAGGCGCTCGGCGCCGATCTTCGTCCGGCAGAACACGAGCACCGGGCCGGTGGCCTGATCGCGCAGCCATCGCGCAAGCCACTGGACCTTCTCGCCCGCCGCCACGGTCTGCACCGAGTGCGTGATCGTCTGCGCCGGGCCGCCGCGGCGGCCGACCTGCACGTACTTCGGCTCGCGCAGGAACTCCTGCGTCAGCCTCAGCACTTCGGCGGGCATCGTCGCCGAGAAGAGCAGCGTCTGGCGCACCGCCGGCAGCACCGACAGGATGCGCTGCACGTCGGGCCAGAAGCCCATGTCGAGCATGCGATCGGCTTCATCGAGGACCAGCACTTCGAGCCCCGTGAAGCTCACCCAGTCGTGGCGCATGTGATCCATGAGCCGGCCCGGCGTGGCCACGACGATGTCGACGTTCGCTTTCAACGCGCGCTCCTGGATGTCCATCGGCACGCCGCCGAACACGGCGATGCTGGAAATCGTGGTGTGGTAGGTGAGCCCCTGCACCTGGTCCTCGATCTGGACCGCGAGCTCGCGCGTGGGCGCAAGGATCAGCGCGCGCGTGGCCGCGGTGCGGACCGGGCCTTCGCGCAGAAATCGCTGAATGATCGGGACGAGGAACGCGGCGGTCTTGCCCGTGCCGGTCTCCGCGCACGCGATCACGTCGTTGCCGTTGAGCGCGAGCGGGATCACGCCGCTCTGCACCGGGCGCGTCTCGGTCCAACCCAGGTCGCGGATGCCGTGAAGCACCCGCGCGTCGAGCTCGAGGCTGCCGAACGTAATCGGCGCCGGATCGAACGTCTCCGGCTCGTACGCGAGCGTGAGCGGCTCGGGCCTCGGCGGCGCCGGCTTGTAATGGCCGCTGCTGCGGCGCGACCCGTTGGCGCTGCTGCGGCCGTGGCGTTTATGTGATGAGGCGTTGGTATGTAGAGTCAACAGTGGCTATCGTGCGCGGAAGGTGATGATGCCCCGGACCGGATCGTAAGGAGAGACGCCAACAGTCACGCGGTCACCGGGAACGACCTTGATGCGGAAGCGGCGCATCCGTCCGCTCAACTGGGCGAGCACTTCGTGACCGGCATCACATTGCACTCGATACAACCCGCCCGAATGCACCGCCACCACGGTTCCCTGCATGTCTATTAGATCGTCTTTGCTCAATAGCTCATCCTTTCACCAAAGCAATGAGTGTGCCACACCGAACAACGGCGCGCAACCCTCTGAACATCAGAGAGTTGCATGTTGTTGCATGAAAACGAGAAGCGCGGCGAGATTTCTCCGTCACAACGCTCTGACACGACGTTCCACGTCCGCGGCGAGGGCGGCATACTCCTCCCCGCGGAGGCGCATCGGGGCGCCGAATGCCACTCTGACCGGCCCCGGCTTCGCCATTTTTGCCGAGGGATGGAGGACACGGTCGACGCCGTCGAGGCGGACAGGAATCACGGGCACGTCCAGGCGCGAGGCAATCATTCCGATCCCGCCGCGGAACGTCTTGATGTTGCCGGTCGTCGAGCGCTCACCTTCGGGAAAGATCAGAACCGACCAGCCGCGGCCGGTCAGGTCGCCGATGTAGGCGAGGGTCTGCCGCGCGCCCGCTTCGCGCTGCGGCAGCGGGAATGCGTTGAAGAAGAACGCGGCGAGGTAGTAGTTGACCGTGCTCGTGAACCACTGGCGCCACGTGTGACCTTCGGGGAAGAAATGCGCCTTGAAAAATTCCTTGGCCATCGCCGGCGCGACGCGCGCGCGCAGCGTCCCCGGCAATGCGGCCAGGATGATCGGCCCGTCCATGTGGCTCTGATGATTCGAGGCGAAGATCACCGGCCCTTCGAGGCCGTCGAGATGCTCGCGCCCCTCGATGCGGGCCCAGGCGAACGCGCGGGCCAGCGGCAGGATCCACGTCGCGAGCGAGAGTCGCCGGACGATCCGCACGGGCCACGTGCGGTTCCATGACGGGAAGTCGACGGGCTCGTCGACCTCGGCGCTCGTCGCAGGGTGCTCGACAAGCTGCTTCAGGTCGGAGACGCTGGCGGCCTCCGAGAATCGCCCTTCGTCGAGCCGCGTCTGAAAGCGATCTTCGAGCGCGATCATCAGCTCGACGCGCTCGAGCGAGCTGAGGCCGAGCTCTTCGAGCGTCGTGGCGCCGCTGACGTCGCGCCCGCGCGCGAATCGCCCGATGAGCGACTCGAGCGTGTCGGACGAGGAGGGCGCCACCGGCTTTTCTCCCGACCGCACCCAGTCGCGGAGCACCCCGCGTTTCAGCTTGCGCGTCCCTTCGGTGCGCGGCAGATCGCCCGCCGTCCAGACGGAGGCCGCGCGGATGCGCTGGTGATCCTGCAGCCGCCCGTTCGCGGCGCGGACGATCGCCTCGGGATCGACGCCCGGCTCCAGCACGAGCACCGCGTGCACGCGCTCCTCGACGCCCTGCGCGACGCCCACCACGCCCGATTCGCGCACGCCGGGCAGCTCGTTGAGCACGCGCTCCACGTCCTCGGGAAACACGTTGAGCCCCTCGGGCGTGACGATCATTTCCTTCTTGCGTCCCTTGATGAACAGCCGCCCCTGCTCGTCGCGCTCGCCGATGTCGCCGGTGTGGAGCCAGCCGTCGCTGTCAAAAACGCTGTCACTCCGGGGATTGGGGATTGGGGATTGGGGATTGGGGAATTGGGGATTGGGGAATTGGGAATTGGGACTTGGGACTTGGGGTTTGGGATTTTCGTAATACCCGCTCGTCACGTTCTCGCCGCGCACGAGAATCTCGCCGTCGTCCGCGATGCGCACCTCGACGCCTTCGATCGGCGTCCCCACCGATCCCTTGCTCGTCTTGAACGGATGATTCAGCGTGACGATCGGCGCCGTCTCGGTCAGCCCGTATCCCTGGATGACCGCGAACCCCATGCGGCGCCAGAACTCTTCGAGATCCGGCGGCAGCGGCGCGGCGCCGACGACGAACGCCCAGAACTTCAGCCCGAACGCGGCGTGGACGCGCCGGTAGCGCCACCAGCGCCCGGGAATCGAGATGCCCGCCGGCGGCGTGCCGGCCGACTCGGGCATCGCGCGCACCGCGTGCTCGCGGAGCACGTCGAGCATCTTCGGCACGCACACCAGCACCGAGATGCGCCGCGCCTTGACCAGCCGGAGGATGTCGTGCGGATTGAAGCTGCGCGTGAAGATGACCGTGCCGCGCACGATCGGCGGAATGCTGGTGGCCATCGACTGGCCGAACAGGTGGCTGAGCGGCAGCAGGTTCAGAAACCGCAGCGGATGAAACGGCCATGCGTACGTGCGGTACTTCAGGATCTCGCGCTCGACCGGAACGATGTTCGCCAGCACGTTCCGGTGGCGGATGATGACCCCCTTCGGCTCGGCCGTCGCGCCGGAGGTGAAGATGATCTGCGTGATGTCGTCGCGCGAGATCGCCACGGCCGGCATCGGGCCATCGGCGCGCCAGTCCAGGTCGGCCAGCAGCCATGTCTTCGCGCCGCCAGGATCGACTGCAGGCGAGGCCTGCGGCACATCGTCGCCGACAAGCAACACGCGCGCGTCCACGAGCGCGCGCACTTTCCCGACGAACTCGAGCGACGACCGGTAATCGATTGGAACGACGATGATGCCGGAGATGAGGCAGCCCCAGTAGCAGGCGACCCATTCGGGGCGGTTCTCGCCCCAGAACACGACCTTGTCGCCCTTGCCCAGCCCGGCGGCGGCCAGGCGCACGGCAAATCCCCGCGCGGCGCGCCCGACGTCCTCGTAGCTGTGGCTCCGCCGCCGATACCCGTCGTCGTAGACGAGAAACTCGCCGCGCGTCGCGATGAGATCACGGAAGAAATCGATCAGCGTGTCCCGCTGCACGACCGCATTATCATGGGGATCGGGGATCGGGGATCGGGGATCGGGGATCGGGGATCGGGGATCGGCTTTCGAAACATGGACTTTGAGCACAGCGAGCGCGTGAAGAAGTACCTGGACCAGATCCAGTCCTTCATGGACGCGCACATCCTTCCGAACGAGTCCGTGTACGCGCAGCAGGTCGACTCCGCACCATCGCGATGGACCGTACCGCCGGTGATGGAGGAGTTGAAAGTCAAAGCCCGCAAGGCGGGGCTCTGGAACCTGTTCCTTCCCGAGAGCGAGCACGGGCCAGGCCTCACCAATCTCGAATACGCGCCGCTGTGCGAGCTGATGGGGAAGTCGCCGATTGCGCCGGAGGCATTCAACTGCTCGTTTCCCGACACGGGCAACATGGAAGTGCTGGTGCGGTACGGCACGTCCGAACAGAAGAAACAGTGGCTTGCCCCGCTCCTGGAGGGGACGATCCGCTCGGCGTTCGCGATGACGGAGCCGGACGTCGCCTCCTCGGACGCCACCAACATCCAGTCGTCAATCGTTCGCGACGGCGACCACTTCGTCGTCAACGGCCGCAAATGGTGGACGTCGGGCATCGGCGATCCGAGATGCACGCTGCTGATCTTCATGGGAAAGACCGATCCGCAGAACCCGGATCGTCACAAGCAGCAGTCGATGATCCTGATTCCGCGCGACGCGCCCGGGATCACGCTCGTCCGGATGCTCGATGTGTTCGGTTATGACGATGCGCCGCACGGGCATGGGGAGCTGCTGTTCGAGAACGTGCGCGTGCCTGCGTCGAACCTGCTGCTCGGCGAGGGGCGCGGATTCGAGATCGCGCAGGGACGTCTCGGGCCCGGTCGCATCCATCACTGCATGCGGCAGGTTGGCGTGGCCGAACGCGCACTGGAGTTGATGTGCCTCCGCGCGCGCAGCCGCGTCGCGTTCGGCAAGCCGCTCAGCGAGAACGACGTCACGCAGGAACGCATCGCGCAGGCGCGGATCGAGATCGATCGCGCCCGCCTCCTCGTCCTGCATGCGGCGTGGACGATGGACACGTCCGGCAACAAGGCCGCGAGGCAGGCGATCGCGGAGATCAAAGTGGCGGTGCCGGAGATGACGACACGCGTGCTCGACTGGGCGATCCAGTTGTTCGGGGCCGCCGGCGTCAGCCAGGTGTTTCCGCTCGCGTATCTCGCGGCAACGGCGCGGACCATGCGGATTCTCGACGGACCTGACGAAGTGCATCGACGGCAGATCGCGCAGCTGGAATTGCACAAATGGCGGGTCTGAAAAGACCCGCCCTCCGCTGAGGGAGGCCGGGTCCTTTTGGACCCGGCGAATTCTCGTTAACCGTTACCACCCAAAGGATTTTCCGTTGCGCACACGCCTGTTGTTCGCCGCGCTGATGCTGGCTCTCTGTCCTGCCACCGGCCGGGCCCAATCGCTTCCTGATGCGCCGTCACTCCGCGCCGGCCTTGGAGGCGGGGACATTCACCTCGACGGTCTCTTCGAAGAGGCCGCATGGACCACTGCGGAAACGATCCCGAACCTCACGATGATCGAGCCGAGCCAGGGCGACGAGCCGACGGGACGCACGACCGTGCGAGTCCTCGTCAGGCCGACCGAGCTCTTCATCGGGGTCGTCTGCGAGGATCCCGAGCCCGACAGCATCGTCACCTTCACGAAGCAGCGCGATGGCTCGCTCCGCAACGAAGACAACATCAAAATCGTCCTGGATACATTTCTCGACGGACGATCCGGGTACGTGTTTCAGATCAACCCGGGCGGCGCCCGGTACGACGCGCTGGTGAATCCCGGCGGCGACAACGAGAACAGCAACTGGGACGGGATCTGGACCGCCGTGACGCATCGTGACGGGAAGGGCTGGTCGGCTGAAATCCGGATTCCGACGCAGACGCTCAGTTTCAAGAAGGACCTGAACGTCTGGCACTTCAACATCGAGCGACGCGTTCAGCGGCTCCAGGAGACGGATCGCTGGGCAAGCCCGCGACGGGACTGGAGGCTGACGCAGACGAGTCGCGCCGGACTGCTCACCGATCTTCCGCCGCTGACACAAGGGCGCGGCCTTTCCGTGCGTCCGGCGTTCACGGGCGGCGGCGGCATCAACGGGCCGGGACAGCGGGCCGACGGCACCGGCGACGTCAGCCTCGACGTCGGGCAGCGCCTCGGCCCCAACCTGGTGTCGTCGCTTTCCATCAACACCGATTTCGCCGAGTCCGAAGTCGACACGCGGCGCACGAACCTGACGCGCTTCCCGCTGTTCTTTCCCGAGACCCGCACCTTCTTCCTCGAGGGCTCCGACATCTTTCAGTTCGGGTTGGGCCTGGGCAACGAAATGATTCCGTTCTTCAGCCGGCGCATCGGGCTCGTGTCGGGACGCGAACAGCCGATCCTCGTCGGGACCAAGATCAACGGACGCATCGGAAAGACGAACGTCGGCGGCGTCGTCACGCGCACGCGCGACACGAAGGGACTCGCGCCGGCGGCAACGATGGGCTCGGCGCGGATCAAGCGGAACATCCTGCGCGAGTCATCTGTCGGGATGCTCGCGACCGTATCAATATCACGCCGACCGGCGAGCGGCTGTCGGCGCCGTTCAAGGTCGCGGACCACGTGGTGATTCCCACGGGCGCGTATCACTGGCGACGCTATCGGGCCGAGGTCGGCTCCGCCGCGAAACGAAAGCTGGGCGGACAGGTCGCGTGGTATTTCGGCGGGTTCTACGACGGACAGCTGGATCAGATCATCTGGACCGGCGCATGGCATCCCTCAGCGCTCGTCGCCGTGGAGCTCACGGGCGAGCGCGATGTCGGCGATCTCCGCGAGGGACACTTTGTGCAGACCGTGAGCGGCACGCGCGTGCGGTTCAACGTATCGCCGGACATGCAGATCAGCAGTTACTGGCAGTACGATACGCTGAGCAAATCGGTTGGGACGAACTCGAAGCTGCGCTGGACGTTCCGCGCGCTCGGCGATCTGTTTGTCATCTACAACCACAACGTCCGCGACATCCAGAATCGGTGGCAACTCGACTCGAACCAGCTGCTCGTGAAGCTGCAGTACGCGCTGCGATATTGATCAACCACGGGACTTTTCAACCACCAAGACTTTTTAACCACGAAGACGCGAAGATCTCGAAGGCCACGAACGCGCTAATGGTTGTTTCGTGTTCTTCGCGTGTTTCGTGCTTTCGTGGTTAGTAGCGTAACTCGATGAGTCGCCAGGCTCTTTCCGCGAGCGGGCGGGCGCGCGCGCCCGCCTGGCGCGCGTCGGGATCATTTGCCGTTCCTGCCACCACACGCCCCATGATTCCCTGGAAGATCGCGGCAAAGCGGAACATCGCAAATGCGACGTAGAAATTCCACTCGGGGAGCGCCGACCGTCCCGTCAGCCTGCAGTACGTCTCCAGGTGTTGCTCTTCGCTCGGAATTCCCTCGGGACGCGCCTCGGTGGCGAATGCGCCGAAGTCCTCCGGGCCGGTGCGGAAGATCAGCGCGTGATGGCCGAGATCGACCAGCGGATGGCCGAGCGTCGACAGCTCCCAGTCGATCACGGCGGCGATGCGCGTTTCCGCCGGGTGCACGATCAGGTTGCCTGGCCGATAGTCGCCGTGTACCAGCGCATCCTCATCGCCGGCGGGAATGTGCGCCGGCAGCCATTCAATCAGCCGGTCCATTGCCTCGATCCGCTCGGTTTCCGACGCCCGGTACTGCGCCGTCCAGCGGTGAACCTGGCGCGCCACGTAGTTGCCCCGCTTGCCGTAGTCCGCGAGTCCCGCCGCCCGCCAATCCACCGTGTGCAGCCGGGCGAGCACGGTGATCATCGAGTCGTAGATGGCGCGGCGCTCGGCCGGCGAATGGCCGGGAAGCGTCGCATCCGTCATGGGATGGCCGGCAACGTACTCCATGAGGAAGAACGGCGTGCCGATCACGCCGGCATCCTCGCAGAGCAGATACGTGCGAGGCACCGGCACGCCGCTCTCCTGCAGCGCCGTCATCACGCGGTACTCGCGCTCGATCGCGTG
>JAHFUO010000029.1:9358-11892 GCA_023265015.1 Acidobacteriota bacterium | reverse complement strand
AAACGGTCCGCGCCGCGTTGCCTCAGATCGAAACGGTCCGCGCCGCTCGTGTCGCCTGGCGTGCTCAGGTAGTACGTCGGGTTCGAGTGGCCGCCGCGGAACTGCCGGACCGACACTGGTCCTGCGAAACCTGCGATGCGCCCGCGAAGATAACGCTCGAGCGCGTCGATGTCGAAGCGATGCGTCTCGAGGACGTCAATCGTGCCGGCTGGAATCACAGAGCAACTGTAACGAGAAATCACAATTGGGCAAATCACCCACCGACGATCGAAGATCGAAGCGCGAAGAACGGAGACGGACGACCAAAGTCCGATTAGAATAAGCGCCCCACGATGCAGATCTTCCTGACAGGCGCCACGGGCTACATCGGATCGTCAGTGCTCGAGACACTCCTGCGAGCGGGCCACGAGGTCACCGCGTTGATCCGCGATCCCGAGAAGGCGGAGCTCATCTCGCGACGCGGCGTGCATCCGGTGATCGGCGATCTCGGCAAACCCTCGTCGTACGCAGCGGCAGCTGAAGCATGCGACGCGATCGTGCACACCGCACGCGCCGGATCAAGCCGCGCACAGAAGATCGATCGCCTGGCGGTCGACACGGTTCTCGTGGCGGCGACGAACCGGGCCGCGTCCGGCAAGCCCGCGGCCGTGGTCTACACGTCAGGGGTCTGGGTGCTTGGCGATACGGCGGTGCCCGTGGCCGAGGACGCGGCGCTGGCGCCCACCCCGCTGGTGGCGTGGCGCCCCGAACACGAGCGGATCGTGCTGGAGGCAGGCCGCGCGGGCGCCCCGCGCACCGTCGTCGTGCGCCCCGGAATCGTCTATGGCGGCACGCGCGGAATCATCGCGGATCTGCTGAAAGACGCCGCAAATGGCCTGGTTCGGGTCATCGGGGACGGGAAGAACCACTGGCCCTGCGTCTACTCCCGGGACCTGGCGGACCTCTATCTGCGGGTGGCCACCAACCCCGACGCGTCCGGCGTCTTCCACGCCAACGACGAAGCCGACGAATGCGTCGGCGACATCGTCGACTCCATTGCCCGCCACGCGCGGATGCGCCCCGACGTGCGTCACGTGCCGCTGCCGGAGGCGCGGGCGAAGATGGGGCCGTACGCCGACGCGCTGGCGCTCGATCAGCGCGTGCGCAGCCCGCGCGCCCGCGCGCTCGGATGGTCGCCCTCGCTGCACTCGGTTGCCGGCAACGTCGCGCGATTGTTAGAGGAGTTCAGAACTCGCCGGGAAGCCGCCTGAATCGGCAGGGTAGGGGCGGGTCTTCAGACCCGCCCGTCGGTCTCACAGGTCGTCGCGGTCCTCGTCTTCCGCGCCCGGGAGCAGCTCGAAAAACGCATCGAGGCTCCGGTCGAGCGCGCGCCGGAGCTGCGGAATGGTTCCGTCGATCGTGTGCAGCGTCAGACCCGCCTCGGATCCGCCCCTCAGTTTCAGCCGTCCTTCATCTGCACCGACGAGCGAGCCTTCGGGCACGAGTCGAACGCCGTAGACTAATGTGTAGCGCGCCATTACGCCACTATAAATGGGGTCGGGAGTCATTACGAATCCCGAAATGACGAATCCCGAAATGACTCCCGACCCCCTTGTCTCGCTCGACGACATTCGCGCGGCGGCGGCACGCATCGCCGGCGTCGCGCGCCGCACGCCGCTCATCGAGGCCGGCGGCGCCGGTCTCGGCCCCGTCTTCTGGCTGAAATGCGAGAACATGCAGCCGGCCGGCGCGTTCAAGATCCGCGGTGCGTACAACATGCTCGCGCAGCTTCCAGCCGACGCGCTGGCGGCCGGCGTCATCACGTATTCATCGGGCAATCACGGTCAGGCGATGGCGCTTGCCGCGCGGCTGCTGGGCGTTCGCGCGGTGGTCGTGATGCCGGAGACCGCGCCGCGCGTCAAGGTCGCGGGCGCCGAGCGCTACGGCGCGGAAGTCCTGTTTGCCGGGACCACCGTGGTCGATCGCAAGGCCCGCGCGGAATCCGAGGCGGCCGCTCGAGGCCTGACGATGGTGCCGCCGTTCGATCATCCATGGATCATCGCGGGACAGGGCACGTGCGGCCTGGAGATTCTCGAGCAGTGCCCGTCGCTGTCGACGGTGTACGCGCCGATGGGTGGAGGCGGGCTGATCTCCGGCGTGTCCGCCGCGATCCAGGCTGTTCGCAGGGACGTGCGGATCGTCGGCGTCGAGCCGGCGGGCGCGCCAAAGATGACCGCGTCGCGCGCGGCGGGGCAGCCGGTGACGCTGCCGAAGACTGCGAGCATCGCCGACGGTCTGCTCTCGGTCCGCCCCGGCGACCTCACCTTCGCGCACGTGCAGGCGTTCGTCGACGAGATCGTCATCGTCGACGACCGGCAGATTGCGGCGGCAGTGAAGTGGCTCTTCGAGAACGCGAACGTGGTGGCGGAGCCGAGCGGCGCAGCGAGCGTGGCCGCGGTGTTGCGTGAGGACAATCTCGTCACGCCGGGAACAGTGGCGGTGATCTCGGGCGGGAACGTGGCGCCGGAGGACTACGCGAGGTACATCCTCTGAAC
>JAHFUO010000029.1:0-9258 GCA_023265015.1 Acidobacteriota bacterium | reverse complement strand
GATCGCGTCCTCGGTCGTTTGAATTTCTCCATCCAACTGTTTCTCGTACACCTGTTTCAGTAGTTCTCCGACGCGCGGGCCGGGTGACAGCCCCAGCGCGAGGAGGTGACGGCCCAGCAGCAGCGGCGCCGGCGGCTGGTGCTCGACGCCGAGCGCGCGCGCCCGCTCGAGGAACCAGTCCATCGCCGAACAGTCGAACGTGCCCGTCCGCCCGAGGCAGTCGGCCCGCGCGAAGCGCGCCAGCAGCTCCAGGTCGACTTTCTGCGACAGCCGGCGGAACGCGCCGTCGTTGACGATCGCCGCCTTGCGGAACATCCCCGGCTTCAGGTGATGCGCGACGAGCCCGGCAACCTGCCCGCGCACGTCGAAGCCGTCGATGGTGTGGATGTTCAGACGATCGAGCAGCGTCATCGCTGGCTCCACGCCGGCCTGCTCGTGATCGAGGGACCTGATGCGGCCATCGATCACCGCGGTCGTCGGCGGCTTCCCGAGGTCGTGGCAGACGGCGCCGAGCATGATGGTGACGAGGCGCGGGCGATCGAGATCGCCGTTCAGCGCCCGCGCCGTGTCGATCACCATCAGCGTGTGCGTCCAGACGTCGCCTTCGGGATGCCACTCGGGCTCCTGCTCGCACCCGACGAGCGGCAGCAGCTCCGGGAAAATCCGTTCGATGATGCCGAGATCGAGCGCCAGGCGAAATCCGATCGACGGCCGCTTCGCCTCCAGCAGGAGTTTTTCAATCTCGCCCCAGATCCGCTCCGCCGGGAGATCGTCAAGCGGCAAGCTTCGGCACAACGCCGCGGTGCCTTCCTCCAGTGTGAACTCGAACCGGGCCGCGAACTGCACCGCGCGCAGCGCGCGCAGGCTGTCGTCGGCGAACGTCTGCGGATCGACGGCGCGCAGCAGGCGCCGATCGAGATCCTCGCGTCCCGCGAACGGATCTTCGTGCTCGCCGGTCAGCGGGTCCCACGAGATCGCGTTGATCGTGAAGTCGCGCCGGCGCGCCGCCTCGATGATCGACATCGACGGATCGCCGTGGACGTCGAAGCCCTTGTGTCCGCGCCCGTGCTTCGACTCCCGCCGCGGCAGCGCCACGTCGATCTCGCCCGGGCCGCCGCCGGGCGGCGCCAGCTTGTAGACCGGAAAGCTCTGGCCGACCGCCTCGACACGCCCGAGCGGTGACAGCAGAGCAAGCAGCCGCTCCTGCGGGATGCCGAACACCTCGACGTCGATGTCCTTCGATGGCTCCCCGCGCAGCCGGTCGCGCACCCAGCCGCCGACGACGAGCGCCCGGCCTCCCGCATCCCGGGCAGCCGCCGCAACCTGGGTCGCGACGTTGAGAGGCGAGTTGCCTTCGGCCACAACGGGATTATCCGATGAGAACTACGAAGAATCGGAATCAACCACGAAAACACGAATGACGCTGAATGACGCGAAGAATTCGACTTACTTCGTGGTCACGATTCAGCAAGCGAGGACGGCGGATTACGCGGCGCGGCGCTCGTGCACGAGCGGCATCCGGACGACGCGCGCCGGCGTGTCGACGACGCGTGCCGGCAACGCCTGCCTGGTGGTCCGGAGATCCCATCCCGGCGTCTCGTACCCGCAGGACGTGCATTGCAGCGACAGCCGCCCCGGCTCGAAGTGCAGCAGGGCGTCGTGCCCGTGGAGGCCGCAGAAGAACTGACGGACGGTATTGGTACCCATTGCGGTGATTCCCCTTTCAAGGCATCCACTCGGTATGACGCCGGAGGGCGCGTTGCGGTTGCCCGCCTCGTCCTGCAGAGCTGACGCGTCTGACTCAGGCCCAGACCCTCAATGAGCTAACGAATCGCGCAGGCGGACAGAACAACACGCGCCGGTGCAGGCGGGCTCTCACTTCTCGTGAAGGATTCCGCGAACGACAAAGCCGAGGTTCGCGGGGCGCTCCCCCAGCCGGCGCATGAAATAGGGGAACCATTGCCGTCCGAACGGCACGTAGACACGCATGCGATGGCCGCCGGCGACGAGCGATGCCTGCAGGTCGCGGCGGATCCCGAAGAGCATCTGGAATTCGAAACGCTCCTTCGCAATGCCGCGCTCGGTCGCATACGCCTGGGTTTCATTCAGCATCGCCGGGTCATGCGTGGCAATCGCGGGGTACGTGCCCGAATCCAGGAGCACACGCATCAGGCGCAGGAAGGCGGCGTTGACCTCCGCCTTCCGTTGATACGCCGTCGTCGCGGGCTCCTTGTAGGCGCCCTTCACCAGGCGCACGCGGGCGCCAAGCGCGTTCATGCGCTGCAGGTCCTGCTCGGTGCGATGGAGCGCCGCCTGCAGGGCGATGCCGACGTTGCGATAGTCCTGCTGCCACAGCGTTTCGAAGATGTCGATCGTGAGCTGCGTCCATGGCGAGTTCTCCATGTCGATGCGCACGAAACACCCGTGGCGGCCGGCGGGCTCGAGGATGCGCCGCAGGTTGTCAACGCACGTCGCGCGGTCGACGCCGACGCCAAGCTGCGTGAGCTTGAGCGAGATGTTGGGCTCGATGCCCGAGGCGACGATGACGTCGAGGAGCCGGACGTACTCGCGCGTCGCGGCGTCGGCCTCTTCGGGCGTCCGGACGCTTTCGCCGAGGTAGTCGAGCGTCAGCAGCATCCCCTGCGACTCGATCCGGCGCGCGGTGTCGATGGCTTCCTCGATCGTCTCGCCGGCGATGAAGCGCCGCGCGAAGCTGTCGTGCGACCGCATGCCGTACGTGGAGGCCAGGCGCGTGAGCGTCGCGCTGCGCGACAGCGCGTAGAACGCGGCCTTTGCTCCCGCGTACATGTCAGGAATTGGAGATTGCAGATTGAACGATTGCAGACTGTTGTCGATTTATGACTTGGGGATTGTTGGAATTCATTGTCGATTGCGTCGATTCTCTCAATCGACTCGTGCCATCAATTCCCACAATCATCAATCGACAATCGTCAACAGTCTTCACTCGTCCAATCTTCAATCTTCGATTAGTGCGTGCGGCGTGAGGGGGATGCGAGGAGGTGGTCAAGCGTGCGGGCGTAGTAGCGCAGGACATTGCGATCGCGGACACGTACACGTCCCCGTTCGGCAACGATGATGCCGCGCGCCTCGAGCGGCTCGAGCGCCTCGGCCACCGCCTCGGCGCCGCTCTGGACGCCGAGATTGGCGCCCGCCGAGCGCAGCGTGTCGATCACGGTGTCGGTCCGCGACTCCAGATCGCGGCGCGTGATCGACGGGCGCATGGCGTTGGCAATCACCGCGGTCGGCAAGACCTTGTACAGCCGTCCAACGGCCGTCATGATCGCATGCGCGAGCTCGAGCACGTCGCCGCGCGAGCCCGGATCGACGCCGTCGACCGAGAGCGGCTTGCCGAAGGTGACGAACGCGCGGGAGCGGTAGCCGACGGCGTAGCGCACCATCTCGGCCAGCTCGCGGCTGAACGGCCGCTGCGTCCGCTTCACCCGCTGGCGCGCAAGGACGTGATCCTCGAGCACGAAGTCGTACGCCACCGCGGTCGGGATGATCACCATCCGCGACACGTCCGTGTGCAGCGCCGCATGCAGCAGCCCGGTCTTCGGACTCTTGATATCGCCGCTGTAGCTGCGGCCCCCCTCCGGGTAGAAGAAGAGGTCGTGCCGCCGGAGCAGCTCCGCGACGTAGGCCTTCAGCGTGATCAGGTACGCGGGGTCCTTCGTGTTGCGCCGGACCGGCATCGCGCCGGTGACGTGCCGGTGCAGCAGGCCGAGCGGGCCGCCGAACAGGTTGATCCCCGCGGCGATGATCGGCGGGCGGATGCCGTTGTCGTCGAGGACGAGCGGCTCCATCAGGTAGTCGGTGTGGCTCTTGTGATTGGACGCATAGACAATGCGTCCGCCGCGCGCGGAGGCCTTGACGACCTCGACGTTTTCGCCGATGCGCTCGATCTTCCGGAGGATCGGGTAGAGAGGATGCTTCAGCGCGCGGTAGATCGAATAGCGCTGCGTGGTCCGGAGCTCGTCGAGGTAGCCGTGGATGCGCTCGCGGGTCGCGCGGCCGCCGTGGCTGCCCTCGAGATACCGCGCGATTTCGTCCCGCGACAGCACGGCCTCAGTGATCTCGTCGACCATCGGCACCCGGCGACTATACCATCCTCAGGAAGTTCGAAGTTCGAAGTTCGAAGTGGGAAGTTCGAAGTGGGAAGTTCGAAGTGGGAAGTTCGAAGTAGGTGGCAGGCGCCTTGGACTTACTTCGCGGCTTACTTCGAGACTTACTTCGAACTTCGCACCTCAAACTTCGAACTTGCATCATGCGGCCAGGCGCCGGCAGACGGCGCCGGTGAATTCGGTCGTGCCCGCGGTGCCGCCGAGATCGCGCGGGCGCACCTTGTTGTCCGCGAGCACGGCGCCGAGCGCCTTCATGATCCGATCGTGATGCGGTATTCCGCCAACTACTCCCGGGCCTCCCAGTACAGCAGCACCAGCGCGCCGGCGATGTTGAACATCATCAGCCGCGTCGAGAGCAGGTGGAGCTGGTCGAAGCGGACGCGGCGCTCGTCGCCGGCGGGAAGCGTCGACGGCAGGACGCCGGCCTGCGCCTGCACGGCGTCGATCCGACGCAGCACGACCGTGCCCGAGTAGAGCGCCACCGCAAGCATCACGGCGGCGATCGCCGCGCGGAGGCCGACGTGCGCGGGCCTCAAGCGGAGGACGCGCATGGCTGCCAGGGTGACGAGCAGCACGGCTCCGGCGGCGTAGGCGATGTAATGGAAGCGCGCCAGCATCGTGCCGAAGAGCGCGCCGGCCAGCTCCCGGCCGGTCGACGGCAGGCTGGCTTGCAGCACCTCGAAGGTCGTGGGTGCGACGACCGCGCCGAGCATCACCATGCCGCCCAACCACACGACCAGCGCGAGCACGTACGCGTATCTCAGCGCGAGCATCCGCTGATTATAGTTCTGCGCGTTCTGCTAAACTCTGCGGGTGGACCTTCCGACTTCGCTTTTCGAGCTTCCGACTTCGCGCGTCGCGCTTCGTCGGACAGGTCGTCGGACAAGGAAGGTCCGCCCCTACCCTCCCGGAGGCTCCTCGCGTGCCAGCGCAAACACCATCACACGTTGCTGCGTTGAAGAACGTCGCGACGCGTCTCCGCATCGACTCAGTCCGTTCGACGAGCGAGGCGGGTAGCGGTCACCCGACCACGTGCGCATCCGCTGCCGAGATCATGGCCGCGCTCTTTTTCTCGGAGATGCGCTACGACCCGCGCGATCCGCAGAACCCCGACAACGATCGCTTCGTGCTGTCCAAAGGACATGCCGCGCCGATCCTGTACGCGGCGTGGGCCGAAGTCGGCTTCATCACGCGCGACGATCTGCTGATGCTGCGTCGTCTTGATTCAGACCTCGAGGGACACCCGACGCCGCGGCTGCCGTTCGTCGATGTGGCCACCGGGTCGCTCGGGCAGGGCATCTGCGCGGCCATCGGCATCGCGCTCAACGCGCGGCGCATCGCGTCGGAGTACCGCACCTACGCGCTCCTGGGCGATGGTGAATCGGCCGAGGGCTCGGTGTGGGAAGCGGCCGAAGTCGCCGCCTCCAATCGTCTCGACTCGCTGTGCGGCATCACCGACGTCAACGGTCTTGGCCAGAGCGGGCCATCAATCTGGGATCACGACATGGAGGCCTACGCCTCCAGGTGGAGTGGTTTCGGCTGGCACGCGATTGTGGTCGACGGTCATGACGTGACCGCGCTGCTGAACGCGTTCGAGGAAGCGCGCCGCACGAAAGGTCGCCCGACGATGGTGTTGGCACGGACGGTCAAGGGGAAGGGCATTTCGATCGCGGAGGGCAAACCCGGCTGGCACGGCAAGGCGTTCAAGAAGGGCGGCGAGCTCGACGCGGTGATCAAGGAGCTCGAGTCGCAGCTCGTCCCGGAAGACGAGGCGGCGCGGCCGCCCGAGGGGCCGCGGTCCCGTAGGGGCGGACCCGACGACGGTCGTAGAGGCGGACCTTTAGGTCCGCCTACGATCGGTCCGCCTAGGAAAGGAACCGTCGGGACGCCGTCATATACGATCGGCGACAGCGTGGCGACGCGCGAAGCCTACGGCGCCGGCCTGGCCAAGCTCGGACAAGACGACGACCGGATCGTGGCGCTCGACGGGGACGTGAAGAACTCGACGTTCAGCGAGAAGTTCAAGGAGCAACACCCGGACCGCTTCTACGAGAACTACATTGCCGAGCAGGTCATGATCGGCTCGGCGATGGGGCTCGCCAGCCGCGGCGCGATCCCGTTTCCGTCGACGTTCGCCGCGTTCCTCACGCGCGCGTACGATTTCATCCGCATGGCGGCGATCAGCAACCTGAACATCAAGATGGCCGGATCGCACGCGGGCGTGTCGATCGGCGAGGACGGCCCCTCGCAGATGGCGCTCGAGGATCTCGCGATGATGCGCGCGCAGCCGAACATGACGGTGCTCTACCCGTGCGACGGCGTCAGCACCGAGCGGCTGCTCGAGCTGATGGCGTATCACCCCGGCCCGGCGTACATGCGGACGTCGCGCCCGAAGACGCCGGTCATCTACGGCCCGGATGAGCGGTTCGCGATCGGCGGGCTCAAGGTGCTGCGGCAGGGCGCCAACGACGTCGCCACCGTGATCGGCGGCGGCATCACGGTGTTCGAGGCGCTGAAGGCGTACGACGAGCTGCAGACCCGCGGCATCGGCATCCGCGTCGTCGATCTCTACTCGCTGCAGCCGATCGACTCGCGGTCGCTGCTGGGGTGCGCGCGCGCGACGAACGGACGCCTGATTACCGTGGAAGACCACTACGCGGCGGGAGGCATCGGCGACGCCGTGGCGAGTGCGGTGGCCGGCAGCGGTTTCACCGTGGAGCGGCTGTGTGTGCAGGAGATCCCGCGCAGCGGGACGCCGGAGGAGCTGGTCGATCGCTACGGCATCTCCGCGCGGCACATCGTTGCCGCGGTGACCGCAGGAGCGTGAACCTAACTAATACTTCAGTCTGCGACGCCTTTCTCGACTCTCCTCGCGTTCCTGCTTGGCCCACCGGAGGCCGAGGACGCCGACGATGAGTGCGACGATGAGCGACGGCAGGTAAGCGACGATCATTTTCGTGCCTCTTCGATTCGCATCCCCAAATAGCCTACCACCACGGCTCCCGCCACGAGTGCGACGATTTCCCACCAGCGCGCCACGCCTGGATTGAACAGCCATTCCAGCGGCGCAAAGACCAGCAGCAACACGGCAATTTCGCGCAGCAGCTCACCGGTCAGCTCGCTGCGCGACTTCGATGTCGCCAGAAGCCTGGCGATCTCACGGAGGATCTCATCGTCGGCCACGCTTTGCAAGCGATGCAAGAAGCGATCTGCCACAGAAAGACCAGACATCTGGTGGGGCGCCACGACATTGATCGCGAAAACTGCGTACGTGATCGGACTCTCCGATCGCATGATCTGCGTTACAATCCGCGCGTCGTTCACACCTGATGCCCCTCGGCCCCGAGTGCCTCGGAACTGACCGCGATGTCCGCGCGTCCTCGCAGGTCGAACGGTATACTCGGTGCGCGTGGAGAACATCTACTTCGCGCTGACCGAAGCCTTCAACAGGGAAGCGCAGACGGTTGCACTCGCCTCGGGGCAGGCAGTTGTCTTCTACCGCATCGCCATCATGAGCAAGGATGGCGACTGGGTCATCCGGGAATCGCCGGAGGCGTGCGAACGCGTGCTCCGGGAGCTGGAGCGCCGAGGAGCGCGGTACCGGATCGGGGCGCCGCTCGACGTCCGCTGGCTGGCGGGCGGGTGGTCGAGTCATTTCGAGTTCTTCGACGCGAGTCAGCGCCGCGTGCGGTGCGACTTCGTCAGCCGGCCGCCACGGGTGCCGCCCGCCTCACTCGTGGCCCTCTTCGAAGGGGCGCGCGATCGGGCGCTCGTCGCGGTCGATCCGGAGTCCCTCATCCTTATGAAGCGGACGCAGCGTGCGAAGGACTACGCCGTGATCGGAGAGCTGGCGACGCTGCTGTCGCCGGAGCGCGAAATCGAGCTGACCACGGACCCCGATCGCGTGCTCGCGCTTGCGCCCGCGGTCGGTGCAGCGTCCCGGCGCCCCGCGGTGCAAGCTGCATGGTCGGGAGCCGGCAGGCGCGTCGTGGTGACCCGACTGGCGGAGGAAGCCGACGATCTGCAGCAGCAGGATGCGGCGCGCCTCGCGATGTACGAGGAGGCCGCCCGGTCCTATATCGAGGCATGCCGCGCAGGTGCCCTCACGGACCTCCCGCTGCGCGATGCGCACGCGCGTCTGTGCGAGGCCGCCGAGCGATCGCTGCCCACACACGTCGCGCAGGAGTCACGCCGTGCAGATGTTGAGTGAGGACGATCGGAACCTCAAGGAGATGACGACGGCAGAGCTCGCGCGCGCATGGGATCTCTGGTTCGACCTGGCGCAGGCAACCAACGACAGCGACCGGCCGTACACCCATGGCGTATTTGCGGCCATCTCTGCGGCTGGCGTGGAGGCGGGTCGTGTTCGTTCGCGCTCCCCGGATATCGCCGAATCGAAGCCGTCAAGATGACGCTCGGCACCGGAACTCGCCTCGGGCCGTATGAAATCCAGTCTGCCATCGGCGCTGGCGGCATGGGCGAGGTTTATCGCGCACGCGACGGCCGGCTCGGCCGCGATGTCGCGATCAAGGTTCTGCCTGCGGCGTTTTCCGCCGACCCTGAACGCCTGGCGCGGTTCGAGCAGGAGGCGCGGGCGGCCGCCGCGCTCAACCATCCGAACATCCTCGCGGTTTTCGACATCGGTACCCACGAGGGCGCGCCGTACATTGTCTCGGAGCTGCTCGAGGGCGAAACGCTGCGCAAGCAGATCGCCGGATTGGCGATGCGCAAGGCCATCGAGTACGCGATTCAGATAGCGCAAGGCCTCGCGGCGGCGCACGAGAAGGGGATCGTCCACCGCGACCTGAAGCCGGAGAACATCTTCGTCACCTCCGATGGGCGCGTGAAGATTCTCGACTTCGGCCTCGCGAAGCTGACGGAGTCAGCAGGCAGCGGGCAGCCGGCAGCCGGCGGTGACCCTCTGTCGATGTCACCGACGATCACGTCGCCCGCGATGCCCTTCGACTTTCGCTCGGGGCACCCCGAGCAGCGTCGAGGGGTGATGACTGGCGTTGGCGTGCTGCTCGGCACGGTGGGCTACATGTCGCCGGAGCAGGTGCGCGGCGTGGCCGCCGATCACCGTGCGGACGTCTTCGCGTTCGGCGCAATTCTCTAC
>JAHFUO010000131.1 GCA_023265015.1 Acidobacteriota bacterium | reverse complement strand
CCCAGCCGCCCTCCCCGCCGATCATGATTTCGCCGATCTGGCGATAGGCGTCAGCCGCCTGGAGCACCGTCACCGCCATCACGCACGCCAGCAATGCCATCAACTTCCGCATACAGTCCTCTTTCTGTGAGAGTTATTTACGACCCTTGATCGCCGCGTAGAGTCCCGGCACCGCGAGCAGCGTCACCGGAGTCGACAGGGCGAGACCACCAATCACCGCGAGCGCGAGCGGCTTCTGCAGCTCCGCGCCGGCGCCGAGCCCGAGGGCGAGCGGCAGCAGGCCGAAGAGCGTGCAGAACGTCGTCATCAGAATCGGCCGCAGGCGGATGCGCCCGGCGTGCGCGATCGCCGTCTCGAACGGCTCGCCCTCTGCGTGCAGCTTCTCGGAGAAGTCGAGGAGCATGATGCCGTTCTTCACGACGAGGCCGACGAGAAGAATGAGTCCCATTGCCGACGAGATGTTCAGGTCGGTGCCCGTGACCTGAAGCAGCCCCAGCGCGCCGCCAAGCGAGAGCGGGGCGGCGAGCAGGATGAGGATCGCCGGCAGCCACGCGCGGAACTGGATGACCAGGATCACGAAGACGAGCACAACCGCCAGCGCAAAGACCATCAGCAGCTCCCTGAAGGCCTGACCCTGCGCCTGGTACTGGCCGCCGATCTCGTAGGTGTAGCCGATCGGCAGCTTCAGATTGTTCAGGTTGTTCTGGATCTCCGCGACGGCGCCGCCAAGATCGCGGTTTTCGAGCCGGCCGTGCACAACCGCCATCTGTCGGAGGTTCTCGCGCATCAGCTCGCCCTGGCCGTTCGCCCGCTCCATGTGCGCGACTTCCGACACGGGGATCGGCTTGCCGTCCCCGGCCCGGATCAGCGTCTGCGAAAGCTTGTTCGGATCGAAGCGGTAGGAATCGGGCAGCCGCACGCGGACCGGAACCGTGCGGTCGGCCAGTCGCAGTTCGGTGGCGACCTCGCCGAGCCAGTTGCCGGCGAGCTGGTCCGAGACCTGCTCCACGTTGAGGCCGTAGCGCCCAGACGCCACCGGATCGACGACCCATGTGACTTCCGGGTTGCCTTGCTGCGGGCCCACGACGTCCACGACGCCGGTCACCTTGTTCATCATGTCTTCGATCGGTCCGGCCAGGCCCGCGAGGCGGTCGGTATCGTCGCCGAAGATCTTGACTTCGATCGGCTCAGGGTTCCCTTCGAGGTCTCCAAGCATGTCCTGCAGGAGCTGCACGAACTCGACCTCGACGAGCGGTACCGCTTCCGTCAACTTGTCGCGTACGTCGCTGATGATCTCCTCGGACGCGCGGCTGCGCTGGTTCCGCGGCTTGAGGCGCACCAGGATGTCGCCGGTGTTTTGAGCGGTGGCAAAGAGACCGAGCTCCGAGCCGGTGCGCCGGGAGTACGAGGCGACTTCCGGCGTCTCGGCGATCACTTTCTCGATCTTACGGACCTGCCGGTCGGTTTCCGACAGCGCGCTGCCGGCAGGCGTGATGTAGTCGAGGACGAAGCCGCCTTCGTCCGCGGCGGGGAAGAACCCGGTGCCGACCTGGTAAAACAGGACGACCGTCAGCGTCGCGAGGAGGAGCGCGACGACGACGGCAACCAACGGACGCCGGACCATCACGGCGAGCAACTGCTCGTAGAAGCGCTCGATCCGGCCGTGCATCTCGGTCGGCCGATGGTGGGAAGCAGCCCATCGTGCCATCAGCGGCACGACGCTGATCGACAACGCCAGAGAAATAAGCACCGCGACTGAGAGGCTCAGTGAGAGCGCCCGGAAGAACTGGCCGGGCACGCCCGACAGCAGGCCCAGCGGCGCGAAGACGACGACCGTCGTGAGCGTCGAGCTGACGAGCGGCGCCATCAGCTGAGAGACCGCATCGATGACGCTGCTGCCCCCTTCGCCCGCGCGCCGATGGATGTTCTCCACCACGACCACCGCATCGTCGATGACCAGGCCGATGGCGACGGCCAGGCCGCCCAGCGACATCAGGTTGACCGTGCCGCCGAAGAGCCACATGAAGACGAACGTCGGGATGATCGCCATCGGCAGCGTCAGCGCCGCGATCATCGTCAGCCGCCAGTCGCGCAGAAACACGAGGAGGACGACGATGGCGAGGAACCCGCCGATCAGGATCGCGTCGCGCACGCTCGTGATCGACTCTTCGACAAACTGCGCCAGGTCGTAGACCCGGTTGATCCGGATGCCTGCGGGCAGCGTGTTCGCGAGGCTGGCCATCACGCTGTCGACGCCGGCCTTCAGCTCGAGAATGTTGGCGCCAATCTGCTGGGAGATGCTCATCGACACCGCGTCGCGTCCGTTGCCGGTGATGAGCAGCGTCCGATCGGGAGCGCCCCGCGTGACGGTACCGAGGTCGGAGACCCGTACGGTGGCGCCCTTCTTGACCATCACCGGCGCCTGGGCGATGTCATCCACGGTCTTCCAGAGACCGGACGCGAGCGCCAGATGCTGCAGCCCCGATTCCTGGAATCGCCCGACCGGCAGGATGGTGTTCTGCGCCTTGAGCGCGTCCGAGACATCCACCACGGACAGCCCGGCCGCCGTCAGCTTCCCGGGATCGAGGATGACCTCGATCTCGCGCGTATCGCTCGCCTGGACCTCAATGGTCCCGGAGCCCGGCACGCGAGCCAGTTCGGGCTTGACGACGAAGTTCGCGTAGTCGTACAGCTCAGCGGTCGGCAGGGTGCCGGTGAGGCTCAGGATGAACACAGGGAAAATCGCGGGCGTCATCCGCTCGATCTGCAGCTGAGTGTCCGCTGGAAGATCGCCGGTGATTTCAGCCACCCGGTTCTGCACCATCTGCAGCGCAACGACCATGTCGGTCGCCGGATCGAACTGCGCCGAGATCTCTGAAGCGCCGCGGATACTCTTCGATCGGACGCGGCGGACGCCGGGGACCGCCATCACCACCTGCTCGATCGGACGGGTCACGATGAGCGACATCGACTGGGGAGGAAGCGTACCCGAGTGCGCGACGATGACGATGCGCGGGAACTGCAGCGGGGGATAGATGCCGCTCGGCAGCGCGAACGCGGCAATAACGCCGCCGACCACGAGGGCGGCTGCCAGCAGCACCGCCGCCCGCGAGTGCCTGAACGCAAGAGCGGCCGCGTTCATTTCTGGTCCTTGGAGGTGTCGCCCTTGTCGTCGGTCTTCGCGGCGTCAGGCTCGTCCTCGTCCTCCTCGGCGGCCTCTCGGGTAATCGTCGCTCCATCAGGGAGGCCCGCCTGGCCGTCGACGATCACCATCTCCCCCTCTTTGACGCCGTTGACAATCTCGACGTCCGTCCCGTTGGTGAGTCCGATCTCAACCGCGCGCCGCTCCGCCTTATCGCCGCTCGCAACAAACACCGCGGTCTCTTCGCCTTCGCGCACGAGCGCGGAGGCGGGAATCAGCAGGGCGTTGGCGTGAAGCTCGGCGTCGATGTCGAGCTGCACGGGCGTTCCGGCGGGATAGTTCGTGGCGCCCGAAAACGCGAAGCGTACCGGAATGGTCGCCGTGCCAGGATCGACGGCGGCGGGACGGGAGATGACTTTCAATCCGACATCGGGGCTGCCCGCCGGCCGCGCCGTGAGATGGGCCGCGGCGCCGATCACCACTCGCGGTGCATCTGCCAGCGGCACGGACGCCGTCACTTCGAGCCGGCGCGGATCGATGAGACGCAGTACCGGATCGCCCGCCGAGGCTTCGACGAGATCGCCAGGGTTGTGGTACCGCTTCGAGACGATCCCGTTGAAAGTCGCGCGCACGACCGAGCGTGCGGCAACGGTGTTGGCGGCGGTTCGCGATGCCTCAGCCTGCGCGACCGCGGCCTGCGCATCGGCCACCGCCCGATCGGCGTCTTCCACTTCTTTGCGAGCCGCGACGCCACGATCGAACAGATCGTGCGCGCGAGCCTGGTTCGCTTTCGCGTTCGCCAGTGCCGCCTGCGCGCGCTGCACTTCCGCGACCTGCCGCTCCACCTCGGCTGACGAGCTCGGGATCTCGAAGCGGACGAGGACGTCGCCCTGCTGGACGCGGTCGCCCTCCCCGTGCGGCATCTCGGCGATCCGCGCGGTTTCCGGCGCGATCACCACGAGCTCCGCTCCGGGCGCCGGCGTGACCAGGCCCGTCGCATGCACCAGGCCACGGATGGATCCGGTCGCCGCCGGCACCATCTTCACGGGTACGACCGTAGCGGTATCGACTTCCTCGGCCGCCTGCTTGCTGCACGCGGTTGTCGCCGCGAGGACGAGCACGACGGCGCTCACGATAACTCCCAACCTCCAACTCCCAACTCCCAAGGGGATCCTCGCTTCACCTTGGGAATTGGGCGTTGGGAGTTGGGCGTTGGACACGACGACAGTTCGATGATGCGCGAATGTCATGGAAGAGGAGCCCCTATCGCGCGCTCGAGATCCGCGAGCGCATTCTGAAATTGTGAAACGGCGTCAAGCGAGCGCAGGCGGATGTCGCGCGACGCCTGGAGCGCCTGCAGCAGCGTCGCGATGCCGCTCTGCCCGAGCTGATAGGCGTCCTGCGCAAGCTGCTCCACCTGCTGCGCCTGCGGGACGATCTCGTCGCGGTAGCGCATGTAGAGCTGGCGTTGTGCCTGGACGGTGACCGCGGTGGACGTGACCTGGCCGTTGATCCGCAGCAGGGTCGCTTGCCGCTGCGCGGTCAGCTGATCCAGGGTGGTCTGCTCGACGAGCACGACGGCGCGATGCCTCGTGAAGAGGGGAAGCGTGACGGCGACGCCGGCGCGCCATCCGTACGTGAATTCCGGCTGGGCGTCGTGCGTCAGCGTGGCCGTCGGGATGACGTCCGGCACTTGGAGCGCCTGTGCGAGGACGATCCTCGCGCGCTGCGCTTCGATCTGCCGATCGAGGACGACGAGCTCGGTGCTCGCGCTCTGCGCCATGGTCAACGCCGCCTCGCTTGTCACCGGCCCGCCGGAATCGACGGCGGTCGAGAGCGGCGTCACCGTCTCGAGCGGCTGGCCGAGGAGCGCGTTGAGTGACGCTCGTGCGGCGACCGCATTTCCCTGTGCGGCCGTTGCCTCGTTCTCCGCGGAGGCGAGCGTGAGCTGCGCCTGCATGACTTCGAGCCGCGGCGCGCTGCCGGCGTCGAACCGCTGCTGGGCGGTGTCGCGGACGCGCACCGCGATGTCGCGCATCTCCTGGAGCAGCATGAGGCGCGAGTCGGCTACGAGCACGCCGTAGTAGGCGCGGCGAACGTCGTTGCGGACCTGGGCGACGATGGCCGCGATTTCCGCTTCACCGGCGCGCACGGTCGCTTCGCCGACCGCGATCCCCTTCGCGCGCTTGCCGCCCAGCTCGAGCGGCACCGCGACGCCGAAGGCCTGCTTCGGCGTTTCCCTGGAGATTTCGACGCTTGCATCAGGGTTGAGGCGCTCCCGCGCGACCTCGAGGATGGCGAGGTCGACCGCGCCGCGCAGGCGGGCCGCCGCGATCGTGGCGTTCGCGCTGAACGCCCGGTCCATTGCGGCCTGCAGCGAGAGCGAGTTCCCGGGCACGAGCTGCGCCGAGGCCGCGGACGAGAAGAGCAGCGAGACGACGCACGCGCCAAGCGCGCGCAACCTAGCTTGGCGTGACATCACCACGCGGCGCACCCTCATGAGAAAAGGCTGACAGCATGCGCGACCTTTCATGAATAGACGATGACAATTCGGGAGTCCGAAATCCCCGATCCCCGATCCCCAATCCCCAATCCCCGGTAGAGGCTATCATTGGCCGCCTCCGTTCAGACGCCATGCGAATCCTGCTGGTCGAAGACGAGCCCAACGCCGCGCATGTGCTGGCCAAGGGCCTGCGCGAGCACACGTACGCCGTGGATGTCGCCGCCGACGGAGACGCCGCGCTGTTCCAGGTCGGCACGACCGACTACGACGCGGTGATTCTCGACGTCATGCTGCCGCGAGTGGACGGATTCACGGTCTGCAGGACGATTCGCGAGTCGGGGGGCGCCGTCCCGATCCTGATGGTGACGGCGCGTGACGCCGTCGAGTCGCGCATCGAGGGGCTCGACTGCGGCGCCGACGACTATCTGATCAAACCGTACGACTTCGGCGAGTTGCTGGCGCGCCTTCGGGCGCTCATCCGCAGCGGCCGGCAGCCGGTCCTTCCCGAGCGGCTCACCGTCGGACCGCTCACGATCGAGACGCGAAGCCGCCGCGCGATCGTACGCAACCACGAGGTGCTGCTCACGGCGAAAGAGTACGCGCTCCTCGAGTACCTGGCCCGGCGCGCGGGCGACGTCGTCAGCCGCGGCGACATCGCCGAGCACGTCTGGGACGAGCACTACGATCCGCTCTCGAACGTCGTCGACGTCTACATCCAGCGGCTTCGCAGGAAGCTGGACGCCGCCGGCCGTGAATCATTGATTCGCACCCGTCGCGACGAGACGGAGTATCGAGAGGCGCTGGCGATCACCGGCGCGCAGTCGCGCCGGCTGGGAACGCTGGTGGAAGACATGCTGGTCCTGGCGCGCGCGGATGCCGGCGCCTATCCGCTGCGGCCGGTCGACCTGTATCTCGACGAGGTGGTCGACGAGTGCCGCCGCGCGGTCGAGGTGCTGGCCGCGGAGCGCGGAATCACCGTGAAGTCGACAGGGGCGTTGAACGTGGCCGTCCGCGGAGATGAGGAGCTGTTGCGCCGCCTGATCGTCAACCTGCTGCAGAACGCGGTGCAGCACACGCCGTCCGGCGGCGTGGTATCCGTCGATGTCTGTCCAAAGGAATCGAAGGTATTCGTCCGCGTGGCCGACACGGGCGCCGGCATCGCGGGCGCGGATCAATCACGGATTTTCGATCGCTTCGTTCAGCTCGACCCATCACGCCGCGCGGAAGGTA
>JAHFUO010000130.1:4550-6943 GCA_023265015.1 Acidobacteriota bacterium | reverse complement strand
TTGAAGCCGGACACCACGCGTGAACCCTCGGGCGCCACAGGTAGTACGTGGCCACGGGCAGTACGTGGCGTCCGGCTTTAGCCGGACCGCTGATGAATGCCATCGACGTTCGAAACATCGTCAAGAAGTTCGGCGACTTCACGGCCGTCAAGGGCGTCACGTTCGCCGTGGACGAGGGCGAGATCTTCGGCCTCCTCGGCCCCAACGGCGCGGGCAAGTCGACGCTGATCCGCATGCTCACGACGCTGCTGACGCCGACCTCGGGCTCGGCCGTCGTCAACGGCTTCGACGTCGTCAAGGAGGCCGACGGCGTGCGCCACTCGATTGGCGTCATCGCACAGGCGATGACGAGCGATCTCGAACTCAGCGTCGAGGAGAACCTGCTCATTTACGCCAAGCTGTACGGCGTGCCGCGCGAGAAGCGCACGCGCCTGATTCGGGAGCTGCTCGCCGCGGTCGAGCTGACCGAGTGGGCGGACAAGCAGGTCAAGAACCTGTCGGGCGGCATGCGGCGGCGCGCCGAGATCGCGCGCGGCCTCATCCACGAGCCGCGCATTTTCTTTCTCGACGAGCCGACGACGGGGCTCGACCCGGTGTCGCGCGTGTCGGTGTGGGAGATGCTGCAGCGGATCAAGGCCGAGCGCGATCTCACCATCCTGCTGACCACGCACTACATGGACGAAGCCGACAGGTTGTGCGATCGGATCGCCATCGTGGATCACGGCGAGCTGAAGGCGCTCGACTCGCCGATGAAGCTGAAGGCGTCGATTCCCGGCAGAAACGTGATAGAGGTCAGCTTCGCCGCCGCGCCCGCCGGCTGGATGGAACGGCTCCGGCAGCTTCCAGATGTCGAAAGCGTGACGAGCGAGGATCACGTGTTCCGCCTCGCGTCCCGCGACGGCCCGGCGACGACGACCGCGCTAGTCGAAGCTGCGGTAGCGGCGAACGTGCCCGTGCAGTCGCTCTCGGTGCAGAGCACGAGCCTGGATGATGTGTTCGTTCACTACACCGGGCGTGGCTTGCGCGACGCCCTGCAGGACGCCGCGCCGTTCATGGTGCCGTCGCGGGGTTGAGAGTCATGCACCGAACCTGGGCCATCATCGAACGCGAGCTCCGCCGGTTCCGCCGCAGCCCGATGCTCATCGTCGTCTCGATGGTCTTTCCGATCGTCCAGCTCGTCGTGCTCGGGTACGCGTTCGGCGGCAACGTCAAGCACTTGAAGCTCGCGATCGTCGATCAAGACCGCGGCGTGCCGGCGGTGAAAGTGCGGGAGCTCTCCATGGCGATGGCCTCCGGCGCGCGGACGATCGACACGATCGACTACTCCGACCAGGGGCAGGCGCTCACCGATCTGCGGAACGGGCGGGTGAACGGCGTCCTGACGATTCCTCCTGACTTTTCGCGGCGCGCCCTCGAGAAGAACCAGCCCCGCATCGCCCTCATCGAGGACAACACCGACAATTTCGTGTCGGTCGCGCTCGCCGGGTCGATGAACGGACTGCTCAGCGCTTACAACCAGCCGGCCGATGCCAGAGTGCCCGGCCAGGCCACGCTCGATGTCGTCGAGGTGTATCCCTACGTGCCGTACGTGCAGTACCTGCTCCCGGGATCGATCTGCATGTCGATCTTCATGATGGTGATGATCGGCGGCGGCATCATCTTCATCGACGACAAGGCGCGCGGGTTGCACGAAGGCTATCTGGTGACGCCGATCACGAAGTTCGAGCTGATCGCCGGATTCAATCTCTCGGGCACGATCAAAGCGGTGCTGGCCGGGGCCGTGCTGATGACGATCGGATCGCTCATCGCCGGCATTCCCGATCCGTTCGATCCGCTGCGGCTGCTGCGGCTGCTCGTGGTCATCGTCGTGACGTCGTTCTCGCTCATCAGTCTGATGTTTCTGCTGATGGTGCGGGTCACCGACCCGCTGCTGCCGCGCGCGATGTTCGGCGTCCTGAACACGCTGCTGTATTTTCCGAGCGGTGCGGTGTATCCGCAGCAGGGCTTTCCGGCGTGGATGCAGGCGATCGCGGCAGTCGATCCCTTCACCTACGCGGTGCACGCGTTCAAGAATCTGCTGCTCAAGAACACTGGCTTTGGGGCCATCGCCGGTGATCTCACATACCTGCTGATCTTTTCGACGGTGGCCATGACGGTGGCCACCATGCTGTTCCGGCGGACGCTCTGAGGGAGATCTGACGCAGCGATCACGGTCCGCCTGAAGGCGGACACTACGTACCGATCACTGACGTAGCGATCACGGTCCGCCTGAAGGCGGACACTACGTACTGACCACTGAGGTAGCGATCACGGTCCGCCTGCAGGCCGACACTACGTACTGATCACTGAGGTAGCGATCACGGTCCGCCTGAAGGCGGACACTACGTACTGAC
>JAHFUO010000130.1:0-4455 GCA_023265015.1 Acidobacteriota bacterium | reverse complement strand
GAAACCGTGACAGTACGTAGTGTCCGGCTTCAGCCGGACCGTGGAGTGCGTACCCTGACTCAGACCAACATCTCGACTTTGCGTTTGGCCTTCGCTTGCCCGACAAACTCGACGAGCTTGGCATCGCGCTGGCGGCCGGTCAGGAACTCCTTGATCTGGCCACCGACCTCCGTCAGCGGCTGGGTGTGCGGCTCCCGGTGTTCGTGGACCTTGATGATGTGGAATCCGAAGGAGGTTTCGACGAGACCGCTGACCGCGCCCGCCTTGACGGCGAAGACCGCGGCGTCGAACGCCGGCTCCATCTGACCTTTCGGGAAGAACCCGAGGTCGCCGCCTCGCGCGGCGCTGCCCGTGTCGTTGGATTGTTCGGTCGCCAGCTTCGCGAAATCGGCGCCGCCGCGGACCTGTGTGAGCAGCGCCTGCGCCTTCGCGCGGGCCTGTGTTTTGGCGGCCGCGTCGGCGTTGGGCGGCAGGCCGATCATGATGTGGCTCGCGTGCACCGTCTCGCCTTGCTTGAAGCGCTCGAGATTCTGCTGGTAGAACGCATCGACCTCCGTGTCCTGGACGGAAACCTTCGGGTTGATCTCCGCTTCAATCAGCTTGGACACTTGCATGCTCGTGCGCATCTGCTGCTGCAACTGCGGGAGGGAGAAGCCCTGGGCCGCCAGCGCCTGCTGGAACGCCTCGTCGGTCTTGAAGTCGCGCTTGGTCTCGGCCAGACGTGCCTCGAGCTCCCCGTCCGAGACGTCGAGCTTCCGCGCGCGCGATTCCTGCGCGAGCACGTGGAAGTCGACGAGTTGATTCACGAGCCCGCGTAGCACCTCGTCGCGTTTCTCGGGCGGAATCGCGCTCCCCGCGCGCCCCTCGACGCCGTGGATGGCGCTTTCCAGCTCCCAGCGCTCGATCGGTTCGCCGTCGATTTTGGCGATGACGGCCGGAAGCTGGGCCGGCATCGGTTTGATGGCGGGCGGCTGAGGGGCCGTGGCGGCCGGTGGACTGGGGCCAGCGGCCGCGGCCGGCGAGGGAGGGGGCGCCTTGCGGCACGCGAGGGACAACGCGACAATCGACAGGATCCAGAGCAAGCGCCCGCGGCCCGCGCGAGCACAGCGAGTCTTCGAGCGGCGCAGCGCGAGCGAGCGGGGGTGGGGCCCCGCGAGCATTAGAAAACGTTTCACGGGGCGATCATACCATCCCGGCGCGAGATTCATGAGCCGCGCGAAAGAGATCTGCCTTGACAGCGTATCGAGGGCTGCCCGTATGATGGAGAATCCGCAATGATTCGACGTCGCAGTCTTCGCTACGTCCTTGTCGCCGGTGTGACGCTCGCCGCCTGCCTCGGCGCGCTGCGTTTCACGGCCGAGTCGCACGTTGCGGCAGACACGCTTCCGGCACAGATCAGCGACGAAGCGTTCTGGCGGATGATCGCCGAGTTTTCCGAGCCTGGCGGCTATTTCCGTTCTGACAATTTCCTGTCGAACGAGAACTCGTTTCAGTATGTCATTCCCCGTCTCACGAAAAGCGCGAGCCTGGGTGGTGTGTACCTTGGCGTGGGACCGGAGCAGAACTTTACCTATCTCGTCGCGCTGCAGCCCAAGCTGGCCTTCATCATCGATATTCGGCGCCAGAACATGTTGGAGCATCTGCTCTACAAAGCGCTGATCGAGCGTTCCGCCAATCGCGCGGAATTCCTGTCCCGCTTGTTTTCCCGCAAATTATCCTCGGACCTCGGGGCCAACCCCAGTGTGACGGCTTTGCTCGAGGCATACAGGAGCGCGCAACCCAGCAGGGAGCTCTTTCAGCAGAACCTGCAAGCGGTGCGGGACCAGCTCATCACACGTCATGGGTTCGGCCTTACGAGTGACGATCTGACAGGCATCGAGTACGTATACAACGCGTTCTACAACGGCGGACCCGATCTCAATTACTCGTTCACGGGCGGCGACCAGCGCGGCTGGAGTTGGTTTCCCACCTACGCCCAGTTGATGACGGAGACCGATGGCCGCGGTGAACATCGCAGCTACCTCTCCAGCGAAGAGAACTTCCGGATCCTGAGGGGCCTCGAGCGGAACAACGCGATCGTCCCGATCGTCGGAGATTTCGCTGGACCGAAGGCGCTCCGGTCGGTGGGCCGATACCTGAAGGAGCACGGCGCCACCGCGACCGCGTTCTATACGTCCAATGTCGAGCAGTACCTGTTTCAGCAGGACGAGGACTGGAAGAAGTTCTATTCCAACGTGGCGACGATCCCCGTTGATGAAAGCAGTACGTTCATCCGCTCGGTCTCGAACAGGGGATTTCAGTACCGGACCTCCAATCAAGGCCGGCGATCCATGCCTCGGCTGTGCGAGATCGCGGATCTCCTGAGAGCGTTCGACAGGGGTAGAATCGTCACCTATTCCGACGTCATCGCGATGTCGAACTGACATTGGGCCGCGACGCGAGACCTACTTGTGCCTGCGGCGGCGCTACCACGGAGGACACAGGTGGACAACGGAGAACGCGGCTCGTTCCGAAGTAATCCGTGAACTCCGTTCGTGTTTCCGCGATCTCCGTGGTGGAGCCTTGAGGGCCATCGTCAGTCCCGCTGGTAGAATATGCGCTGGAGGTCGGAGTCAATGACCGCCCGCACTGTCAACCTTGCTCTATGTCTTGCGATGTCGGTGCTCGGCGCCGCGAGTGTCGGTCCGGCGCGGGCGGAAGCGCGGCTGGGCGAGCGGCAAGACGGCATCGACGATGTGAGCCGGCTCCGTCAGCAAGGGGAGCAAGGAAACGCGGAAGCGCAGTTCGAGCTCGGCTTCCTGTACTTCTCGGGCAATAAGGTCGTTCAGAATTTTGCCGAGGCGGTGAAGTGGTGGCAAAAGGCGGCCGATCAGGGCGTGGCGCAAGCGCAGCTCGACCTCGGCGTGATGTACCAGAACGGCATTGGTGTCGCGCGCGACGAGGTGCAAGCGATCCGGTGGTATCGCCAAGCGGCCGAGCAAGGAGACGAACGAGCGCAGCTCAGCCTCGGCGATGCGTACAAGAAAGGCGCCGGTGTCCAGCGGGACGATGCGCAGGCGTTCGAGTGGTTCCGCAAGGCGGCGGAACAAGGAGAGGCGACCGCGCAGTACAACCTCGGCGACCTGTTCCAGGATGGCGTCGGTGTGGCGCGGGATTCCGAGCAGGCAGTCCTGTGGTGGAGGAGAGCAGCCGAGCAGGGAAATGCGCAGGCGCAGAACGCGCTCGGCAAGGCGCTCCACGACGGGGAAGGCATCGCTCGGGACTATGGGGAAGCGATCCAGTGGTATCGCAAGGCAGCCGATCAAGGGCATCCGACGGCACAGTCCAACCTCGGGTTCATGTACCAGAACGGCCAGGGCGTCGCCCAGGATTTTGGGCGAGCCGTCCGGTGGTGGCAGATGGCAGCGGAGCAGGACAACACGACGTCGCAGTACAACCTCAGCGTGGCGTACCACAACGGCCAGGGGGTGATGCGCGATGACGTCGAATCATATAAGTGGGCCCACATTGCGATGGCGCACTCCTCGGGCGAGAGCCACGAGAGGTATGCCCACATGCTCAACGACATCGCAGGGAGAATGACACCCACCCAGGTGGCCGACGCGCAGCAACGGGCGCGCGAGTGGCTGGCCGTCTTCGATCGGCGGCAAAAGTAACGTCGCGTACGCCTCGCGCTTGTCCGCCGTGGGATCTCGCCGAGCCTCTGTCATCCATGTTCTCGCCCCCGGAGGCGTCCCCTGGCGGTTGTGGGCACCTCGCTTTGTGGCGATCGTGCTACCATATATGGTAACCATATGCAGAAAACCACCGTCTACCTCGACCCCTCGGACTATCGCGCGTTGAAACGAATCGCCCTGCGGATGGGGACGGCGCCCGCTGCACTCGTCCGCGAGGCGGTCGCGGAGTACGCCGCGCGGCATATCCCTCGCCGCCGGCCCAGGAGTGTCGGTGCGTTTGCGAGCGGTCGGCGTGATCTCAGCGAGCGAGCCGAAAAGCTGCTGGCCGGGATGGGGAAATCGCGGTGATCATCGCCGACACGGGCGCCATTCTGGCGCTGCTCGATAAGGGCGACCGGCACCATCCTGCGATTCGCGCCCTCTACGATGAAGGTCCAGGCGAGTGGCTCCTCCCCTGGGCGATCCTGCCTGAGGTCGATTATCTCGTCGCCAGCGAGCTCGGGGCCCGAGCTCAGGAAGTATTTCTGGCGGATCTGGCCGAGGGCGCCTTCGTCGTGGAATACGGGAAGCAGCAGGATGTGATCCGCGCCAGCCAGATCGCGCGAAAGTATGGTGCGCTGAGGCTAGGTCTGGTCGATACGGTCGTGATGGCAACGGCCGAGCGCCTCCATGCGGACGCCATTGCGACGTTGGATCTTCGTCACTTCGCATCGGTCACACTCGCCGGTTCGCCTCGACTTTTTCCGAGAGATCGATGACGCGGCATCTTCTTTCTGCC
>JAHFUO010000129.1 GCA_023265015.1 Acidobacteriota bacterium | reverse complement strand
GGACTAGTTGGACTAAGATGGGCTGTGTTGTGGGCCGGACACTGAACCGCTGACAGGCATGTCGATCTCGCAGAAACTGCACACCAAGCTCGTTCAGAAGCTGATTCTGACGCCATCGCTGCAGCAGGCGATCAAGCTGCTGCCGATGTCGACCCTCGAGCTGTCGGAGCTGCTCAACCAGGAAATGGTGGAGAACCCGATGCTCGAGGAGGTGCCCACCGAAGAGCTCCAGCCGGTCGAAGCTGCCCAGGAAAAACAGGAAGAGAAGCCGACCCAGGAGAAGGGCGACACCTGGGACGACCAGGACTACGAGTACTTCTTCGGTGACTACCTTGATGACGGCTACCGGCCGCGGACGCAGACCGAGGTCAAGGAGCTCCCGCCGATCGAGAACACGCTGTCGACTTCCGCATCACTTTCCGACCATCTTCTGTGGCAGCTCTCGATGCAGACCGACGAGCCCGTGATCCGCGAGATCGGCGAAGCGATCATCGGCAACCTGGACGATGACGGGCAGCTCGTGGCGACGGTCGATGAGCTGGCGGCCATGGGGCCGTGGCCGGTCGAGGCAGTCGAGCGCGCGCTGCGGCTCATTCAGAGCTTCGACCCGATTGGCGTCGCGGCGCGGGACCTCCAGGAATGCCTGCTGCTGCAGCTTCGGCACCTCGGGATGGCGGGCACGCCGGCGGAGAAGATCATCACCGAGCACATGCGGCTGCTGCAGAACCACCAGGTGCCGGAGCTTGCGCGCAAACTGGGGCTCTCCATCGACGATCTGAAGCAGCACATCGAGCTGATTCGCCACCTCGATCCAAAGCCCGGCAGCCGTCTCAACCCCTCGCAGTCGCAGTACGTCATTCCCGACGTGTACGTCCTCAAGGTCGAGGATCAGTACGTCGCGGTGCTGAACGAGGAAGGGTTGCCGCAGCTTCGCATCAGTCCGGTCTACCGGCGGCTGCTCGACAAGGGCTCGTCGGAGAACAACGACGAGACGCGCGCCTACGTGAAGGACAAGTTCCGCTCCGCGCTCTGGCTGATCAAGTCGGTGGAGCAGCGGCAGAAGACGATCCACAAGGTGGCGTCGAGCATCATCAATTTCCAGCGCGACTTCCTGGATCACGGGATCGAGTACCTCCGGCCGCTCGTGCTGCGCGACGTGGCGAACGACATCGGGATGCACGAGTCCACCGTGAGCCGCGTGGTGACGAACAAGTACATGCACACGCCGCAGGGCGTGTTCGAGATGAAGTACTTCTTCCACAGCGGCATCGCCAGCTCGTACGGCGACGCGGTCTCGTCGGTGACGATCAAGCAGCGCATCCGGAAGATCATCGAGCAGGAAGATCCGCGGAAGCCGTTGAGCGACTCGAAGATCGTCAACATCCTGCAGCGCGAAGGGCTCGAGCTCGCGCGCCGCACCATCGCGAAGTATCGCGAGGAGCTGAAGATTCCGACCTCGAACCAGCGCAAGGTCCTGTACTGAACCTGACTGGCTCATGGCTCAAGGCTCAGGGCTCATGACAAACGCTCTTGCCCAAGCCCTAAGCCCTGAGCCGTAGACCCAACAACATGCGTCTCGAACTGACCGCACGACATTTCACGATCGCGCCCACCCTCCGTACGCTCGTCGACGCGCGCCTCGACCGGGCGCTGCGCCCGCTGAACGACAGCGCCGTCTCCGCGCAGGTGGTCATCACCAGAGAGAAGACGCGGTTCCAGGCGGAGGTCACGCTGCACGCCCGCGGCGAGCATTTCCTGCACGGTGAGGCGACCGGCCTCGATGCACAAGTCGCCATCAGCGCCGCGATCGACAAGGTCGAGCGGCAGGTCGAGAAGCTGAAAAGCAAGTGGACCGAGCGCAAGCGCAAGGGCGTCGCGGCCAAAGCCGCCGCGGCGGGGCCGGCCGCCCCGCTCGCGCGCGATGGACGGGACGATGGCGGCGCGCCGGTGCGCATCATTCGCCAGCGGCGCTACGCGGTGAAGCCGATGTCGGTCGACGAGGCGGCGCTCGAGGTGGGCGACGGACGCGACGCGTTCCTGGTCTTCCGCAACGCGTCGACCGAGAAGATCAACATCCTGTTCCGCCGCGCCGACGGCAACCTGGGGCTGATCGAACCCGAAGGCTGATGACCACGCGCTCGGTGACCGTCGCGGGCCTGCTCGAGAGCCGGCCCGAAGCGATCGGCCTGCCGCTCGAGATGCTGGGCGGGGCCGGCGGGCTCCAGCGCACCATCTCCAGCCCGCACATCCAGAAAACCGGCCTCGCGCTGGCGGGCTTCGATGAATACCTTCAGCCGGCGCGCATCCTCGTCTTCGGCGAAAGCGAAGTCCGCTATCTCGAGAGCCTCGATCCCGCCAGCCGCATCCGCGTACTCGCCGCGGCCTTCAGCCACGACATCCCGTGCGTGCTCATCACCGGAGGATGGAATCCGCCGGCGGAGCTGTTGACGGCGTCCGACCGCGCCAACGTGCCGCTGCTGCGCACGCCGGTGGCGACGCCCGCCGCCATCGCGAAGATCGCGGTGCTCCTCGATGACGAGCTGGCCGTCCGCCAGGTGATCCACGGCGTGCTGATGGACATGCTCGGCCTCGGCGTGCTGATCGTCGGCGAAAGCGGCATCGGCAAGAGCGAGTGCGCGCTCGACCTCGTGGTCCGCGGGCACCGCCTCGTCGCGGACGACACGGTGGACGTGCGCCGCCGGGGTGAAACGACGCTGATCGGCACGTGCCCCGAGCTGACGCGTCATCACATGGAAGTGCGCGGGCTGGGCGTGATCAACATCCGGGATCTCTTCGGCGTCGCGTCGATCCGCATGTCGAAGCGCGTGGAGCTCGTCGTGCAGCTCGAGCGCTGGGACACCGAGCGCGAGTACGATCGCCTCGGCATCGACGAAGGCCATTACGAGATCTTCGGGCTGAAGGTGCCGCTGATCAGGATGCCGGTCGCGCCCGGGCGAAGCCTCGCGGTGCTCGTGGAGGTCGCCGCGCGCAACCAGCTGCTCCGCGCGCGAGGGCTCAACGCGGCGCGCGACCTGGCCGGGCGGCTGGACCGCACGCTGCGCGACGACAAGGACATCCACGCTGACGTCGATGCGGAAGACGATGTCGAGCACGGGGGACAGGTGTGACGCGCAAGGCCGCGCCGCGTAGACGCCCGGGCCGCGGCGCGCGGCGGTTTGTCATCCTGACCGGGCTCTCAGGCTCCGGGAAGACGCAGGCGATCCGCGCGCTCGAAGACCTCGGCTACTTCTGCGTCGACAACCTGCCCACGCAGCTGATTCCCACCATGGCCGAGCTGGCCGCGCGCGAGGACGCCGGCCTCCAGAAGGTCGCGATCGTCGTCGACGTGCGCGAGAAGGAGTTCCTCGCGCGCTTTCCGCGCGTGTTCCGGAAGCTGCGCGCAATGCCGACGGTCAACCCGATGCTGATCTTTCTGGAGGCGAGCCATTCGGCGCTCGTCCGCCGGTTCAGCGAGACGAGGCGGCCCCATCCGCTCGCGCCCGACCGGTCGGTCAGCGAGGGCATCACGGAAGAGCGCGGCAAGCTGAACCAGATTCGCGCGATGGCGGACCTGATTCTCGACACGTCGAATCTCACCGCGCACGAGCTGCGCGAGATTTTCGTGCAGATGTCGCGCGACGGCCGCAACCGGGCCGACATGGTGGTCAATCTCGTGAGCTTCGGCTACAAGAATGGCGTGCCGATGGATGCGGATCTGGTGTTTGATGTGCGGTGCCTGCCGAACCCCCATTTCGTCGACAGCCTGCGGAAGCTGACCGGGCGAGACCAGGCGGTGGTGCGCTACATGCGGAAACACGAGGCGACGCAGGATTTCATCGATCGGCTGACGTCGTTTCTCAAATTCGCGCTGCCGCAGTACGTGCAGGAAGGGAAGAGCTACCTTACGGTGGCCGTCGGCTGCACCGGCGGACGGCATCGATCGGTGATGATGGCCGAGGCGCTCAGGAAGTCCCTGGCAACCGTCAAGGGCGTCAGGCTTCGCGTGAAACATCGGGATAGCTAAATGCGGTTCACCCTTCTCTGTTCTCGGTGCTCAGTTCGTGTTCACCTTCAGGTTCGGTTCGCCGCGAACCGCGAACCGCGAACTCGCAACGAACATGAACACGAACAGAGAAGGGAGAACTCAGAAGCGTGAACGGTAGACCGCTTACATGATTGGTGTTGTCGTCGTCACCCATGGCCAGCTGGCCACGGAGCTGCTGAACGCGGCCGAGACGATTGTCGGCGGGCTGCCGCGGTTCGCGGCCGTGTCGATCGGCTGGCACGAGGACACCGCGGACGCGCGCGAAGAGATCGAGCAGGCCGTCTCTCGTGTGAAGCAGGACGGCGGCGTGCTGATCCTGACGGACATGTTCGGCGGCACGCCGTCGAACCTGGCGATGACTTTCCTCGGCGACAGCGTCGAGGTGATCACCGGCGTCAACCTGCCGATGCTGATCAAGCTCGCCGGGCTGCCGGAGCAGGCGGATCTGCTGACCGCGGCGCGCGAGATGCGCGAGCAGGGACGGGCGGCGATCTGGGTGGCGTCGGATTTGTTGCGCGGAGAAAAATCCAACCACGAAGATCCGAAGAACGCGAAGTAAATTGTTGAAACAGGGGAAAGACGTAACCAATTTTGTTTTTCGTGATCTTCGTGACTGTCGTGATCTTCGTGGTTAAAGACAGCAACATGACGAGCCGCTCCGTCCAGGTCACCAATCAACTCGGCCTGCATGCGCGCGCGGCGGCGCGGTTCGTGCACCTGGCGACGCGGTTCGCGTCGCAGATCCACGTGGCGCGCGACGCGAGGGTGATGGACGGCAAGAGCATTATGGGGATCCTGCTGCTGGCGGCTGCCCGTGGCACGACCCTCGTCATCAGCGCCGACGGCGTGGACGAACACATGGCTGTGGAGGCGCTGACACAGCTGGTCGAGTCCGGGTTTGGAGACGAGTCGTGGAACGGCTGAAGGGCATCGGCGTGTCGGCAGGCGTCGCGGTGGGCCCCGCACTGGTGGCCATCCAGCGGACGCAGGTGATTCGCTTCCCGATTGGGGCGGACCGGGTTGCGCGCGAGCTGTCCGCGCTGGAACACGCGCGCGCGCGATCGCACGAGCAGCTCCAGCAGATCCGCCGGCGGATCGCCGAGCTCAAGGGCTCGGATCTCGCGGCGATCTTCGACGCGCAGCTGCTGATGCTCGACGACCCGGTCCTCGTCCGCCGCGCGGAAACGATCATCGCCGACGAGCGCGTGAACGCGGAGTGGGCCGTGCAGCGCGCGTTCGACGAGATCGCCGCGGTGTTCAACGACGTCGAGGATCCGTACCTGCACGAGCGCAAGGGTGATCTGCACGACGTGGCCGGCCGCCTGCGCCTGAACCTGCGGGGCGAGAAGGGCGGTGCGCGCGACCTGCTGCAGGATCTCGACACGCCGTGCGTGCTGATCGCCGACGAGCTGACGCCCTCCGTCGTGGCGCAGCTCGACTGGAACCGCATCCTCGGCTTCGCGACCGACGCCGGCAGCCGCACGTATCACACGGCGATTCTCGCGCGCTCGCTCGGGGTGCCGGCCGTCGTCGGGCTGCGCAACGTGAGCCGGCGCATCCCGGCCGGCGCGTCGGTGATCGTCGACGGCGATACCGGCGACGTGACGATCGACCCGGCCGCGGCGGATCGGCAGGAGGCTGAGGCCCGCACGTGCCTGCAGCGCGCCCGTCCGCCCGCGCCCCGGGCGGAGGGGCCGAACGACACCACCGACGGCATTCGCATTCAGCTGCTCGCCAACATCGAGCGCAGCGACGACGTGGCGCTGGCGCTGGCGTCGGGGGCGGAAGGGATCGGCCTGTATCGATCGGAGTTCCTGCTCGCCGGCGGGCCGCCCGACCTGGCGGGCGAGGACGAGCAGTACGAGGTCTACCGGCACGTCGTTGAAAACATGGCGCCGCGCGCGGTGACGATCCGGACGTTCGACATCGATGAACGCCAACTGGCGCGTCCGCTGGCCGATATGGCACTGGATGCGCGGTGGTTTCCGGAGCACGAGCGGTCCGGCCACGCGGGACTGCGGGGCATCCGCTTCGGCCTCGCGCAGCCGGCCATTTTCAAGACGCAGCTCCGCGCGCTGCTGCGGGCGGCGGCGCACGGGTCGCTGCGGGTCATGTTCCCGTTCGTGTCGTCGGTGCAGGAAGTGCGGGCGGCGCGGGCGCTGCTGGCGGACGCGCGCGGGGAACTCGAGGCGCGTGGAGTGCCGGCGCCGTCGGTGCCGGTCGGCATCATGATCGAAGTGCCGTCGGCCGCGTTCACCGCGTCGCTGCTCGCGCGCGAGGTCGACTTCTTCACGATCGGCACGAACGATCTCATCCAGTACACGCTGGCCGTCGATCGGACCGACGAGCGCGTGTCGGATCGCTACGAGCCGCTGCACCCGGCGGTCCTGCGCCTGATCCGCCAGGTGCGGCGCGGCGCCGTGCGGGAGGGCATACCCGTGGCGGTGTGCGGCGAGATGGCCTCGGACCCGGTGCTGCTGCGGCTGCTGATCGGATGCGGGTTGACGGAGTTCAGCATGACGCCGGGGGCCATCACGATCGCCCGGCGCGTCGTCCAGGAGACGAGCGCGGGCGAGATGGCGCGCATCGCCGCCCGCGTGATGACGCTCGGCACGGTCGACGACATCGAGCGTTTCCTGCTCGAGTCGTTTGGTCAGCGCGACACGAGCGAGGCACCGACACGATGAGCGAGTCCGTCACGCGCATCGAGAAGCCGTGGGGCTACGAGCTGCACTGGGCGAAGACCGACCGCTACGTCGGCAAGGTGCTGCACATCACGGCCGGCCACGCGCTCAGCCTGCAGTACCACAACCGGAAGGACGAGACGATCTTCCTGTACTCCGGAAAGATGCTGTTCGAGATCGAGCAGAACGGGCAGCTGGCGGCGCGCGAGATGCAGCCGGGCGATT
>JAHFUO010000028.1:23834-30037 GCA_023265015.1 Acidobacteriota bacterium | reverse complement strand
TCACATCTATGGCCGGCGCGCCGCGAATCATGCAGTTTGGCATCAAGTACGGCTTCTAGCGAGACGTGCAAACGTCAAACTTACCTTGCACCTTTCACTTTGAACTTCGGAACTCATGAGTGAGGAGCGTTGGCGTGAAAAAACTTCTTGTCATCTCCGCGACAATAGTAGGGCTGACCCTGTCGCTGCTTGTGCAGTCGCACGCGCAGCAGCGGGTTCAATCAGTGCCTTCGGGCGGCACTCCTGTGGTCCCCGACAACCTGGTCAACGGGCCCGTGCCGAGACTGCCGGACGGCCACCCAGACCTGACCGGCCCCTGGCTCGGGGGTGGCTCGAACGCCGACATCGAGCGCGAAGGGGGGCTGAAGCCGGGCGAGCTTCCGCTTCAGCCGTGGGCGAAAGAGCTCAGGGACAAACGTAAGGAGCAGGACGAGCCCTACGTCGCCTGTTTACCGATGAGCGTGCCGCGAATGAACCCGTATCCGTGGAAGTTCGTGAATGCCTATACGTCGAAGGGCGTGACAGAGATCTATATCCTGCACGAATTGGGCGACGCCGGCGCTCATCGGGTTGTCTACATGGACGGCCGCAAGCACCCGGCCGACGTGTTCCCGACCTGGTACGGACATTCGATCGGGCGGTGGGAAGGCGACACGCTTGTCATCGACACGATCGGCTACAACGACAAGTTCTGGTTCGATAGTCGCGGCACCCCGCACAGCGAGAAGCTGCACACCGTCGAACGGTGGACGCGCCTCAATTACGGCACGCTCGTCAACGAATTCACGCTCGACGACCCGGGAGCGTATTCGAGGACGGTCCAGTTGAAGTTCACGGCCAGGCGCGTGCGCCCGGATGTCGAGCTGATGGAGGACATCTGCACCGAGAACAATCAGGCTGGCATCGCTGGCGGCTACCGGCTGAACAGCGAACAAAAATGAGAGAACTGTTTTGGCCCAGAGAATCTCTAGGAGGTGTTGCCATGAGAATGACGCTCGGAGTCCTGGTGGCCGGTCTCGGCCTCTTCAGCCTGGCGGTGCCCGCCGTCGCTCACCACGGATTCGATACCGAGTATGACGCGACGAAGAAGGTGACACTCACCGGGGTGGTGTCGAAGGTTGAGTGGCTGAATCCGCACATGCGCGTGTACGTCGATGTCACAGATGCGAGCGGAAAAGTCGCCACGTGGAACCTGGAAATGACCAGTCCGAATACGGTGCGGCGGCAGGGTTGGGGAACGAATTCCCTCCTGCCGGGCGACAAGGTCACGTTCACTGGGTTCGAGGGCAAGGTCGTGGAGACCAGGGGCTCGCTATTTTCGATCAAAAAGCTCAGCGACGGCCGCGAGTTGTTTACAGCAGGCGGGCCTGAGGCGGCGAACAATCCATCGGGGGCGGACACTCCCCGCTAGATCATCGGTACGATCGACTGTTTTGGGTGCTCCTCGCCTTCGCGTGGCGGGACCGGCGCACAGCGCTGATCGTCGTGCAGCCGGACACCGTCGTGCGCTGGCAGTTATTGCACCGTGAGGTGCAGCTCGGCGCCGTAGAGCGACGTGCGATCGTTGTCGCGCGCGGCCCACTTCACGAGCGTCGCCACATCCTTCTTCACCGCGCCGCTGAATGCCGGCGCGCCGTTGACGGTCACCTGGACCGGCTTGGCGAAATCAATCGCATCAGGCGACAGCAGCAGCGTGAAGCCGGACACACCGCGCGTCTTCGCGTCGAACGAGTTGCCGTGGCGCTCGATGTCGATCCGGCCCGTGGGCACCTGGCGCCGGCGGGGGAACACGTTCATCGTGAGGGTGCCCCCGGGGTTGAAGGTGTTCACCTCCTCGACCGCCTGGTCGGATTTCCGCACGCCAAGCTTGTCGATCACGAGCCACCGGAGCCGATTGAAGCGATCCGTGCGATCGGTTTCCCACGAGAGCCGATCCGGCTGCGCGGGGCGGGGATGCTCGTGCACGAACGTCTCGTACGACGCACGCTCCTCGGGCCACCAGTGCGTATCGTGCCTCGAGTTCTCCTGGATGTGAAAAATCGGCGAGACGCCGGCGCGGTGCATCGCGTCGACGATCGGGGCCACCGAATCCGCCGGGTACAGCGGATCGTGATCGCCGTTGACGATGTATAGCGGGCAGTTGACGAGGTTGCCGAGATACAGGTTGCCCTCGATGCGCGCGTCGCGGTTCGACAGCACCAGCGGCTGGCCGTTGAGCGTCAGGCACGCGGACCAGGCGTTCGGCTCGCGCATCGCGAGGAAGTACACGCCGGTGCCGCCGTCCGAGATGCCGGTCACGTAGGTGCGCGACTCGTCGACGTTGTACGTGCGCTTCACCGCGTCGAGCAGGCCGAGGATGTTGTCGACTTGGCTCGTGTGCCACCAGGCGGCTTCCTCGGACGCCTGCGGCTCAATGTAGATCTGGCTCTCGCCAGGGATGCGCAGCGACTGCGGCTGCCGGCCATCCTGCGGCTCGCGCCCCACACCGCCGTGCAGCTGCACGCGCAGTTCCCACTTCTTGGCGGGGTCGTACTCGGCGGGGATCTCGATCAGGTTTTCGACCGGCACGCCGCCGACCGACGCCTTCGTGCGAATGAGGCCGGTCTTCTCTTTCGCGTACGGGCGGCCCGCTTTCAGTTTTGCCCAGACGGCATCGAAGTCGGCGCCGCTGTCGACGATGCGGCGCGCCTCATTGGCGGCGGCTTCGGCCGTCGGCGCGTCCCAGAAGGCGCGGAACGCCGCGTCCACGCTTTCCGCGGCGCGAACCGCATGCGAGTTCGCCGTGACCGCAAGCGCGCAGGCAACGGCGGCGAGGAGAGCGTGCGTGCGAGACATGCCGATATGTTACGCCGGTAGGCCCCCAAGTTGAGTCGTCCCATCACCGGGGTCTGACCCCAGTACGCGGCATCACCGGGGTCTGACCCCGGTACGCGGCATCACCGGGGTCTGACCCCGAATTTCCGTTGACGGGTCAAACAAGTGTTTTATACAGTTGTTTGATTCGATCATCATGAAACGCGCCATCCGACTGCTGTTGCTGCTCGCGATCGTCGGCGCCGGCGGCATCTACTGGTATCGCAGCTCCCGCCCGGTCCCGCTCGTACTCACCGGCATCGTCACCACCAACGACGTCATCGTCAGCCCGCAGATCACCGGCCGCATCGCCCAACTCCTGGTCAAGGAAGGCGACATGGTGAAAGCGAACCAACTGGTCGCGGTGCTCGAGCCGGGTGAGCTCCAGCAGGAGCAGGCCTTCTACACGGCGAGCGCCGAGGGCGCCAGCTCGCAGGTGCAGGAGAGCGCCGCGGCGCTGCGCTACCAGGAGCAGCAGGTCGGCAGCCAGATCAGCCAGGCCGAGGCGACGCTCGCCTCGCTCCAGTCGCAGCAGATGGCCGCGGACGCGGAGCTCGAGAACGCGCGGCTGAATTTCGATCGCGCGGAGCAGATGACCAAGCAAGGGGTTATTGCCGCCGAGCAGCTCGATCAGGCGCGCACCACGTACCAGGTGGCGCAATCGAAGATCGCCTCGCTTGGCAAACAGATCGACGCGCAGCGCTCCACCGTCGCGCTCGCGCGCACCAACGCCGAGCAGGTCGCGATTCGCCGCAGCCAGCTCCAGTCGAACCAGAATCAACAGGCCGCGGCCGCCGCGCAGCGCGCGAAAGCCGGCGTGCGCCTTGCCTACACCGAGCTCCACACGCCGATCGACAGCGTCGTCGACGTGGTCGCCGCGCGACTAGGCGAAGTCGTCATCCCCGGCCAGCCGGTCATCACGCTCATCAACCCCGACGATCTCTGGGTGCGCGCGAACGTGGAGGAAACCTACATCGATCGCGTCCGCATCGGGGACACATTCACCGTGCGCCTGCCATCGGGCGAAGAGCGACAAGGGACGGTCTTCTACCGGGGCGTCGAGGCAGCGTACGCCACCCAGCGCGACGTCAGCCGCACCAAGCGCGACATCAAGACCTTCGAGATTCGCCTCCGCATCGACAACCGCGATCGCCGCCTCGCCGTCGGCATGACCGCCTACGTCATCCTGCCGGTGTCATGAAGAACGCCATCGAGGTCCGGAACATCGTCAAGAAGTTCGGCGACTTCACCGCCGTGAACGGCGTGAGCTTCGCCGTCGAGGAAGGCGAGATCTTCGGGCTGCTCGGGCCGAACGGCGCCGGCAAGTCGACGCTGATCCGCATGCTCGTCACGCTCCTCCCGCCCTCGTCCGGATCTGGGCTCGTCGGCGGCTTCGACGTCACGACGCAGGCGGACGCGGTGCGGCGATCGATCGGCGTCATCGCACAGGCGATGACCAGCGACCTCGATCTGAGCGTCGAGGAGAACATGCTGATCTACGCGAAGCTGTACGGCGTGCCGCGCGACACGCGGACGCGGGTGATTCGCGAGCTGCTGGAGTCCGTGGAGCTGTGGCAGTGGAAGGACAAGCAGGTCAAGCACCTGTCGGGCGGCATGCGGCGGCGCGTGGAGATCGCGCGCGGCCTCGTGCACGAGCCGCGCGTCTTCTTCCTCGACGAACCGACCACCGGGCTCGATCCGGTGTCGCGCACGGCCGTGTGGGAAATGCTGCAGAAGATCAAATCGCGGCGGGACCTGACCATCCTGATCACCACGCACTACATGGATGAAGCCGATCGCCTGTGCGATCGCATCGCCATCATCGACCACGGGAACCTCGTGGCGCTTGATTCGCCTCTCAAGCTGAAAGCGTCGATTCCCGGCAAGAACGTGCTCGAGGTCAGCTTCTCCGACCCCCCGCCCGACTGGGAGGCACGCCTCAAGACGCTGCCGGCCGTCGCCACGGTGACCGGCGAGTCGAACATCTATCGCCTCGCGTCCGGCAACGGACCCGCGACGACGCTGGCGTTGATGGAGATGGCGGCCGCGGCGAACGTCACCATTCACTCGCTGTCGGTGCAGAGCACCACGCTGGACGACGTGTTCGTGCACTACACGGGGCGCGCACTCCGCGACGAGCTGCAGGAAGCATCGGTCAAAGACTCACCTTTCATGTTGCGAAGGGCGTAGCCATGTTGCGGAGAGCGTAGCCATGTCGCGAATGTGGGCCATCGTCGAACGCGAGCTGCGGCGGTTCCGGCGCAGCCCGATCCTGATCATCGTGTCGATGATCTTTCCGCTCGTTCAGCTCGTCACCCTCGGCTACGCCTTCGGCGGCCAGGTCAAACACCTCAAGCTTGCGATCGTCGACCAGGATCACGGCCTGCCGGCCGTGAAGATCCGTGAGCTGGCGGAGGCCGTCTCGGCCGGCGCGCGCACCGTCGACCTGATCGACTACGCGGACCAGGGCCAGGCGGTGGCCGACCTGCGCAACGGCCGCGTCAACGGCGTCCTGACGATCCCGCCGGAATTCTCACGGCGCATGCTGGGCAAGAACCAGCCGAAGGTCGCCTTGATCGAGGACAACACGGACAACGTCGTGGCGGCGGCAATGGCCGGCAGCATGAGCTCGCTCCTCGTCGCCTACAACGAGCCGCCGACCGCTGCGCGGATCCCGGGCAAGGCGACGCTGGATATCGTCGAGGTGTATCCGTACGTCCCGTACATCCAGTACCTGCTGCCCGGCTCGATCGTGATGTCGATCTTCATGATGGTGATGATCGGGGGCGGGATCATCTACATCGACGACAAGGCGCGCGGCCTCCACGAAGGCTACCTGGTGACGCCGATCTCAAAGCTCGAGCTGATCGCGGGCTTCAACATCTCGGGCACCATCAAGGCGGTCCTGGCGGGGATGGTGCTCATGCTGATCGGCTCGGTCATTGCCGGCGTGCCAAACCCGTTCGATCCGCTTCGCGTGCTGCGCCTGTTCGTCGTCGTCGTGGTCACGGCGTTCGCGCTGATCAGCATGATGTTCCTCATCATGGTGCGCGTCAGCGATCCGCTGATGCCACGCGCGATCTTCGGCGTGCTGAACACCGTCCTCTACTTCCCCAGCGGCGCCGTCTACCCGCAGCAGGGATTCCCGAGCTGGATGCAGGTGATTGCGACCGTCGATCCGTTCACCTACGCGGTGCACGCCTTCAAGAGCCTGCTCCTGAAGAACACCGGCTTCGAGGCGATCACGGGCGACATGCTCTACCTGCTGGCGTTTTCCACGGTGGCGATGACGGCAGCCACGATGCTGTTCAAGCGAACGCTGTAGCGATGCGGGAACGCGACCTTTCGAC
>JAHFUO010000028.1:0-23734 GCA_023265015.1 Acidobacteriota bacterium | reverse complement strand
GCGCGCCTGTTTGCGGAGCGCGGCTTTGCACGCGTCACCGTCCGCGACATCTGCCGGAAGGCGCGCGCCAACGTCGCCGCGGTGAACTATCACTTCGGCGGCAAGCACGGGCTGTACACCGCCGTGATGCAGTCCGCCATCGGCGTCATGCAATCCACGACCGAAGCGGCACGCTCGGCCGGGCAGGGCCGCCCGGCCGACGATCGGCTGCGCATGTACATCACCGTGTTCGTGCAGCGCCTGATGGGCAGCGGGCGCGACACGTGGATCCATCAACTGATGATGCGCGAGATCGCGGATCCAACGCCGGCGCTCGACATGGTCGCGGAGCAGGTCCTGAAGCCGCGGATGGCATACCTGTGCAACGCGATCGGCGAGCTGGCGGGCTGCGCGTCCGGTGATCCGCGCGTCGTGCGCTGCGCGCTGAGCGTGCAGTCGCAGTTTCACGCGCTGATGTGGGATCAGGTGCTGCCGAAGCTCGTGCCAGGGTCCGAGACGACGCCAGCGGGACTCGACGCGATTGCCGAGCACATCACGCGCTTCTCGCTGGCCGGCGTACGCAGCGTCAAATGAGCAGCTCGAGGCCGGCCTCCCCGCCCGCCGTCGCTTTAGCGGAGGCGGGAAGGTCGGCCTCTTACCCGCGACGGCAGGCGCTTCGCTCAGAATTCGCGGCGAAGGCGCACGCGGCGGCCGACGGCAAGGCCCAGGTGGTAGGCGCCCTCCTGCTGCAGCCAGATGTGCCGCGCGTGATTGTCGGCCAGCTCGACGATCATCGTGCGCTTGTCTTCCGGTAACGCCGCCGCGATTCGTTCCACGAGCGTCTCCTGGTGCTCGATATCGACGGGCGCAAACACCTCGTCCTCGTGGATCGCCTGCAGCAGCTCGTCGTACTCGTCCTCGCACTGCTCTTCAGCATCGGAAAACGACGGGATGTTGCGCAGCCTGCCGTCGAGATCGAGCTTCTGCGCGCAGCGCTCGGCCAACTCGAGGAGTTCGTCTGATGTCGGCACGGTCTAAAAACCAGTTCTCGGGTTGCTCTGGTGCTCGGGTGCTCAGGTTCCGGTTCGCAGGTGCTCGGGTTCATGGGTGCTCAGGTTCACCTGGAACCCCCGAACCCCTGAACCCCTGAACCGGAACCCGAGCACCTGAGCACCAAAGAACCAAAGAACCAGGCTACGTGATATCTCCAATGTGAAACGCCTTGATCTGCAGGTACTCGTCGATCCCGTAGTGCGATCCTTCCCGGCCGAAGCCCGATTGCTTCACGCCGCCGAACGGCGCCATCTCCACCGACACGGTGCCCGTATTGAGGCCGACCATGCCGAACTCGAGGCGCTCCGCGACGCGCCACGACCGACGGATGTTTTCCGTGTAGTAGTACGCGGCCAGGCCAAACTGCGTGCCGTTGGCGATCTCGAGCGCCTCGTCTTCCGTCCTGAACCGGAACAGCGGCGCCACCGGGCCGAACGTCTCCTCTGAGCCGACGCGCATCGACGGGTCCATCCCGGTGAGCACGGTCGGCGCGACGAACTGTCCGCCAAGTGCGTGCGCGCCGCCGCCCACGGTCGCCACCGCGCCGCGCGCGCGCGCATCCTCCACGTGGCCCAGCACCTTCTCGACCGCCGCGGCGCTGATGAGCGGGCCGATCGTCACCTTCTCGTGCATCCCGTCGCCGACCACAAATCCGGAGACGGTCTTCGTAAGACGCGCGGCAAACTCGTCGTAGATCGCGTCCTGCACGAGGATCCGGTTCGCGGAGACGCACGTCTGCCCCGCGTTCCTGAACTTGCTGGCCGTGACGCCCTTGAGCGCCTTCGTGATGTCGGCATCGTCAAACACGATGAACGGCGCGTTGCCGCCGAGCTCGAGGCTGAGACGCTTGAGCGTGCCGGCGCTCTTCTCCATCAGGTAGCGGCCGACGCGCGTCGACCCGGTGAACGACAGCTTGCGGACGATCTCGCTCGAGGTCAGCGCTTCACCGATCGGTCCCGGCCGGCCGGTGACGATGTTGATGACGCCGGGAGGAAAACCGGCACGCTCGGCCAGCACGGCGAGCGCGAGCGCCGAGAATGGCGTCAGCTCCGATGGCTTCAGCACGATCGTGCACCCGGCGGCAAGCGCCGGCGCGCACTTGCGCGTGATCATCGCGTTCGGAAAGTTCCAGGGCGTGATCGCCGCTGAGACGCCGACCGGCTCCTTGAGCACGATGATGCGGCGGTCGGGTATCGGCGCGGGAATCGTTTCGCCGTAGACGCGGGGCGCCTCTTCGGCAAACCACTTGACGAAGCCCGCGCCGTACGTGATCTCCCCGCGCGACTCCGCAAGCGGCTTGCCCTGCTCGAGCGTCAGCAGCCGCGCAAGGTCATCGGTGTGCTCGATGATCGCGTCGTGCCACGCCTCGAGCAGCGCGCCGCGGCGCGCCGCGGGGAGCGCGCGCCATCCGGGAAACGCGGCGGCCGCCGCGGCAATCGCCGTCCGCGTTTCGTCGGCGCCAAGGTCCGGCACATGGCCAATCGTTTCGCCGTTCGCGGGATTTCGAACGGCGATCGTCGCAGGGCCGCCGACCCATTCACCACCGATGTATGCGGATTCCCTGAAGAGCGGGACGTTCATCAACATGAACCTATCCTAACGCCCCGCCGCGGCGTTTTGTCCGCAGGACATCCGCGGCACGCTCCGCCGCTTCCCTGACGAGGAACCCCATCTTTGGATGAGACGCTTCGATGTCGATGGAGAGTCCCTGTTCGCGCAGCTCCTCCGATGTCGTCGGGCCGATCGAGGCGACGGCCATCGAGGCCAGGCCACGCCGCACGTCCGCTTCGAGGCCGATCGCCGCGGCGACCTGCAGCAGGTGAACGACCTGCATGGCCGTGGTGAAGATCGCGACGTCCAGGCCGCCGTTCGCAACCACTCGAGCCGCCTCGCGCAGCGGCTCGACATCGTCAGGCAGCGCCCAGCGATAGACGGGGACTTTCGTCACCGCCGCGCCGTGCGCTCGCAGTCCGTCGAGAAGATGGGGATTCTCAACGCCGTATTCCTGCACCGCGACCTGCGAGCCTGACAGTGGATGCTCCTGCACCTTCGAGACCAGCGCGGAGAGCAGCTCGCGCCAGGTGTTGGGTTCCGGCGCCGTCAGCCACGGTGTGATGTCGAGCTCGCGCAGCACCGCGACCGGCTTCGGACCGCGTGCCGCGATGCGGGTTCGCGAGAGCGCCGCGACGAAAGCTGCTCGATCGCGGAGCCGTTCGACCACGCCGAGCAGCACGCGCGTGCCGACGCCGGTCAGCAGGATGACGAGATCGAACTCATTGCGAACGAGGGCATCGATGAAGGCAAGCGCCTCGGTGTTCGACTCGAGCGCCACCTCGCGCAGCGCCGGCGCCGAGAGCGGCCGGCCGCCGTAGTTCGCGACGAGCGTGGCCATCTCGCTGCCACGCCGGCTCTCGAGCACGAGGACGCGGAGGTTGTTGAAGGAGGGGGTCACGCCGGTGCGATTGTACCGACATTCGTCGGTGCGATCGCACCAAGACCGTCAGTGCGATCGCACCAGCGCCGTCAGTGCGATCGCACCAGCGCCGTCAGTGCGATCGCACCAGGACCGTCAGTGCGATCGCACCAGGATCTTCAGTGCGATCGCACCAGGATCCTCAGTGCGATCGCACCTTGCTACGCGATCACGCCGTCCGAGAAGACTCCACGTTGAGGTATGCCTCTTCGCCGTGGTGGCTGATATCGAGGCCCGTCGTCTCGTCTTCGGCCGTCGCGCGAAGCGGCATCACCAGGCCAATGAGCTTCAGCAGCACGAAGCTGCCGACGAAGCTGTAGATCGCCGCGGCGGCGACCGCCGTTGCCTGGATGCCGAGCTGGCCGGGATTGCCGTAGAGCAACCCGTCGGCCACGGTGTTGAAGCTTTTCTGCGCGAACACACCGGTGAGCAGCGCACCGACGGTGCCGCCGACGCCGTGGGCCGCCAGTACGTCAAGCGAGTCGTCGAAATTGGTCTTGGCGCGCCACTGCAGCGTCAGATAACTCGGAATCGCCGCCAGACCACCAAGCCAGATCGCGTTCATCGGCCCCACGTAACCCGCGGCAGGGGTGATGGCGACAAGACCGACGACGATCGCGGTGGCCGCGCCGACCGCCGTGGGCTTGCCTGAGCGCGCGTAATCCAGGAAGGTCCAGACGACGAGCGTCGCGGCGGGCGCGAGGAACGTCGCGGTGAACGCGAGAGCCGCGATGCCGTTCGCCGCCAGTGCGCTGCCCGAATTGAAGCCGAACCAGCCGAACCACAGGCCGCCGGCGCCGAGCAGCGTGAGCGGCACGCTGTGCGGCAGGAGCGAGGAGGACGGATATTCGCGGCGGTTGCCCAGGACCAGCGCCGCGGCCACCGCCCCCATCCCGGCATTCACGTGAACGACCGTCCCGCCCGCGAAGTCGAGCGCGCCCATCTGGGCGAGCCAGCCGCCCCCCCACACCCAGTGCGCGATCGGCGCGTAGACGACGATGCCCCACAGCGAGATGAAAAGGACGTAGGCCGAGAACCGCATGCGCTCCACGATCGAGCCCGAGATCAGCGCCGCCGTGATGATCGCAAACGTCGCCTGGTACGACATGTGGAGCATGTGCGGGATGGTTCCGAGCGGCTCCAGACCGACGCCCTTCAGAAAGGCGTTCGACAGGTCCCCGATCCACTTGTTGCCGGCGGAAAAGGCGAGCGAGTACGCGATCAGCGCCCAGATGATGCCGGTGAACCCGAGCGCGATGTAACTCATCATGATGGTGTTGAGCGAGTTCTTCGACCGCACCATCCCGCCATAGAAGAAGCCCAGCATCGGCGTCATCAGCAGCACCAGGGCCGTTGAGGCCAACATCCACGCGGTATCAGCTTGATTCATGCGTCACCTCTTGTGCGTCCGGCCGCACGGTAGTCCCAACTGCCGCCGGTCGTCCCTTCAGACGACTCGCGATGTGCGTCGACTCACACGATTAGCGGCGCTCGGTGGGTTCCAGTCAACGAGCACCAGAAAAAGACACGTGGCCCAACGGCCACTACGGGGCTGAAGGTCGAACGGTAATGTTGTGAATCGCGATCGTCAAGTCAATTTTGGCTGGTGGGACTCAAATTCCGACGCCCACGCTCCAACTCCCAGGAGAAGTTGCCTTGGGAATTGGGAGTTGGGGCTTGGGGGTTGGGATTTGGGTTTTGCGATCTGGTATTTGGGATTTGCCCTATGCCCAGCTGAAGCCGCTCTTCGAGAGCGGCAGCGCGGTCACGCGAAGGAACGAGCGACGATCGAGGAGGACGGCGTGCACAACGCCTCTTTATCGCTGCGCCGCAGCAGCCTGCGCACGCGCGGTCTCGATGGGGCGTGGCGCGCCCGACATGCCGGCAGCGCGGTGAATCGCCTCGCGGATCCGCAGGTACGTGGCGCATCGACAGAGGTTGCCGGTCATCGCGGTGTCGATGTCGGCATCGGTCGGCCTCGGAGTCCGCGCGAGGAGCGCGGCCGCCGACATGATCTGGCCGGCCTGGCAGTAGCCGCACTGCGGCACGTCGATTTCCTGCCATGCGATCTGCAGCGGATGCGTCCCGTCGGGTGACAGCCCTTCGAGCGTGGTCACGCGCTTGTTCTCGGCGGTGCCGACCGGCGTCTGGCACGAGCGGACGGCCCGCCCATCGACGTGCACGGTGCACGCGCCGCACTGGCCGATCCCGCAGCCGAACTTCGTCCCCTTGAGGTTGAGGACGTCACGAATGACCCACAACATCGGCATGTCGGAGGGGACATCGACCGTGGCGGACTTCCCGTTGATCGTAAATGTGAAAGCCATGCCGGCAATCCTCGCACCAGAGCCGCGGGCAGGCAACCCGAAAATGAGACGAAAGTTGGAGCCGTGCCGGCGGCTTTCAGCAATGAGGAGCGCGGTCAGGAGCAGGTCATCATCTGCGACCAAAAGGTGCCACATCTATCGGAAAAAGGTGGATTGACGTCTGTAACTACACCCCAGTACTGGCAGGAAGTGCCCTGGACTACCGCGCGTGCACCATTCTACGAGCGTCACTACGCGGCGTTGTCGGTGGCGGTGCTCGCGCTTGCCGCGGTGAATCTCACATTCCGACTGGGCAGCGAAATCGTCACTGACTGGGACGAAGCGCTATACGCGATCAGCGCCTCGGAAATGCGGGCGAGCGAACACTGGATCGGCACGACCTTCCTCGGCGCTCTAGGAATGGCCGTTTTGATGGTCGTGGCGATCACGGTGTGCGCCTTAGGCACGCGACTGCGGCGCATTGAAGGACTGCCACCGTCAACCACGCGGACACCACAGAGACGAGCCGCAGCGACACGAGGTTCGCACCGAACAGTTTGAACGCCAGCGCGATCAGCCAGACGTTCAGCGGAGGCTTCGAGTTGTAGTAATCGATCTCAGGAGAAACACCGCCGCCGCGATTGGGCCAAGCCAAACGATCCGCCGTGGACATTCTTCCGTTGCCCAGACAGGCCATGGGGTCCGTCGATCATCGCCCTGCGGCTGTTCGCCATTCCGGTCACCGCGTGGATCGCGGCTCGCTGGCAACTTGATCAATGGCAATTCCTCGAGAGGCTGTTCGCCTACGACTTTCTGGCGCGGACGCTCACCGTTATAGAAGAACATCCGCGCTCTGCTCGATTGAGGGCGAAAGACGGACCAGGGCGCGAAAGGCGATCGTCGCCGCGGTGCTGGTGATCGCGCTCGCAGTCGCGGAGAGTCGGTTGGTCTGTTACTCCTTCCATTACCGCGATCTCAGCCACTCCAGCCAGGGTTTGCTGCTCGCGGAGCGCGAGAGGCTCGATGGAGCACAGATCTTTCGAGACCACTGGAATTACGGGGACCTTTTCGTGCTGGAGACAGTCGCGGGCGGCAAGCACCGCGACGCAGCCTCCTTCGACGACTTCCTTCGCGGTAGCCGTGCCGGCGATTACCTGCTTTCATCGGAGGCGATCGAGGAAGGTTGCCTGTCTCTCGTGCAATCGAGCCACGGGCACTGGTTGTATCAACGGTTAATGAGCGAATGACGCTGCGCCCGCCGGATCAGACGCGGGGGCTGTCCTGATCGCCGAGGAGGCTGATCGCTGCGCGCCCCGTATCGCTGAGATTCCTGAGGCTGGAGGGGTCCGTCCGGTAGGCCTCGATGATCTGGCGCCGCATCCGGGGCTCCCAGAAACGGCGCAGGTGATTGGCGACCGCGGCCGGCGCATCCGGCCCCGCCTCGCCCGCGAAGAACGCCGCGATGTCGTTGACCATCGCGACCAGGCGTTCGACGTTCATGCGTTGACGATGTGTCCGTGTGGGGCGTGGGCAGGCGCGTGCACATCGGTCTCCTGCCGTGCCCGCCATTCCGCCGGATGCGCCACGCGAATCGCTTCCACCGCGGTCACTTTGTACTCGGGACAGTTGGTCGCCCAGTCCGAGTTCTCCGTGGTGACGACGTTCGCACCAGACTCTGGGAAATGGAACGTCGTGTAGACGACGCCCGGCTGCACCCGGTCTGTCACATCAGCGCGCAACACGGTGCTGCCGACGCGGCTCGTGATCCCCACCCAGTCGCCGTCGGCAATGCCGCGCACCTCGGCATCGTGCGGATGGATCTCGAGGACGTCTTCGCTGTGCCAGATCACGTTGTCGGTCCGCCGCGTCTGCGCGCCCACGTTGTACTGCGTGAGGATGCGACCTGTCGTGAGCACCAGCGGGTACTCGGACGATGTGTGCTCCGTCGTCGGCACGTACTCGGTGACGAAGAACTTCCCTTTTCCACGCACGAACGTGCCGACGTGCATCGTCGGCGTTCCCTCCGGCGCCTGGTCGTTGCAGGGCCACTGGATGCTGCCGAGGCGATCGAGCTTCTCGTAGGTGACGCCGGCGAACGTCGGCGTCAGGCTGGCGATCTCGTCCATGATCTCGGAGGGGTGCCGGTAGCGCATCGGGTAGCCGAGCGCGTTCGACAGCAGGCACGTCACCTCCCAGTCCTGGAAGCCGGCGCGCGGCTCCATCACTTTCCGCACGCGTGAAATCCGCCGCTCCGAGTTGGTGTACGTGCCGTCCTTCTCGAGGAACGAGGAGCCCGGCAGGAACACGTGCGCGTACTTCGCGGTTTCGTTCAGAAACAGATCCTGCACGACGACGCATTCCATCGCCGCGAGCGCCGACGTGACGTGATGCGTGTTCGGATCCGACTGCGCGATGTCCTCGCCCTGCACGTACAGCCCCCTGAAGCTGCCGTCCAGCGCCGCGTCGAACATGTTCGGGATGCGGAGCCCGGGCTCGGACTTCAGCGCCACGCCCCACTTCGTTTCGAACATGCCGCGCACGGCCGGATCCGACACGTGCCGGTAGCCGGAGAACTCGTGCGGGAACGATCCCATGTCGCACGAACCCTGGACGTTGTTCTGGCCGCGCAGGGGGCTGACGCCGACACCTTCGCGCCCGAGGTTGCCGGTGGCCATCGCCAGGTTCGCGATGCCCATCACCATCGTCGTCCCCTGGCTGTGCTCGGTGACGCCGAGGCCGTAATAGATCGCGCCGTTCGGCGCCGATGCATAGAGTCGCGCGGCGCCGCGGACAAGAGCCGCCGGTACGCCGGTGATCGATTCGGTGGCCTCTGGAGAATTCCGCGGCTCGGCGATGAACGCTTTCCACTTCCGGTACGAGTCGGCCTCGCAGCGTCCATCGATGTACGCGTCCCGCGTCAACCCTTCGGCGACGACGACGTGCGCGAGCGCGTTGATGACGGCGACGTTCGTCCCCGGCCGGAGCTGCAGATGGTAATCGGCGGCTATGTGCGGCTCGCGCACGAGGCCGATCGTCCGCGGATCGATCACGATCAGCTTCGCGCCCTGGCGCAACCGCTGCTTCACGCGCGATGCGAACACGGGGTGGCCTTCGGTCGGGTTCGCGCCGACGACGATGATCGCATCCGCCTGCATGACCGAGTCGAACGCCTGCGTCCCGGCCGACTCGCCGATCGTCTGCTTCAAACCGTAGCCGGTCGGCGAATGACAGACCCGCGCGCAGGTATCGACGTTGTTGGTGCCGAACGCCGCGCGCACCAGCTTCTGCACGAGGAACGTTTCTTCGTTGGTGCAGCGCGACGACGTGATGCCGCCGATCGAATCGGGCCCGTGCGTCTCCTGCAGGCGACGGAACTCCCGCGCGGAGTAGTCGATCGCCTCTTCCCACGTGACGTCCTGCCACGGGTCGGTGATCTTCCTGCGGATCATCGGCTTCAGCGCGCGATCGGCATGCGTGGCATAGCCGAACGCAAAGCGTCCTTTGACGCATGCGTGGCCGTGATTCGCATGGCCGTTCCGGTCGGGCGTCATCCGCACGACGCGCTCGTCCTTCAGCTCCACCTCGAACGAGCAGCCGACGCCGCAGTACGCGCAGGTAGTCGTGACCGCGCGCTCGGCAGGGCCGTGACGGACGACAGACTTCTCCAGCAGCGCGCCGGTCGGACACGCCTCCACGCACTGGCCGCACGACACGCACTCGGACTGCAGGAACGGCTGATGCTCGCTGGCGACGACCTGCGACGCGAAGCCGCGGCCCTGGATTGTCAGCGCGAACGTTCCCTGCACCTCGTCGCACGCGCGCACACAGCGCGAGCAGACGATGCAGAGCGATTGATCGAACTGGAAGTAGGGGTTGCTGGCGTCGCGCTCGCCGCCGTGGTGGTTTGCGCCGCCGAAGCCGTATCGCGTGGTGGTGATGTCGAGGCGCTCGGCCATGTCCTGCAATTCGCAGTGACCGTTCGCCGGACAGGTGACGCACTCGAGCGGATGATCGGAGACGTAGAGCTCCATGACGTTGCGGCGAAGGTCCGCCAGCTTCCGGCTCTCCGTGTGGACTTTCATGCCGTCGGCGACAGGCGTCGTGCACGAGGCTGGATAGCCGCGGCGTCCTTCGATCTCGACGAGACAGAGCCGGCACGAGCCGAAGCTCTTGAGGCTGTCGGTGGCGCACAGCTTCGGGACGTCGCATGACGCGAGCGCCGCGGCGCGCATGATCGACGTGCCTTCGGGCACGGTCACGGTCGTGCCGTCAATCTCTAAGGTGACCAGGCTCGGCGGGTCCAAAAGGACCCGCCCTACTGGAGGCGGGGTACCGAGGTCACGGTAGCCTTTGGCGTACATCAGAAGTCTTCCCTGAAATGCTTCAACGCGCTTTGTACAGGATAAGGGGTCAAACCGCCAAGACCACATAAGGAGCCGTGCAGCATCGTGTCGCAGAGCTCGTCCAGTAACGCGACGTTCGCTTCCAGGTTCTGACCCGCCAGGACGGCGTCCATGATTTCCACGCCGCGGATCGAGCCGATGCGGCACGGCGTGCACTTGCCGCACGACTCGTGGGCGCAGAACTCCATCGCGTAGCGCGCCATCTCCGCCATCTGCACGGTGTCGTCGAAGGCGACGATGCCGCCGTGGCCGAGGAGCGCGCCGATCTCCGTGAACGCTTCGTAGTCGACCGGCGTGTCGAATTGCGAGGCGGGGATATACGCGCCGAGCGGACCCCCGACCTGCACCGCGCGGATCGGCCGCCCGGACGCCGAGCCGCCGCCGTAGTCGTAGAGCAGCTCGCGGAGCGTGACGCCGAACGCCCTTTCCACAAGGCCGCCGTGCCTGATGTTCCCGGCAAGCTGGATTGGCAGCGTGCCGCGGGAGCGGCCCATGCCGTAGTCGCGGTAGTACGCAGCGCCCTTCGCGAGAATGATCGGCACGCTCGCCAGCGAGATGACGTTGTTGACGACCGTCGGCCTGCCGAAGAGCCCTTCGACGGCGGGCATCGGAGGCCGCACGCGGATCTCGCCTCGCTTCCCCTCGAGGCTCTCGAGCATCGAGGTCTCCTCGCCGCAGATGTACGCGGCCGCGCCGATCCGCATATCGAGATCGAAGCGCGTGCCGCTGCCCAGCACGTCTGCGCCGAGATAGCCGGCGGCGTACGCCGCCGCGATCGCCTCCTCGAGCACTCGCTTCGCGTGCGGATACTCGACGCGCAGGTAGATATAGCCTTCGGTCGCTCCGACGGCGATCCCCGCGATGATCATCCCTTCGATCAGCACGAACGGATCGCCTTCCATGATCATCCGGTCGGAGAAGGTGCCCGAGTCGCCCTCGTCCGCGTTGCACGTGACGTACTTCTGCGCGACAGGCTGATCGAGCACCGTGCGCCACTTGATGCCTGTTGGAAACGCGGCGCCGCCGCGCCCTCGAAGGCCCGAGTCGGTGACGTCCTTCACAATATCCGCCGGGCTCATGGTGAGCGCGCGCCGCAGCCCTTCAAAACCGCCGTGCGCGGTGTAGTCGTCGATGCTCACTGGATCGATGATGCCGACGCGCGCGCACGTGAGGCGCTCCTGGTTCTCGAGGTACGGGATCTCTTCGGTTGGGCCGAGTCGCAGCGGATGCTCGCCGCCTGACAGGAAGCCCGCGGCAAATAAGCTGTCAACGTCCGACGGCTGCACCGGTCCGTACGCGATGCGCCCGCTCGTGGTCTCAACCTCGACGAGCGGCTCGAGCCAGTAGAGGCCGCGGGAGCCATTCCGGACGACGTTCGCGCTCGTGCCGATAGCTGCCGCAACGTCATCAGCACCCATCGATAGGGCGCCGGAGTCGCGAGGGACGAAGACGCGCGGGCCATCGGATCTCGGCGCGGGCGGGTCTGAAGACCCGCCCCTACCCTGCAGAGTAACTATTTCGTCGAAGCGTGCCGGCGTCACGCGGCCGTATACCCGACCGTCAACCATGACCGCGGGCGACAGCGCGCAGTTGCCGAGGCAGTAGATCGGCTCGAGCGTGAACGCGGCGTCTCCGGTCGTCTGGTGGAAGTCGACGCCGAGCCGCTCCTTCGCGTGCTGCTCGAGCGCGCGCCCCTGCATGGCCTGGCACGATTCGGCGCGGCACACGTGCACGATGTGCCGTCCAGGCGGCGTGTCGCGGAAGTGATGGTAGAAGCTGATGACGCCGTGCACCTCGGCGCGCGAGAGGTTCAGCCGGCCGGCAATGAGCGGCACCGCATCCGGCGGGATGAAGCCGAGCGTGTCCTGGATCCCGTGAAGCACCGGCAGCAGCGCGCCCGGCTTGTGCCGGAGCTGCTCGATGACGCGCTCGATCGTCTGGTGTGCCGTCGACGCGGGCGTCGAGGACGTCATCAGAGCTCGATGCGCTCGGGACAGGAGTAGATGTTGAACGTGCCGCCGCGCACGAACCCGAGCAGCGCCACGCGCGCGTCGCGCGCCAGCTCGATCGCGAGGCTCGACGGCGCGGAGACCGCAGCAACGACGGGAATCCGGGCGGTCACCGCCTTCTGCACGATCTCGAACGACGTCCGCCCGCTGACGAACAGGAGACGATCGCTCAAGGGAAACCGATCGAGCAGAAGCTGCGATCCGATGACCTTGTCAACCGCGTTGTGCCGCCCGACGTCCTCGGCAACGGCCATCAACGTGCCCGAGCGATCGAACAGGCCTGCCGCGTGGAGTCCGCCGGTTTCCTCGAACGCCGATTGCGCCGCGCGCAGCCGGTCCGGCAGCGCGACAATCACCGAGCGAGGCACCGTCCACGAGCCTTCGATCGCCCGCACGCCGCGCATCAGGTCGTCAATCGACTGGCGGCCGCACACCCCGCACGCGCTGGTCGTCGTCACCAGGCGGCGTGTCGCAAGCGCTGACGTCGCGCGCGCGGATGCGTCGCCGGACAACGTCACGTTGAGGACATTGCCTGCGGCGCTGCTCCCCGCACGGTAGGGTCCGGCTTCCTTGCCCGACGACCTGTCCGACGAAGCGCCAGGCGCGAAGTCGGAAGCTCGAAGAACGAAGTCGGGAGCCGGACCTCCAGCGTCAGTGCAGTGATGGATCGTGCCGAGATCGTCCGGCCCTTCGATAATCCGCTCCGCGAGCAAGAACCCGGCGGCCAGCTCGCGATCCGCGCCGGGCGTCCGCATCGTCACGACGAACGGAGCGCCCTCGAGACGAATCTCGAGCGGCTCCTCGACGGCCGCGCCGTCGTGCCGGGTCTCGGGAGCCGCGCCCCCAACCCGTACGACATCAAATGGATGGACAGACTGGCTCATTGAACGAGCCGTCAAAGTATATCGTCGGGCCGGCTTCCGACTTCGCTCTTCGAGCTTCGTCGGACAAGAAAGCCGGCCCCCACGCCAGTTTCGAGCGATGGTGAACTTGAAGGTACCGGAGACGGCCGCCGCGCTGGGGGCGAACGGAGAAGAAGGAACGCAGAAGCGTGAACGACTGGATTCCGAAGGGCTACGGCAGACTTAAGCGCGGTACTTCGGCTTGAAAGAAATGTTTCACGTCGTCCCATGTGAGCGGGAGGAGGAGATCCGGGAGAGGGTCGCGCTCGGCATCGGCGAAGAAGGTGAGCGACTTCAATATGTGGATCGTACTGTAATCGGCTGCGGCGTACTTACGCCGAAAGAGGGCCAACAGGTCATTCAAGCCGTACTGTCGGGCTGCGACATAGACGTCGAAAAAATCGCGCCGGGTCCCGCGTCCAGCAAGGGCGCTGATCTTCATGCAGGCGATATCGCGCGGGTCAGCGACCTTGACGCCGGCCAGCGACAGGAGCGGGAAGAGTACTGGGTACGCGTAGCCGAGGAAACTGACTTTGACATTGCCGATGTGAAGGTGCAGCGTCTGATGCTCCCTGGCAATGACCGAGAGGCGAGTCTGCGGCTGAAGGCCCCTGAGCAGCTGGTCCTCTTGAAACGATTCCGTAGTGAAGAAATCCAGGTCGATCGATCGCCGGTGGCCGAAGGAGAGGGCCAATGCCGTGCCTCCGGCCAGGTAGAACGGCGCGACGACGCCCTGACTCCCGAGCTCAGCCAGCACCCGTTCCACCTGCGGCGTGATCACCTCCGTGTGCCACACGGGTTCCCGGCTCGTCATGGAACCTGCTCCTCAGTGATGATGCGAAGGAGAACACTACCGCAACGCCGCGACGTCCTGGAGTGGAATCTGATAGATGAGGGCCCAGTAATTTGCGGAACGGGGGGTTAGGTGTCGATCGCGGCGAATCACGTCCTTAATCGCGTCTTCGGTAAACCGGGTTTTCAGCCACGCGACTGCGTCAACGTCGCCGCGATCGAGGACTCGGGCAATGGTGTACTCAGGGTGGGCCTCCGGCTGGAACGTGTCGACATTCACGTCCCAGAAGAACGGCCGGAGGTGCTCCGGAATCACATCGCGATCTTATCAAGGACCATCAGGAATTCGGAGTTCGGGCACGCGCGCAGCGCGAACGTGGAACGCCGAACGACAGACTGGCTCATTGAACGAGCTGTTAAATTATATTGCTGGGCCGGCTTCCGACTTCGCTCTTCGAGCTTCGTCGGACAAGAAAGCCGGCCCCTACGAGCCGGCCCCTGCGACCCGTTTCGCGAGGCACCCGTAGAAGCGATCCATTGTCATCCGCGCGACACCTTCGAGCAGGCGCTGGCCGACGCGCGCAATGAGACCGCCGACGTTGGCCGCGGCCGTCACGTGGGCCAACGTTCCGTTTTGCTCCGCTGAGAGCACGATGGTTGCCGATCCGTGCGCGAAGCCAGGTTTCCCGGTCGCATCGACCTGCAAGCGGTAGGAGTGCGGCGGCACCTTGTCCGAGAGAGCGATCGTCGCCGTGAACGTCCCCGAGACGGCGGCGACACCAATGATCAGCTCAGCCTGGTACCGGTCGTCGCCCCCTTCGACTCCGCTCAGGGCGGGAAGGGGTCGCAGCTCGCAGCAACCGGGAAGACACGCGGCGATCGCGTCGGGGTCCATCAGCAGATTCCAGACCTCCGATGGCGGTGCCGCGAAGCTATACGTGGCTGTGATGTCCATGGCGGCCGGACGGCAGGCTCCGAAGATGAATCGCCAGCCCTTCGAGACTGGTCAGGTTGTGGACCGGGAGGAAATCGTCGACGTGCCGGAGCGCCATCTGCATCCCGCGTGTCAACGGCTCGTACTGCGCGGATCCAAGCAGCGGATTCAGCCAGATGAGGCGCGCGCAGCTCCGGCGCAGGCGCGCGAGCTCTCGACCGAGCAGCTCAGGATCACCACGGTCCCATCCGTCCGACACGATCAACACGACGGGACCGTGGCGCATCACGCGGCGCGCCCAGCGCGTATTGAACGTCCGCAGCGCTTCACCAATGCGCGTGCCGCCGCCCCAGTCCTGGAGATCGCGGACCAGGCGCGTCACCGTGCGATGCCCGCCTGGCGCCGCTACGCTGCGAGTCACGCGCGTGAGACGCGTCGCGAAGAGGAAGCTCTCGACGTCCCGGGCGCTGCGCGCCAGCCCGCATGCAAAATGCAGCAGCATCCGGCTGTACCGGTCCATCGATCCGCTGACGTCGGCAAGAAGCACGATCGGGCGAACCGCGTCGCGGCGGACGCGGCGCGGAAGGTCCAGCGGCTCTCCTCCGCGCATCAGGTTACGGCGCAGGATCCGGCGGAGATCGATCGCGCCGCGCCCTGCGCGTTCCCACCGCCGGGTTCGGCGAACGCCGGCCTGCCACGGCAGACGCGTGAGCAGCTGCCGCGCACGTGCGAGCTCAGCGGCCGTGAACTCCGCGAAATCCTTGGTGCGGGACACTTCGACGGAGCTGTACGCGCCGACCGCGAAGGCAGCCGCAGACGATGATTCCGGCACGGCGTCTTCGAGATCAACGCGCTGCGGAACACCCGCCTCCCGCTTCGCGACGACGCGTGCGCGCTCGCCGAGGGAGAAGAGCGGAAGATTCAGCGCGGACGTCCCGTGCGCGCTGAAGAACGCATCAAACGCTTCGTCGAACACCGGCAGATCTTCATGGCGGTGCACGAGCAGGGCGCACAGCGTCGCGCGGACATCGGTCCGGCTCCCGACGCCAATCCACTCGAGCGCCTGGATCGCGTGGACCAGACGGGAATGATGCACCGGCAGGCCTGCCGCGCGGAGGACGCGGCCGAACAGCAGCAGGTTGACGACGAGCGCGGCCATAACTTACGGTCCGGCGGGCCGTGAAGGCCCGCCCTACGGCTCTTTCCGGCGGGTCCGCTTCGCGGCACCCGCCCTACGGCTCTTTCCGGCGGGTCCGCTTCGCGGGGCCCGCCCTACGGCTCTTTCCGGCGGGTCCGCTTCGCGGCACCCGCCCTACGGCTCCTTCCGGCGGGTCCGCTTCGCGGCACCCGCCCAACGGCTCGCGATCAGACGCCGCGGACCCGGCGTCACGTCACGGTCAAGGCGCGTGCAAGCACCGTCTGCACTCTCTCGCGCACGCTGTCGATGTCTTCCTGGTTCTTCAGGAGGAGCCCGAGCGTGTCGCCGATCACATCCGCGTCGAGCACCTCGCGGTCGAGCGCGACGAGCGCCGCCGCCCAGTCCAGCGTCTCGGAGATGCCCGCGGCCTTGTACAGGTCGGCGGTGCGAAGCTCCTGAACGAAGGCCGTCACCTGCCTGGCCAGCCGCGCGGACGCGCCAGGCACCTTCGCGGTCACGATCCGATATTCCTTCTCGAAGTCCGGATACGGAATCCAGCTGTAGACACAGCGGCGCTTGAGCGCGTCGTGCACCTCGCGCGTCCGGTTCGACGTGATGACAACGACGGGCGGCTCCGACGCCCGGATGGTTCCAAGCTCGGGAATTGTGACCTGGAAATCCGAGAGGAACTCGAGCAGGTAGCCCTCGAACTCCTCGTCCGCGCGATCGATCTCGTCGATCAGCAGCACCGGCGGCCGGTCTCGCGTCTGCTCCAGCGCGCGCAGCAGCGGCCGTTTGATGAGGAACGTCTCGGTAAAGAGCTCACGCGCCACCGCGGCGCGGTCCAAACCCGCCGCAGTCTCGAGCAGCCTGATCTCGAGGATCTGACGCGGGTAGTTCCACTCGTAGACCGCCTGGCTGACGTCGAGACCCTCGTAGCACTGCAACCGGATCAGCGGCGTCTGCAGCGCGGCGGAGAGCACCTTCGCCACCTCGGTCTTACCGACGCCCGCTTCTCCTTCCAGGAACAGCGGACGCTTCAGACGCAGCGCGAGATAGATCGGCACGGCCAGCCCGCGCTCGGCGACGTAGCCTTCGCGGGCGAGTGCCTGCTGCAGCGCCTCGATGGAAGCAGGAACCGCGTCGAGTCCGGGGCTCACGCGAGGCCGGCGCGCGCGGCGGCCGCGGCGACCGCGCGCTTCACGTACACAGGAGCCATCGCCGTACGATACTCGGCCGACGCATAGATATCGCCGGCGACATTGCTGCCAAGATCGGCCTGGGCCAGCGCCGCCGCGGCCTCGATCGCCGCCGCGTCGAGCGGCTTGCCAGTGAGGGCTTTCTCCACCGAACGTACACGGCTGGCGTGCGGGAGCAGGCCACCGAGCGCGACGCGTGCGCCGCTGCACCGGTTGTTCGCGATGGATACGAGCGCGGCCGCGCCGATGACCGCGTAACGCGACGCGGGATGCGCGAACTTCACGTACGCAGACCCCTGTCCGCGGACCGACGCAGGCACGGCGATCGCCGTCACGACCTCATCGTCTGCAAGCGCGGTCGTCATGATGCCCGTGAAGAAGTCATCGGCGGAAATCGTCCGCTCGCCCTTCGGGCCGACCGCGGTGATGCGCGCGTCGAGCGCCACGAGCACGGTCGGCAGATCGGATGCGGGATCGGCATGCGCGACGTTGCCGCCGATCGTGCCGCGGCTTCTCACCGCCGGATCGCCGACGAGACCGGCAGCTTCGGCAAGCGCGGCGGCGGATTTCTGGAGATCAGCGGATGCAGCGAGCTCCGCATGAGTCGTCAGTGCGCCGATGCGAATGCTGTCGCCGCTCCTCGAAATCCCGCGCAGCTCCGGGATTCGGCCGATGTCGATGACCGCCGACGGCGCGGCAAGCCGGAGCTTCATGAGCGGGATCAAGCTGTGGCCGCCGGCCAGCAGCTTCGCGCCCGGATGCGCGGCAAGCAGCCGCTGGGCGTCTGCCAGCGAACGCGCGCGGTGGTAGTCGAAGTCTGCGGAATACATGCTCAGGCTCCCTTCCGCTCGGCGATCGCCCGCCAGACCCGTTCAGGCGTGAGTGGCATCTGAATCGACTGCACCTTGAACGGCTCGAGCGCATCGATCACCGCGTTGTACACCGTGCACGTTGACGCGATCGTGCCCGCCTCCCCGATGCCTTTCACCCCGAGCGGATGGTGCGGCGACGGCGTGACGGTCGACAGCACTTCGATGTCGGGCAGCACGTCGGCGCGCGGGATCGCGTAGTCGGCCAGCGAGCCGGTGAGCAGCTGACCGTTTGCGTCGTAGACCGCCTGCTCCCACAGCGCCTGGCCGATGCCCTGGACGACGCCGCCGTGCACCTGCCCTTCGACGATCATCGGGTTGATCTGCGGCCCGCAGTCGTCCACCGCGACGTAGCGCTTCAGCTCGATGTGTCCGGTCTCGGGCTGGACTTCCACCACCGCAAGGTGCGCGCCGAACGGAAAGACGAAGTTCGGCGGATCGTAGGAGGTCGTCGCTTCCAGTCCCGGCTCCATGCCCTGCGGCATGTTCCACGCGACGTTCGCCATCAACGCGATGTCCTGGATCGTCTTATGACGATCGGGGAAACCGCGCACGAAGAACTTCCCGTTGGCGTAGTCGATGTCCTCGACGGCTGCCTCGAGCAGGTGACTGGTGAGGAGCCGCGCCTTCTCCTTGATCTTTCGCGTCGCGATCGCGAGCGCCGCGCCGCTCACCGCCGTGGTGCGGCTTCCATACGTGCCCCAGCCCATCGGCGTGATGTCGGTGTCGCCATGCACGACCTTCACGTCGTTGACACTGACCCCGAGCTCGTCGGCGACGATCTGCGCGAATGTGGTCTCCTCGCCCTGGCCGTGCGGCGACGAGCCGATGAACACGTGTGCCTTGCCGCTTGGATGGAAGCGGACGATCGCGCTCTCCCACAGGCCGCCCTGGAAACCGACGGCGCCGGCAACCTGCGAGGGCCCGAGACCGCAGATCTCGACGTACATCGACACGCCGATGCCGAGGTACCGGCCCTTCTTCCGCGCTTCCGCCTGTTCCGCGCGGAGCTGCTCGTAGCCGGCGTGCGCGAGCGCCTTGTCGAGCGCCCCCTTGTAATTGCCGCTGTCGTACTTGAGCCCCGTGATCACATCGAAGCCGTTGTCGAACGGCGGAATCAGATTGCGGCGCCGCACTTCCACCGGGTCGACGCCGATCTCGTCGGCAAGCCGATCGATGATGCGCTCGAGCATGAACGTCGCTTCGGGACGACCGGCTCCGCGATACGCCTCCACCGGCGTCGTGTTCGTGTAGACGCCGTAGACATCCTCTTTCACGGCGCCGATCTTGTACGGGCCGGAGAGCATCAGGCCGTGAAGAATCGTGGGAATGCCTGGCGCCGCGGTTGACAGATACGCGCCCATGCCGGCCCACACCGTGCACCGAAGTCCGAGGATGCGTCCGTCTTTCGTGGCCGCCAGCTCGACGTCCTGCACGTGATCCCGTCCGTGAGTCGTTGACTGGTAGTTCTCAGAGCGGCTCTCGATCCACTTCACGGGCCGACCCAGCTTCATCGAGCAGAACACGGTGATGAAGTCGCCCTGGATCTGCGGAATCTTGCTGCCGAAGCCGCCGCCGACCTCCGGCGCGATGACGCGGAGACGATCCTCGGGAATGCCGGTGACAAGCGACATGATGAACCGCACGATGTGCGGGTTCTGCGTCGTGTTCCAGAGCGTGAGCTCGCCGGTGGCCGGCACGTAGTGCGCCAGCGCGCCGCGCGTCTCCATCGCGGTCGGGATGAGCCGCTGCTGGACGATCCGATCGCGAACGACGACCTCCGCCGCCTTGAACGCGGCATCGACGTCGCCGCCGGCGACCGTCCAGTGAAACGCGATGTTGTTCGGCGCCTCCCCGTGGAGTTGCGGCGCACCCGGTTTCACCGCGTGCTCGGGGTCGACCGTCGCCGGCAGCGGCTGGTAATCGACGTCGATCAGCTCGACGGCATCGTACGCCTGCTGCGCGGACTCGGCGACAACAACGGCCACCGCATCGCCAACGTACCGGACGACATCCCTGGCGAGCGGCGGGTACGGGGCGACCTTCAGGTCCGAGTTCGGGACAAGCCACGCGCACGGGATCGACTGGAGGACACCTTCGGTGTCGGCGCCGGTAAATACTGCGACCACGCCAGGCGCAGCCTTCGCGGCAGACGAGCCGATCTTCCTGATTCGCGCGTGTCCATGCGGACTCCGCAGGATCGCCGCGTACAGCTGCCCCGGCAGCGTGAAATCTGCTGTGTATCGCGCCGTCCCGGTCAGCAACCTGGGATCTTCGCGGCGCCTGATGCCGGATCCGAACACGCGGGCAGGAGCGGCAACCGTGGTCGCCATCACCGGACTCCCGCAGCGGCCGCTGCCTGCACCGATCGGACGATGTTCTGGTAGCCCGTGCAGCGACAGAGATTCCCTTCGAGCGCGTGCCGGATCTGCTCGGGCGAGGGATTGCCGTTGACGCGGAGCAACGCCTGCGCCGCAAAGATCATCCCCGGCGTGCAGAAGCCGCACTGGAGGCCGTGCTTGGTCCAGAACGCCTCCTGAAGCGCGTTGAGCCTTCCATCGGGCGCGAGCCCTTCGATGGTGGTCACGCTACAGCCGTCGGCCTGCGCCGCGAGACACGTGCACGCCTTCACGGCGACATCGTCGAGGAGCACGGTGCACGCTCCGCATTGGCTCGTGTCGCAGCCGATCTTGGTGCCGGTGAGGGCGATGCTGTCGCGCAGGAAATGGACCAGCAGGAGCCGCGGCTCAATCTCGCGATCGTAAGTGCGACCGTTGACCTGGATACTAACCGAGAGCTTCATAGGTCCCTCTCAGAGTGGAGCACATTCGATGTAGAGGCCGACCTTCCGCATTCGTGTAGAGCTTCGGCGGACCACCGTAGCCTTGGCGGAGGTGGTCAGGTCGGCCTATGAAGCGAAGGCAGGAACGGCGCAGCTTAGAGCGGCGGCCGGGGGAAAGTCAACGGAACGCGGTGTGAGTGTCAAAGCGGTGTGAGGCGCGGCGGGACCGGCTAATGCTTGCCCGTCTTGCGGTTCCGCCGATACGCGATGTCGTCGAAGAGGGTCACGAGACCCAGAAAGAGCGTGATACCACCGAGGAAGATAAAGAGACCAGTCATGCTTCCTCTTTCCCCATCAGGCGAATGGCGAAGATCACCACACACACCCACAAGATCACGCCGCCGATTGCGATCGGCGGTGAAAATGGACGCTCGCCAAGAAACTGGCCGAAGACTGTGGCGCCCGCCGCGATGTTCGCGATATCGCGCGATGTTTCGGCAAGCAGCACGCGCTGACGCGGGCCCAATTCTACCATCGTCATTCTGGGCCAAGCACGGCGCATGCCCGGTGCGTTTGCCTGGGAATCTGGCTGTGCGCAACCGCGATCGGTGCAGTTTCTGCGTACCCGCAACCGCGATCCTGTTGCAGGATCCGAACGAAAGAGACCGATAATCCCTCAGGACGCTAGAGATGGGTCTCACCTTCGTGAAGGTCAAAGTTGGGAATCCGGCCAACGGCCATCGGTCGGAGGAAGTGCAGTGCCTCGTCGACTCGGGTGCGGTCTACTCGCTGGTTCCTGAACCGGTCTTACAGAGGCTCGAAATCGAGCCGCATTCGACGCGCGAGTTCGTGCTCGCGAACGGTGAGGTCATCCACCGGCGCCTGGCGACGGCGACCTTCGAGTACGAGGGTCGCCGCGGCGACTCGATGGTGATCGTGGGTGAGCCCGGCGACGACCCGCTACTGGGTGCGACGACGCTCGAAGGATTCGGCCTCGTGCTGGATCCGTTCCGCCGCGAGCTGCGCCCGATGCAATTGCCGTTGAAGCAATCGCGGCGGGGAACAGCCGTCGTGGATCGATGGTGACGCTGGCGGCTTCGAGCTATGCAGCGCGATTTCGCGATTGCCGGTCTTTCCGACGACCAAGCCAATCGATGAGCGTGATGATGCCAAAGAAGATGACCAAGCCGTAGGCGACAATGAAAAATCCGGTCATCTCCTGTCCTCCTTGGCGAGTGTCAGGGCCAAGACCCACAACGAAACCGACGCACTAAGACCCGCCATGGCAATGATCGCGGAAAACGGTCGGTCGGTCAAAAACTGACCAAAGAACATCGATCCTGCGATCAGGTTGGCCACATCCGGTACCTTCTCGATCAGCGCTTCGCGCTGTCGCGACGTCAATCGTACCATCGTCCCTCCCGCACAGGGCGGTGCAGGCGATATGCCGTCGCGAATGTCTGAGGAATCGCCGAAGTGCGCGTCTCGGGTACGCAGATCCTGCAATCATGGTCGGCACCGCGCGTTGCGATTCTCGAAACTCTTTATAATGGCGGGCGGTCGGCTGACAATCTGACATGTCTCTCGTCGCTGGCGCGCGAATTGGCCCGTATGAAATCCTCTCCGCCCTCGGCGCAGGCGGCATGGGCGAGGTGTATCGTGCGCGGGATGCCAAGCTGAATCGGGACGTCGCGCTCAAGATTCTCCCCGCTGACTTTGCGCTTGATGCCGAGCGCGTGGCGCGCTTCACGCGCGAGGCGCAGCTGCTCGCCTCGCTGAACCATCCGAACATCGCGGCGATCTACGGCTTCGAGGACAGTGGCGACACGCACGCGCTCGTACTCGAACTCGTCGAGGGCGACACGCTCGCCGATCGGATTGCACGGGGGTCGATCGCGCTCGACGAAGCGCTACCGATCGCGCGACAGATCTGCGAGGCGCTGGAAGCGGCGCACGAGCACGGCGTCATGCATCGCGATCTGAAACCCGCGAACATCAAGGTGCGGCCCGACGGCACGGTGAAGGTGCTGGACTTCGGGTTAGCGAAGCTCTCCGGGCCGCCTGAAGGCGGCCCCCCCGTACGGCCGGACCTGACCATCTCGCCGACCATCACGTCGCCGGCAATGATGACTGGTGCCGGAGTAATTCTGGGGACGGCCGCCTATATGGCCCCCGAGCAGGCGCGCGGCAAGACCGTCGACAAGCGGGCGGACATCTGGGCGTTCGGCTGCGTGCTCTTCGAGATGCTCACCGGCGCGCGTCCTTTCGCCGGGGATGACATCACGGACGTGATGATTGCGGCGCTTACGAAGGAGCCCGATTGGACGAACCTGCCGGCATCGACGCCGCTGCGACTCCGCGATCTGCTGCAGAGGTGCCTGAAGAAAGAACCGCGCGAGCGGCTGCGAGATATCGGCGACGCTCGGTTGGAACTCACAGGGTCGAGGTCTGACGAAGCACTTGAACCGAAAGGCACCGTTCAGACTTACGCAGCGTGGCTCATCGCCCTCGTTCTTACACTCATTTTGATTCCTGCCGCGGTCGTTGCGATTCGTCACTGGCGGGAAGTTGCAGCGGACGCAGATCTAACTCGATTCCAGATACCAACTCCTCGAATGCGGGGAGACGGTCTCTTGAGCGTTTCGCCCGATGGTCGGCATATCGCATACGTCGCGCCGAACCCTGAGGGTCGGCCTGTTCTCTGGACGCGGGCACTTGATTCGCTGAAACCTGAGATTCTTCCGGGCACAGAGGACGCGAATTGGCCCTTTTGGTCTCCGGATGGCCGGTTTCTTGCCTTTGAGACGGCCCACAAGTTGAGGAAAGTCGAAATTGCCGGAGGTCCGTCGCAGTACATGTGCGACGTCCCCGGTATCTTCAACGGCGGCAGCTGGA
>JAHFUO010000128.1:4427-7200 GCA_023265015.1 Acidobacteriota bacterium | reverse complement strand
AGCGGCGTGTGCTTGAAGAGGTACGACATGATCATCTTCTCGTCGGCGTCCTTCTTCATCTCGAGCGCGATGCGCACGTCCTCGGTCGACAGATCTTTCACATCGACCAACTGCGGGAGCTTGCGACTGATGACGATGTCGGCGATCGCCTCGACTAGCTGCGCCTTGTTGACCGTGTACGGCACGCTCTCGACGTAGATGGTCTTGGTCGAGCGCGTTTCCGGTCCGATGTCCCACGTGCCGCGCAACCTGATCGAGCCCGACCCGGTCTTGTAGATCTGCTTCAACTCGTCCGGCGAGTTCAGGATCTGTCCGCCGGTGGGGAAGTCGGGGCCTTTGATGTAGCGGCACAACTGCGCGCTGCTCAAATCTTCGTTGTCGAGGAGCTTGACGAGCGCCGTGCAGACCTCGGCGAGATTGTGCGGCGGGATGTTGGTCGCCATGCCCACGGCGATGCCGGTGCCGCCGTTGACGAGGAGGTTGGGGATCCGCGCCGGCAGCACCACCGGCTCGGTCTTCGTCCCGTCGTAGTTCGGCCGGAAGGGCACCGTCGCCCGATCGATCTCGCTCAGCATCTCGTCGGCGACGCGCGCGAGACGGCACTCCGTGTACCGCATCGCCGCGGCGCTGTCGCCGTCGAGCGATCCGAAATTCCCGGAGCCGTCGACGAGCGGGTACCGCAACGAGAAGGACTGCGCCATGCGCACGAGCGTTTCGTAGAGCGCGGCGTCGCCGTGCGGGTGAAAGCTCCCCATGACGTCGCCGACCACCTTCGCGCACTTTCGGTGCTTGGTGTCGGCCGTCAGGCTCTGCTGCCACATCGTGTAGAGGATGCGGCGCTGCACCGGTTTGAGCCCGTCGCGAACGTCCGGCAGGGCGCGCGCCGTGATGACCGACAGCGCGTAGTTGAGGTACCGCGACTGCGCCGCTTCGTGCAACGCGACCGCGTCGGTCGTGCCGGGGCCGTGGCCCACGCCGGCGATCGATGGCGCGCCGCGCGCGGCGTCACGGCCGTTGCCCTCGGTGGCATCGATGTGGTCGAAGAGCGATCGTCCGGCGGGTGGCGGTCGTTTGGCCAACGGTCAATCGTATCTTAGCGTGGCCACGACTTGCCTCTCCGAGCAACGGTCGTACCGGCTGGCTGCGGCCGCTTCGCGCGCCGACGCAGTGATGAAAACCGCAGGAAGGCCACACATTTGTTGGTATGGGCCTGACGATCTAGAATATGCGCCCCGGCGAGAGGGACGTCGTGTAAGATGCCGTGCCGGCACACCGCGGTCTACGGGGTTCCCGGTGGGGACCTGGACCATTTACTGTGAAGAGGGAGGCGAGATGGCGATGAAAGCGAACGATGTCATGCAGCTCATCAAGGAGAAGAAGGTCCAGGTGGTGGACGTGCGATTCGTCGACCTGCCGGGGCTTTGGCAGCACTTTACGGTCTCCACCAAAGAGTTTTCCGCCGACGCCTTCGAAGAGGGCCTCGGCTTCGACGGATCCAGCATCCGTGGCTTCCAGGAGATCCAGGAAAGCGACATGCTGTTGATGCCCGACCCGGACACCGCCTTCATGGACCCCTTTACGGTGGCGCCGACGCTGGTGCTCATCTGCAACGTCAAAGACCCCGTGACCGGCAAGATGTACACCCGCGACCCGCGGCAGATCGCGATCAAGGCCGAGGCCTACCTGAAGTCCAGCGGCGTCGCCGACACCGCGTATTTCGGGCCCGAAGCGGAATTCTATATCTTCGATGACGTCCGCTTTTCCCAGAGCTACAACCACGGCTACTACCACATCGACTCGAGCGAGGGATTCTGGAACTCAGGCCGCGAGGAGCGGGCGAGCGCGACGTCGCCGTCGCAGAACCTGGGCAGCAAGGTGCGTTACAAGGAAGGCTACTTCCCGGTGCCGCCGACCGATCAGCTACAGGACATCCGCACCGAAATGCTGCTCACCCTCGAGCAGGTTGGCGTGAACGTCGAGGTCCAGCACCACGAGGTTGGCACGGCCGGGCAAGCCGAGATCGACATGCGGTTCGATTCCCTGCTGACGATGGGGGATAACCTGCTGAAGTACAAGTACGTCATCAAACAGGTGGCCAAGCGCCACAACAAGACCGTCACGTTCATGCCCAAACCGATCTTTCAGGACAACGGCTCGGGCATGCACGTGCACCAGAGCCTCTGGAAGGGCAAGAAGAACCTGTTCTTCGAGCGGGGCAAGTACGCCGACCTGAGCACGATGGCCTTGCACTACATCGGAGGCATTCTCAAGCACGCGCCGGCCTTGCTCGCGTTCTGCGCGCCGACGACCAACTCGTACCGGCGACTCGTGCCGGGCTACGAGGCGCCGATCAACCTGATCTACTCGCAACGCAACCGCAGCGCGGCTGTCCGGATCCCACTGTATTCGCGGAGCGAGAAGTCGAAGCGCGTCGAGGTACGGTTCCCCGATCCGGGCGCGAACGGGTACCTGGCGTTCGCCGCCATGCTCATGGCCGGATTGGACGGCATCCAGAACAAGATGACGCCGCCCGGGCCGCTCGACAAGGATCTGTACGATCTCTCGCCGGAAGACCTGGCCAAGGTCGCCAAGACGCCGGGCAGTTTGGATGAAGTGCTCGACGCCCTCGCGAAGGACCACGCCTTCCTGCTCAAGGGTGATGTATTTACACGCGACGTGATCGACGTCTGGCTGGAGTACAAGCGCAAGAAGGAAGTGGATGCGATCCGCCTCCGGCCGCATCCATGGGAGTTCGCGTTGTACTACGACATCT
>JAHFUO010000128.1:0-4327 GCA_023265015.1 Acidobacteriota bacterium | reverse complement strand
AGGAATTCAGCGAGCACCATGGCCGTGGCGCCCCAGATCTCGTCACCGCCCACGTGAAACGCGGGGACGATCAGCGCGCGCCCGTCTCGCTCGCGCTCGACGGACACCAGCCGCTCGGGGTCCGTGAGGTCGTCAACGGCCACCTCGAGAATTCGCACCACCTCGCCGTCCGCCGGCGTGAGGATGGGCCGCGCCCCGGCGACGGCGACGATCGGATGCAGGCGGAAGCCGCTCACCGGAATGTCGAGCGGCGTCAGCGCTCCGAGCACGCGCACATCGTCGATCCGCAGCGCGATTTCTTCGCGCGCCTCGCGCAACGCCGCCTGCTCGATGGTTTCGCCCGGCTCGACGCCGCCGCCGGGCAGCGACACCTGACCGCGGTGTCGGTCCAGCGTGTCGGCGCGCACCGTGAGCACGATGTGCGCACGGTGGACGATGGGGAACACGAGCAGAAGGCCCGCCGCCTGCCGGAGGCGTGCCGGGTCGAAGGTCGGTGGCCAGCCCCGGCGCGGCCGCGGAGCGAGGACCTCCTGCGCCGAAGCGCCCGGGAGCGGGGCATTCAGCGCGTGTTCGAGTTGCCGGACGAGGGCGGCGAAATCAACCATTCTGGCGTGTTTCCCACGCCGATCCATGAAATTGGAAAACGAGGGCCCCGTGTAAAAAGCGTGTAATGAAAGTGCCGAAAGAGCCGTATTGGCCCTATTAGAATGGCACGAATCGGACACGACTGGTCATGACCTTGCTGGATCGATTTCGCACGCCACCGCGCCACAAACATCCGGACGCGGCCGTCCGCCTCGCGTACGTGGCGGAGTTGCCGCTCGAGGAGCGCGATCTCATCGTGGCGGTCGCGCGCGAAGACGAGAGCGCGCGCGTGCGCCGCGCGGCGGTCGCCAAGCTGATGGACCTGTCCACGCTTGCCGCGGTCGCGCGCGATGATGCCGACGAGCACGTCCGCGCGCAGGCGGTGGCCATGCTGCGGGACATCGCGCTCGACGCGTTCGAAGGCGTCAGCGACGCCGAAAGTCTGGCAGCGGTCGACACCCTCGGCGACGCGAAGGTGCTGGCGCACATCGCCAAGACCTCGCTGCGCGAAGAGGTCGCACGGCGGGCGCTGGCGCGCATCACCGACCTTCACGCGCTCGGATCGATCGCACGCCATGCCGCGCTCGACCCGATTCGGCAGGCCGCGTTCGAGGGGCTGCAGGATCACGGCGAGATCGTCGGCGTGGCCATGAACAGCGAGTTCAAAGACACGGCGGTCGCGGCGGTCGAACGGCTGTCGGATCGCGGGGAGCTGGAGCAGGTGGCCGCGCGCGGCACGAACAAGAGCGCGGCCAAGCGCGCCCGTGGCGTGCTTCGCGAGATGGACGAGCGCGCGGCACAGGAAGCGGCCGCCGCGGCGCCGCGGGCTCCAGACTCGGCCGGCCTCGCGGGCGGCGAGCCGGCGCAGCCCGTCAGTCAGGGTGAAGCGCCCGCGCACGTCGAGCCGTTCCCCGCCGTCGAGGCGGCGGCACAGGAGGCGGCGGCACAGGAGGCGGCGGCGAAAGAAGCGGCGGCGAAGGAGGTGGCCGCGAAACAGGCCGAGGCGGCTCGGCGCCGTGAGGAGCAGCAGGCGGCGGAACGGGCGCGCGTCGCCGCCGCCGAGCTACAGGCCAGAGAACAGGCCCGAGACGAGGCGAGACAAGAAGCGGAAAAGGCAGCCGAGCGGCGGCGTGTCCGTCTTGGTGAGCTCGCCGGCGAGGCTGAAGCCGCTGTGGTTGACGCCGATCTTGCGTCCGCGCATCGCCGGATGGCCGTCGCGCGCCGCGAATGGAAGGACCTGGCGGCCGGCGCCGGGATCGATCCCGAGGTCGCATCGCAATTTGCCGGTGCCGAGACGCGTCTGGCGGCGCGCGACGCGGAAATCCACGAAGCCGACGCGCGTCGGCGCCGCGACGCCCTCGCTCGGTTGCATCAGCTGCTCGGTCGGGTCGAACCGCTGCTCACCCACACGGATCTGCCGCTCAAGGCCGCCGAGCGCGCGCTGCGCGATGTGCGGGCGGCGATCTCCGACATGGCCCCGCTCCCCTCCAAGCGCGACTACGACGAGGCGACCGCTCGGCTGAAGGCCGCGCAGGCGGCGCTCGTGCCGAAGGTGCAGGAGCTGCGCGAGGTGGCCGGCTGGCAGCGCTGGGCGAACGTTGGGATTCAGGAACAGCTCTGCGAACGGATGGAGACGTTGCGCGCGGCCGAGGATCCCGAAAATATCGCGCGCCAGATTCGTGAATTGCAGCAACAGTGGCGCGAGGCCGCCGACGTGCCGCGCGCGCAGGGCGAAGCGCTGTGGCGCCGGTTCAAGGCGGCGCACGACGAGGCGTGGGCGAAGTGCGAAACCCATTTCGCGGCGCAGGCCCAGGCGCGAGCGGAGAATCTGGCGAAGAAGACCGCCTTGGCCACGCGAGCCGAGGCGCTCGCCGACTCGACGAACTGGATTGCGACGGCGGACGAAATCAAGCGGCTGCAGGCCGAATGGAAAACCATCGGTCCGGTGACGCGGGGAGAGGAGAAGGCCGTCTGGGAGCGCTTCCGCGCCGCCTGCGATCGGTTCTTCACCCGCCGCTACGACGATCTGGCCAAACGCAAGACGATGTGGGTCGAGAACCTGGTGAAGAAAGAGGCGCTCTGCGCGAAGGTCGAGGCCCTCGGCGAGTCGACCGAGTGGGAGGAGACGGCCGCCCAGATCAAGCGGCTGCAGTTGGAGTGGAAGACGATCGGCCCGGTGAAGAAGAGCCGGTCGGAGGCGATCTGGCAGCGGTTCCGCGGAGCGTGCGATCACTTCTTCACGCGCTACGAGCAGCGGCACGACATCGCGCGCGCCGAGCGCGTCGCGGCCCGCGAAGCCGTGTGCGCCGCGCTCGAGGCGCTCGCGCCTGTGGCCGTGGCGAGTGCTGTCGAGCCCCGGCCGGACGACGCCACGCAAGAGCCACGCGAAGCGAGCCCCGTCGACCCAGCTCCGGCGAGCTCCGTCGAGCCACCCGCGGATCTGCTCCAGACTGTTCGGGCGCTTCGTGCGCGGTGGCAGCAGGAGCTTGCCCTACGCGGCGTCGATCGCGAGCGAGCGCTTGCGCTCGATCGACGCTTCGCCGCTGCGTTCACTCGCGTCGTCGCAGGCTGGCCTGCCGTCTTCGGCGGAACCGATCTCGATCCCGACGCGAACCGCAAGCGCATGGACGCGCTCGTTCGCAGGATCGAAGACCTCGCAACGTCGCTCGCCGGCGCGGCTCCCGCCGACGCCGCGTTGTCGCCGACGACAAGACTCGCGGCGATGCTCAAAGAGGCGCTGGCCGCCAATACGATCGGCGGGAAAGTCGACGAGGAGAGCCGCTGGCGCGCGGCGCAGGAAGACGTGCGGCAGGCGCAGGCCAGCTGGTCGCGAATCGGTCCGGTTGCCGACGAGACGCGGCGCGCGCTGGCGGCTCGCTTCGAGCGCGCGTGCCGACGGATCGACGAAGGGGCGGGCGGGGCAGTACGTAGGGCGGGTCCTGTGGACCCGCCGTCGGCCGGTCGGCGGACCTAAGAAGGTCCGCCCTACTGAATCCGCAGTATTATTCCTGCGCACCCCACAACCACCGTGTCCCTGGCCCCCGGCACTCGCCTCGGCCCGTACGAAGTCGTCGCGCTCATCGGCGCCGGCGGCATGGGCGAGGTCTATCGCGCCCGCGATACGAAGCTGAATCGCGACGTCGCGATCAAGGTGCTGCCGGATCTGTTCGCCGCCGATCCCGAGCGTATCGCGCGCTTCAAGCGTGAAGCGCAGGTGCTGGCCGCGCTCAACCATCCCAACATCGCGCACATCCACGGCCTCGAAGAATCGAACCCGTCGCCAGGCTCAGGGCAGGCGGCCGTCACTTGTATTGTGATGGAGCTGGTCGAGGGCCCGACCCTCGCGGAACGCCTGCAATATGTGGGGCGGACCTTATCAGGTCCGCCGGCGAAGCCGGACCCAAAAGGGTCCGGCCTACCAGTGACAGAAGCACTTGCGATTGCGCGTCAGATCGCCGACGCGCTCGAAGCGGCGCACGATCTGGGCATCACGCATCGCGATCTCAAACCGGCGAACATCAAGGTGCGCGAGGACGGCGTAGTGAAGGTGCTGGACTTCGGGCTCGCGAAACTCGCCGCGCCCGAGACGAGCGGGGCTGGGGCAATGGCGCTGTCCCAAGCACCGACGTTGACGACGCCCGCGGCGACGCTGGCGGGGGTGATCCTCGGCACAGCGGCTTACATGAGTCCCGAGCAAGCGCGCGGAAAAACGGTGGACAAGCGTGCGGACATCTGGGCGTTC
>JAHFUO010000127.1 GCA_023265015.1 Acidobacteriota bacterium | reverse complement strand
GGCGGCGGGCGTCTCGCGCAGCGAAGCGTTCGAGACATGCCGATGATCGTTGGACGTGAAAACGCGAGGCGGCTCGGGGAATCAGCGAGGTTGAGCGCGTGCGCGAGCACGCGCGACCCGAGCGGCTCGCGGCCGCGGATGCCGTCCGAGCGTTTTCCGGCGTGTCGAGCCGCTTCGTGGAGCGAGATGCCCGACGCCGATCGTGAACCGAGAGGGGAACGAGGGAAACTCAGGGACAAGGGGATTAGGAACTCCCAGGTCCCTTTGTGCCCCGGTTCCTGACTTGCCTCTCAGCGCAGCGTCGGGCGGATGAACCGCTCGTAATCCTCCTGCGTGTCGATGTCGGTGAACGCGCCGTCATCCGCCACGTCGACATTCACTTCCTCCGCGGCGTGCGCGTGCACCACCGGCTTCGCGCCGGTGAACGGATCGGCGTGCTTCAACTCATCGAACAACCGGCGGTCGAAAATCACGGGATGGCCGTACCGATTGCCTCGTCGTGGACGCACGAGCGGCGCGCCGGGCGCGGTGTCATAAGCCTCGAGCACCGCGCGCACGGTCGGCGCGGCGATCAGCGGCAGATCGACCAGTGTCACCAGCGCGGCGCGGGCGTGGTCGTCTTCGTCTTCCACGGCGGCGAGACCCGCGACGAGCGACGACAGTTGTCCCAACTCGTAATCCGGGTTCTCGACGATGCGCAGGAAGTTGTCCTCTCGAGGCAGCGTGGCGCGCACGGCATCGGCTTCGGCGCCAATCACCACGAAGGCGCGCTGAATGCCGCCGTCGCGGAGCATGTGGAGGATTCGTGTGAGGAAGGTTTCGCCGGTCGAGCCGATCGGGAGCAGCGCCTTGGGACGTCCCATCCGCGAGGACTTCCCGGCTGCCAGCACGATCGCCGGAATCATTCCTTGGTAAGCGAGGCCGGAAGCTTCTTCCACTGCAGCGAGGCCGCTGCCACGTGCGGCGCCTCGATGCGGCCGCGCCTGACGGCAATCAGCTCCGCGAGGATGCTGACGGCGATCTCCTCCGGCGAGATCGCGCCGATGTCGAAGCCGATGGGCGCGTGGATGCGCGAGAGGCACTCGAGCGGCATGCCTTCCTCGATCAGCGCGTCGTAGATCTTCTTGACCTTGGCCTTGCTGCCGATCAGGCCGATGTAGCGCAGGTCGCGCGCCGCCAGCGATCGCAGCGCGTCGAGATCGTGGCGGTGCCCGCGCGTCACGACCACGACATAGGCATTCGCCGGGATCTCCGCCTTGTGCAGCCACTCGGGAATGGAGTCGACGATGATCTCGTCGGCGGCCGGGAAGCGCTCGGCATTGGCGAACTTCTCGCGATCGTCGAGCACGTGGATGCGGAATCCCACGGGACGCGCCACGTGCGCCAGCTGGTGGCCGACGTGCCCCGCGCCGATGATGTAGAGCCGCGGTGCCGGTTCAACGGGTTCGATATAGACCTGCATCTGTCCGCCGCAAATCAGTCCTGACTCTTCCGCGAAGTCGTCCGTGAGATCGTACTTGACGAGCTGCGGCTTGCGCGCCTGGAGCGCTTCCTTCGCCTTCCACAACGCGTCGTTCTCGTAGCAGCCGCCGCCGATGGTGCCGACCGTGTGCCCGTCGGGAAAGACGAGCATCTTCGCGCCGACGCGCTGCGGCGTGGAACCCTGCGCCGAGACGATTGTAACGAGCGCGACCTCTTCCCCGCGCTCGAGCGCCTCGAGAAGGGCGGCCAGGACCTCCTGATTCATTGGTGGATCATAACCGGCTTAGGGCTCAAGGCTTACGCCTCAAGCCCCTTGAGCCCTGAGCCCTGAGCCCTGAGCCTTAAGCCCTGAGCCTTTAGAAATAATCCGATCGCCAGTAAAACACCTCTTCCGGCCGGGTCGGGATGGCCACGTCGGCCAGCGGCCGCAGCATGAAGACGTCGCGCGCCGGGACGCGGCCCGTGAGGCGGATCTGCGGCGGGGCCGGAAGGGCGGGCGGCCACCAGGCGCGAATGAGCGGCACCCGGTGCGACGGCTCCCGCGCCAGCAGCACCTGCAGGATCGCGCCGAGCCGGGCGGCGGCAGGATCGCGGTCGCCTGCCTCCTCCAGCGTCCACCCTCCCGCGCTCACCGTCAGCACGACGTACGCGACCGCCGAGGCGCCTTCCTCCGCGACGAAGAACTCCGTGTGCCGCAGGCCCCGCGGACCGAGCCCGGCGAGCAGCCGTTTCTTCGAGAGCGAGTAGTGGATCAGCGGCGCGTCGCGGCGCATCGCGAAGCGCACGCCCGCCGAGCGTGTCTCGTGCATCGTTGCAAGCGCGGGCAGATCGCGCTCCTCGCCGGCCCGCACGAGCATCGCCGGCGAGCCATCTTTCCGCTCGACCTGCACGTCCACCTCGTCGAGCGGGACCGTCTGGAAGCCGAGGCGCCGGTAGAACTGTTCGCCGATCTCGGAGAAGAGCCCGGCCACCGCGACGCCCTCGCTCCTGGCGCGCTCGATCAGCTGCTCGATGATTGCGCCGGCGTACTCGTGGCCGCGCTCTTCGGGGCGCGTGAACACCGCGCCGAAGCCGCACATCGCGCCATCGACCTCGTCAAGACGCATCGGCCAGCGGTACCGCTTCGCGCTGGCCACCCAGCGGCCGCGATCGTCGACGAGCGCGAACCGGTGAAGGTGCTCGCGTCCCCACTCGGTCCGCATCTGCGCCGCGTTCCACTGTCCGTACCCCGACCGCGTGAGCCCTTCGTTCCAGGTGGGAAATGTCGCATCGATGATCTCTTCGAGCAGCGCCCCTTCTGCGACAACGAGTTGCATATGAAAACCCACATTGTAATGCTGCCAATCACCGGCTGTTTTCGTTGTACAAAGCGGCATGACCACGATGGATTTGCGGTATCCGGTCGGCGAGTTCAATCCGCCGGCGATCATCACGCCAGACATGCGCGGGCCCGCGATGGAGGCGATCGCCGCGCTGCCGGCGAAGATGCGCGACGCGGTGCGCGGGCTGTCGGAAGCGCAGCTCGATACGCGGTACCGCCCCGGTGGGTGGACCGTCCGCCAGGTCGTGCACCACGTGGCCGACAGTCACATGAACGCCTACATCCGGATGAAGCTTGCGCTGACGGAAGACAACCCGACGATCAAGCCGTACGATGAGAGCGCCTGGGCGCCATTAGCTGACAGCACGCTGCCGATCGAGATCTCGTTGACGCTGCTCGATGCGCTCCATGCGCGATGGACGGCACTCTATCGCTCGCTGGCTCCAGCTCAGTTCTCCAGATCCTTTCTGCATCCCGAGCTCGATGGTCCTCAGACACTCAATCGGCAGCTGCAGTCGTACGCGTGGCACTCACGCCATCACGTGGCGCACATCACGCGGCTGCGCGATCGGGAAGGGTGGTAGACTCTGGCCCGACCCAGATGGCCGCGGCAAAAAAGGATTCTCAAGTGAGCGACAAGGCGGACATCGGAGACGCGCTGGGGATGATCGAGACCCGCGGGCTCATCGGCATGATCGAGGCCGCGGACGCGATGCTCAAGACCGCGAATGTCGTGCTCGTGAGCTGGCAGAAGGTTGACGCCGGCCTGGTCACGGCGCTCATTCGAGGCGATGTCGGCTCGGTGAAGGCCGCGACGGATGCCGGCGCCGCCGCCGCCCGCCGCGTCGGCGAGCTGATCGGCGTGCACGTCATTGCCCGGCCCGCCGACGACCTCGAGAAAGTTTTCCCGATCCGCTAGCCAGTCCGGGGCTCCGTCGCCTGCGCTCCCGCGCGGCGAGCGGGCGCATCCCGATCTCCCCGCCCACCATCAACAACGGCTCCGTCGGGCGGTCCAGGTTGTACAGCCGGCCGTCCGCCGTCTTCGCGAACAACTGGTCGCCGCCGATGAACAGGGTCAGCGCTCCGCCGTCGCCAATCGCTTCGTACAAACGGACGTTGAACACGTCGCGCATGGTCGACAGCAGGTGGCGAAGCCGCGGGATTGAAAAGCCGCGGCGGCGCAGATCCGCGAGCACCTGCAGCTCCAGCACATCGAGCGGCGTGTAACGCCGCTCGGTGAAGCCGCCCGCCTCGGTACGCCTGGGCGCGACGGCCGGCGCGAACAGCCGGCGCGAATCCCACCATTGCAGCTGACTGGCGGTCAGCCCGGTCAGCGAGACGACCTCGCGCGATGAGTAGAACTTCTTGAGCCTCACGCCTGCTCGCGCGCGCGCGTGTCGGACATCTGCTCACGTGCATGACCATCAGACATCTGCGCGCCCGCGATGTCCTTCGCGGTCAGGCCGCCCTCGTCATGCGTCGACCACGACAAGGTGACGCGACGGTAGTTGATCGTCACGTCGGGATGATGATCGGCGCGCTCGGCATCGGGCACGAGGCGGGTGACAAACGCCACCGCCTCGGGAAAGCCGGCGAACGTGAACTGCCTCCGGATCGCGTTCCCGTCGAGCGTCCAGCCGTCCAGCGCCTTGAGCTGCTCGTCGATCTCCTGCTTCGTCAGAAGGGCCATGCGATCATCACCTTGTCATAATCCGAATCTATCCGGCCTCACCAATTCCAGCTCGGGCGCGCGGCGGCCATCCATCACGAGATCCGCCACCAGCTTCGCCGTCAGCGGCGCCAGCAGCACGCCGCTCCGGTAATGGCCCGCTGCATAGTAGACGCCGCGCATTGTTGACGAAGGGCCGATCAGAGGCACCTCGTCGGGCGTTGCAGGACGGAGGCCGACCCGCACGGCCTCGAATCGCGCGTCGGGCACGGCCGTGAGCAGCTCGGCGCTGCGCTCCAGCAGATGCGTGACGCCGGCCGTCGTGGCGCTCTCGTCGAAGCCCACGTCCTCGACCGTCGCGCCCGCCAGCAGGGAGCCGTCGTGCCACGGCACCAGGTAGCAGTCGGCGCCCCACACGACGCGCGACAGCGGGACGTGGCTGAAATGAAGGTGGAGCAACTGGCCGCGGATCGGCCGCACGGCCGGCGGCGACGCGGCACTCGGGGCCAGCCCGCTCGTCCAGCTGCCCGCGGCAAGAACGACGGCGTCGCCTTCGATGATTCCCGCGGATGTCGTCACGGCGACCGAGTTGTCGCGGGCATCGACGCGCCGGACGGTCGCCGTTGTCGACGTGGCGCCGTGGTTCGCCGCGGCCGCCACAAGGGCCATCGTCAGCTCCAACACCTTCACGTAGCCGTGCCGGGGCGTCAACAACGCGGCATGGATGCGTGACGACAGCGCCGGTTCGATGCGGCGCGCCTCGTCGCCGTTCATCAACCTGTGCTCGATGCCTGCTGCCTCGAGTCGTCGTGCCGCTGCGTCGAGCTCATCGGCTTCGCGACCATCTCTTGCGACCTGCAGCGTCCCCGATCGCTCGTACTCAATCGTTTGCCGCGCGTCCGCGGACACGCGCGCCACGAATCCGTCGTACAGCGAGAGGCTGCAGGCGCCGAGCCGCAGCAGCGCGTCGATGTGCCCCTCGATGTGCGGCGCCAGAATTCCGGCGGACGCCTGCGTCGCGCCGCGGCCGGTCCCGCGCATGTCGACGATCTGCACCCGCGCGCCGCGCGAGGCCAGCTCGTGGGCCACCGCGCATCCGATGATCCCGGCGCCCACGACGGTGATATTCACGGGTTGATTGTAGGATCTATTCCGTGCGGCGTGTCTGCGTCTTCTGCGGGTCAAGTGTCGGCGCGAGACCTGACTACGCCCGCGCCGCTGAACAGCTCGCACGTGAGATGGCGCGGCGCGGGATCGGGCTCGTGTTCGGTGGCGGCAATGTCGGACTGATGGGCGTCATCGCTGATGCCATGCTGGCCGCGGGCGGCCACGCGATTGGCGTCATCCCTCATGCGCTCGTCGCGCGCGAGCTGGCACATCGCGCGCTGCCGGATCTTCGAATCGTCAACTCGATGCACGAGCGCAAGGCGATGATGGCCGGCCTCGCGGACGCGTTCATCGCGATGCCCGGCGGGTTCGGCACGTTCGAGGAATTCTGCGAGGTCGTGACGTGGACCCAGCTTGGCGTCCACCGGAAGCCATGCGGCCTGCTCAACGTCGGCGGCTTCTACGATCCGCTGATCGAGCTCTTCGATCGCGCCGTCGCCGAAGGCTTCATCAAGGCTGAAAACCGCCCCATCGTCGTGGCGCACGCGGACCCGGCGGCGCTCCTGGACGCGCTCACGCAGCCGCCCCCGTTGCCCGAAGTCGAGTGGATCCGCACGCTGGACGAAGCGTAAGGGGGCCGCCGGCGCTGACCGCCTCGGGGGACACGTTCCTCTTTCCAGAACACAGCGATTCAACCAGAATCGGCAATAGTTCCAGCGAATTTCGCAGGCAGGGCCGGGCACAGCCCTTGCTCGTTGCCCGTCGAGGAGTTTCAGCCAATGGAGATCAGCAAGACGACGATGGGGATCCTGGCGGCCGCCTGTATCACGGCGGGTGCCGGGGGGGCGTATCAGGCAACGCGGTCGGCACGCCCGTCACCGGAGGCGCAAGCCCCGCCGGCAACGACCGATGCGTCATCCACCGCCGGCGTCAAGCGGTCGGGAGGGGTGACCACCGATGCGCCCGCGACGCCCGCAGCCGAAGCCGCGCCAGCCGTTCCGCCCCGGTCGCCGCGCTCCGGCGCGCCGGCACGCGCGAGAACCCGCACGGAACGCGCGCGGCCCGCGCAGTTCGAAGGCCCGCGCGAAACGCCGAACAACAGCGCTGCGCCCACGCAAGCGAGCGAAGAGACGCGGACGCCGGCGCCCGTCGTTCCCCCTCCGCTTCAGCCGATTGAACCCGAGCCGGTGCGTGCGGTGGAGCCGCCTGAGCCTCGTTTCGAGGATCTCGTCGTCTCGGCCGACTCCGTGCTCGGTCTTCAAATGGAAACGTCGCTCTCGAGCGAGCGGGCGCGCGTTGAAGACGCGGTGGTCGCGCGCGTGACGCGCGACGTGCGCGTCGGCGATCGCGTGGCGATTCCCTCAGGCTCGAAGGCGCACGGCGAGGTGACGCTCGTGGAGCGCGGCGGCAAGCTGCGCGAGAAGGCGCGGCTCGGTATCCGCTTCACGTCGGTGGTGCTCGCTGATGGCACGCGCGTGCCGCTCGAGACCGACACGATCTACCGCGAAGGCGACGGCCCCGGCGGGGAGAGCGCGGCCAAGATCGGTGGCAGCGCGATTGGCGGCGCGATTCTCGGCGGCATCTTCGGCGGCGCGAAGGGCGCGGTGATCGGCGGCACGACCGGCGCCGGAGCCGGCACCGCGGCCGTCATGGCCGGCGGCCGCAACCCCGCGACGCTTC
>JAHFUO010000126.1 GCA_023265015.1 Acidobacteriota bacterium | reverse complement strand
GCGGCCTTCACGTTCCAGTGCGCTTTCTTCAGTACCCTGTCTGCGTCGTCATACTCGAGCCCGGTGACGATGTTCACGATGCGGCGCGCGCGGTCCTTGAGCTTTTCTGATCCCGTCTGCACGTCGACCATCAGGTTGCCGTAGGTCTTGCCAATCCTGACCATCGCACCCGTCGTCAGCATGTTGAGGACGAGCTTGGTGGCGGTACCTGCTTTCAGTCGCGTGGAGCCGGCGATTACTTCCGCGCCCACCGCCGGGGCGATCGTCAAGTCGACAAACGTCTGGAGCTCCGTAGCGGGATCGCACGTCACGAAGATAATTCGGGCGCCGGCTCGTCGAGCGCGCGTGAGCGCGCCCCGGACGAACTGCGTCATGCCGCTCGCAGACACGCCAATCACGATGTCTTTCTTCGTTGGCGCAAGACGGTTGATCGCGCGCGCGCCTTCCTCGTAGTTGTCCTCGACGCCTTCCTTCGCCGCGAAGGTCGCGCCGCGCCCGCCCGCCATGATCGCCTGGACGAGATCCGGATTCGTGCTGAACGTCGGCGGCATCTCCGCCGATTCGAGGATGCCGAGGCGCCCGCTCGTGCCCGCGCCGACAAAGGTGACGCGCCCACCCTTGCGGAGCGCACTCGAGATCATCTCGATCCCGAGCGCAATGCGCTCGCGCTCGCGCTGCACGGCCGCGAGCATCTTGCGGTCTTCGTTGATCATCAGCTCGGCGATGTCGCTCGCGGAGAGCTTGTCGATCGACAGGCTGGACGGGTTGATGGCTTCGGTAGGGAGCGACTGCCACTTCGATCGGACTGGCATCAGAATCTCCGGTAGAATTCTACAATCCCACGCGTGGCCGCCCGCCAGTCGTCTGTCGACGCCTACCTCACGCATCTCACCGTCGAACGTCGCCTGGCCGCGAACTCCGTCGAAAGCTACGCGCGCGATCTCGCGCTGCTCGGGCGGTTCGCTGCGGGCCGCGGCAGAAAGGTGGACGCGCTGACCCGACCCGACCTCGAAGGCTTCGTGCGGGACCTGATGGGCGTGGGCCGGTCGCCGCGATCGGTCGCGCGCGCGATCGCCTGCTACCGGGGTTTCTATCGATTCCTCGTCATTGACGGACGGCTCAAGGCCAATCCTTCGGATGAGCTGCGTCCTCCGCGTGCGTGGAAGTCTCTGCCGCGCTTTCTGTCTGTCGAGGATGTCGATCAGCTGATCGCGCAGCCGGATGTGACCACGGCGCGCGGGCTGCGCGATCGCGCGCTCATCGAGCTCCTGTACGCGACGGGCATGCGCGTGTCGGAGCTGATTGGCCTGCGCCCGGCCGACGTCAACCTCGATGCGTCGTACCTGACGTGCACTGGCAAAGGGGACAAGCAGCGCATCGTGCCGATTGGCGATGAAGCGGCGAAGTGGGTACGCGACTATCTCAGCACGGCCCGGGGCGCATTGTTGGGACAACGGAGCAGCCCGCGACTGTTTGTCAACGCGCGCGGCGGCGGCCCGGGACTGACACGAGTGGGGTTCTGGAAGATCCTCAAACGGTACGCGCGGCAGACCGGCCTGACGACGTCGATCAGCCCTCACGTCCTGCGGCATTCGTTTGCCACGCATCTCCTCGATCGCGGCGCGGACCTGCGCGCGATCCAGATGATGCTCGGGCACGCCGACCTTTCGACCACACAGATCTACACGCACGTTCTCGAGCAGCGGATGCGAACCGTCTACGACCGCTTTCATCCGCGTCCATGAACGTCTGACGTCTTCGTGCTCAAGCGTCTCAGCCTCCTGATTGTGCTCGCCGCGGCCGGTGCGGCGTGGTATCTCGCGCTGCCGCCTCGTGCTCGCGCGTTGCCGCCGCTCCCGTCCAGCGTACACGCGCCGGTTCGCGGCGCCATTCACATCCACACGCGTCGTTCCGATGGGACGGGAACGATGGATGACGTCGCCGCGGCCGCGGCCCGAGCCGGATTGACGTTCGTGATCGTCACCGATCACGGGGATGCGACCAGGACCGCCGAACCGCCACGCTATCGCCAGGGCGTGCTCTCCATCGATGCTGTCGAAATCAGCACTGAGGGCGGCCACGTCGTTGCGCTGGATCTGCCGAAGGCGCCGTACCCGCTCGCGGGAGAGCCTCGAGACGTGCTCGACGACATCGAACGGCTCGGCGGCTTCTCGATCGCGGCGCATCCGGGTTCGGAGAAGCCGGAGCTGCGCTGGATTGAGTGGACGCACGGATTCGGCGGACTTGAATGGCTGAATGCCGACAGTGAATGGCGCGACGAGCGTCCCGCGACGCTGATTCACGCACTCCTCACGTATCCCTTTCGCCGTGCCGAGTCTCTTGCGACGATGCTGGATCGTCCTGACACCGTGTTGCGCCGGTGGGATGTGCTGGCGCAGCGCCGCCGCGTGGTTGCCGTCGCTGCCGTCGATGCCCACGCGCGCATCGGACTGCGCACGGTCGGTGAACCCTATGACAACAGCCCGCGCCTGCCAATGCCGGGCTACGAGCAGAGCTTCCGTACATTTTCGATCTCATTGCCCGATGTGACGCTGACGGGAAACGCCGTCGAAGATGGGCGCACGGTTGTGGCGGCGATTCGCGCAGGCCACGTGTACTCAACGATCGATGCGGTCGCCACCCCGGGCGCGGTGTCCTTCACCGCCCTCAGCGGAAAGACCCAGTCGTCAGGTGGCGACGTGCTGCCTGCGGCGGGTCCTGTGATGCTGCGCGTCAACGCCCCGTTGCCTCCAGATGCGCGGATTGTGCTCCTCAAGGACGGCGAGGCGGTCGCGACACAGACTGGCCCAGACCTCCAGCACGCCGCGGATCGGAATCCGGGCGTCTACCGTGTGGAAGTGCGGCTGCCTGGGGCGCCTGGCGAGCCGCCCGTCCCATGGATCGTGACGAATCCGATCTACGTTGGCCGCGATCCCAGGGAAGCCCCAATTCCGGATCCGCATACGCCGCCGAAGCAGTTTTCTGTCCAGTACGAGAATGGCCAGGCGAACGGCTGGAGGACCGAGACCGGTCCATCTTCACAGGCGGCGCTCGATGTCTTTGGCACGCCACGAGTCGGGACGCAGGTATCGATTCGGTATGCGCTCGGCGGCGCCGCCTCGATGGGCCCGTACGCCGCCGCGGTGATGCCAGCAGGGAATGAGCTGGCCCGTTTCGACCGGCTGATGTTCTCGGCGCGCGCCGACCACCCGCTGCGGGTCTCGATCCAATTGCGTGTGCCGAACGGGGCAGCGGGGGAGCGGTGGCACCGCTCCATCTATCTCGACGAGACGCCGCGAATCGTCACGATCTATTTCGACGACATGACGCCCAAGGGACGAACCGAGCGTCGCCGGCCCGTGTTGTCGGACGTGCGCGATGTGCTGTTCGTGCTCGATACCGTCAACACCAGGGTCGGAACGAACGGACAGATCTGGCTGGATGACGTGAAGTACGCGCGCTAGCTAGGTGCGGACGGTCAGCAGCAGATAGCCGGCCCCCGCGCCGAACAGCAGATTCGGCGCCCAGGCCGCCAGCGCCGGCGCCACGAGACCGCCGGTGCCGAGCGCCGCGAAGATGCTGATCGCGACCCAGTAGGCAATCGCCAGCACAATCCCCACACCAACTCCATACATCGCGCCGTGCCGTCCCGTCGTGACGGCGAACGGGACGGCGATGAGCGTCATGACGAGCGTGACAAACGGGAAGGAGATCTTTCGTGCGAGCGCCACCTGCTGCTCGCTGACGTCGAGGCCACCAGTCCGCAGGCGCTCGATGTAGCCGCGCAGCTGCCGGTAGCTCATGAACCGCTCATCGGGCCGATCGGTGGCGAAATACGCGGCCGGCTCGATCGCGAGAGTCGTCTCGGTGAACGGTTCGTAGACTCTGGTATCGCCCGTAGGGGTGAACTCGCGTTTCCATCCCCGCTCGAGGCGCCACGCGTCGAGGCCGTCCCTGGCCGCGCCGCCGGTATACACGGCGCGGTCGGCAAATGTGCGCCGCGTCAGCGCCTCCATGCGGTCGGCGAATTCGTAGATGGACAGGCCGCTCAACTGCAGCGTCTTCGGATCGAAGTAGTCGTAGTGATAGATGCGGCCCATGCTTCCGGTGACCCACCGCCTCGTCAGCACATCGAACGTCTGCGGAGATCCGCCACGAATGACGTGGCGAATGGCCTCCGCGCGTCGGTTCGCGGGTCCGAGCACACTCTCCTCGAGGGCGAAGAGCGTCGCGCCGGCGACGAGCGCGCCCGCCACCATCGGCAGCGCGACGCGGTACAGGCTGATACCGCAGGCCTTCATCACCACAAGCTCGCTGTTCTTCGTCAGGAGGCCGATGGTGACGAGCGTCCCAAGCAGTACGGCGAGCGGCAGGATGTAATAGATGTACTGCGGCGTGGCGTACCACATGTACGAGCCCAGCATCGTCCACGTCGCCTGCCCTCTGAACACCTTGTCCGACAAATCCAGAAACGTTGCGATGTAGAAGATGGCGGCCATCGCGATCGCCGAGAGCCCGACGATGCGCGTATAAGTCGACGCGACGTAGCGATCGAGCAATCCGGGTCCCGGAATACGCAGGGCCGGAAGTCTCACGGTCAGGAATGACGCGCCGAATCCGGCGGCGCGACGCAACCGGAGCGGCACCTGGATCCGCACGGGCTGGTCGGCCGCCCGATCGCGCCACATGAACAGCAATCCGCCCATGGCGCCGAGGACGATATTCGGCATCCAAGCGGCGAGCCACGGCGGAATGATGTGCCCCCGCACGAGCGACTGGCCGAGCCACAGCAGCACGTAATAGCTGAAGATCACGACGATCCCGACGACGAAGCTGGCCAGCTTGCCGTCGCGCCGGTTCGAGGCGCCGAGGCCGAGACCAATCAAGCCAAAGACGAGACAGGCAAACGGGATTGAAAACTTCTTCTGGATCTCAAACAGCTCCGTGTGCGGATAGATGCCTTGTCCTTCCAGTTCCGCCGCGCGCGTGCGGAGCTCCGGAATCGACATCTCGCGCGAACCCTTCGCGGGTCCTGTTCGCGGGAAGACTGATTCAGGATTCAGGCTGAGCAGCATCCGGTCGAACGACTGGACGATGTACTTTCCGTTCGGATCAGCGCTATGGCTTGATCCGTTCTCGAGCGCCATTTCGACGGTGCGCGCGTCCCGATCGAGCAGGACGCGTCCGTGACGCGCGAGGTAGACGGCCGGCGTTCGGCCCTCGCGGATGTCCGACATGAAGACGTCGTTCCAGCCACCGGTCGGCGGAATGTCGCGCACGTACAGGACGACGTTCGGAAAATCGTCGAAGAACACGCGCGGCCGCACCTCGCCCTCGGCGCGCGACGCGACGATGTTGTAGGTGATCTCGCGGAACGTCTGGTTGGCGTTGGGAACCGCCTCGAGCAGCACGTAGGACGTGGCCGCCCACGCCACGAGCGACAGAAAGACGACCGGCCGCAGCAGGCGCATGAGGCTCACGCCGCATGCCTGGAGCGCGACAAATTCGCGATCGCCTGAGAGCCGGCCGAACGCGACGAGCAGGCCGAGCAGCAGCGACATCGGAATCGTCAGTCCGAGCGCCTGCGGCAGCAGCGTCGCCATGATCTGCAGCACGACGGTCGTCGGGACGCCCTTGGCGATGAAGTTCTCGGCCGATTCGATGAGATACGGGATGATTAGCATGAAGGTGAAGACCAGCAGCCCGATGACAAACGGCAGCAGGACTTCACGAATCACGTACCGGTCGATGATTCTCATCGAGATCGCTCAATTATGACCCGCGTCGCCATCCTGTGGCACATGCACCAGCCGTTCTACCAGGACCTGGTGACCGGCGAGCACATCCTCCCCTGGGTGCGGCTGCATGCGCTCAAGGACTACTGGGGGATGGTCGCTCTCCTCAGGGAATTCCCGTCCGTAAGGATGACGTTCAACCTGGTGCCGTCGCTGCTCGTGCAGGTCGACGCGTTTGGGCGCGAGCAGGCGCGCGATCGCCACCTCGAGATCGGGCTCAAGCCGGCCGCCAGCCTCTCCGAAGACGAACGCGTGTTCTGCGTGCAGAACTACTTCCACGCGCATCGCCACCGCATGATCGACCCGTATCCGCGATATGCGGAACTGCTGGCACGGCGCGACAGCGACGCGGATCTGAGCGCTCGGTCGCAGGTGTCGCTCTTCTCGGTCGACGACATCCGCGACCTGCAGGTCTGGCACAAGCTGGCCTGGATCGACCCGTACTACTGTGATGCCGACGAACGGGTTCGTGCGCTCATCGAGAAGGGCAGGGGGTTCACCGAAGACGACAAGGCGACGCTGCGTCGCGTGGAGCTCGAGCTGCTGCGGAAGGTCATCCCCGAGTACCGTGACGCCGCCGCGCGCGGACAGGTGGAACTCTCCGCGTCGCCGTTCTATCACCCGATTCTGCCGCTGCTCTGCGACACCGACGTCTACCTGCGGACACACCCGTCTTCGCGAATGCCGCGCGAGGCGTTCCAGCACCCGGAAGATGCCGCGCAGCAGTTGTCGCGTGCAGCTGACCTGCATCGCGAGCTGTTCGGCCGCGCCGCCGTCGGCCTGTGGCCGTCTGAGGGTTCGGTCTCTGATGCGATGGTTCCGCTCGTGGCGGAGGCCGGGTTCGGGTGGATGGCCACTGACGAGGGGATCTTGGCGCGGACGATTGGTCGCGGGTTCACGCGGAACGCGGAAGGCCACGTCGATCAGCCGGAGGTCCTGTACCGTCCCTACCGCATCGGGGCGTCCGGACGCAGCGTGGCGTGCGGCTTCCGCGATCACACGCTGTCCGACCTGATCGGATTCAGCTACGCGTCATGGTCCGCGGAGGGGGCCGCGGGCGACTTCGTCCACCGGCTCGTCGAGGGAGGCCGGCGCTACAGCAGCCACACCGGCGGGGGGGAGGCGACGATCTTCGTCATCCTCGATGGCGAGAACGCGTGGGAACACTACGATGGCCAGGGACGGCCCTTTCTGCGCGCCCTCTATGGCGCGTTGACGGGGCATCCCGAGCTCGAGACCGTGACGATGGCCGAAGCATGCGCCGGCGCCTCGGAGACGCTTCCGTCGATATTTCCCGGCTCGTGGATCAATTCTGATTTCTACATCTGGATTGGCCATCCGGACGATCACCGGGCATGGACGCAGCTCGCGGATGCGCGCCGGGTGCTGGACGACCCGCCGCCGGGACTTCCTGCAGCGTCGCTGGCGCGGGCGCGCGAGGAGATGTTCATCGCGGAAGGAAGCGACTGGTTCTGGTGGTACGGCGACGACCACT
>JAHFUO010000125.1 GCA_023265015.1 Acidobacteriota bacterium | reverse complement strand
TTTTGACCCACGGGATACGTGTCACGTATTATGTGGGACATGAACCTCACGCTGGCCATCGATGAACAGCTGGTGAAGCGCGCCCGGAAGATCGCGCAGGCGCAGGGCAAGAGCCTGAACCAGTACATTCGAGAGCAACTGGAGCGTCTGACCGCGCGCGACGACGCGCGGGGCTGGATCGCGGAGTTCGAGCGCCTGTCGCGCCAGTCGAAGGGCCACTCGCGCGGTTGGCGGTTCAACCGGGACGCCGTGCATGAGCGGCGGTAGCTTTCTCGACTCGAACGTCCTCGTCTACACCGACGATACGAGCAGTCCGGCCAAACAGAGAACGGCAGTCGCGTTGGTCGGCGAGTGCATGCGGACCAAGTCTGGCGTCGTGTCCCTTCAGGTATTGCAAGAGTATTTCTCGGCGGTGACGCGTAGGCTGGGCGTGGATGCCGCCATTGCGCGCGCGAAAGTGGAGCTACTCGGCGCGTTCAGCGCACCGCCGATCGAGATCGACGACGTCCTGGCGGCGATCGACCTTCACCGCCTGCACCAGGTCTCCTTCTGGGATGCGCTCATCATCCGGTCCGCTCAGCAGGCCCGGTGCGCCAGGCTTTACAGTGAGGACCTGCAACACGGCCGGCGATTCGACGGCGTGGAGATTGTGAATCCCTTCCTCGGGCTCGGCCCAGGCGCCAAGAGGCGGCGATAACGTCGTGCTCCAGCGACTGACCGAGCGCAAGGAATGGAAGTTCTTCGGCGTCCTGCCGAAGGCGGACCCTGGCCTCGCCGCCGCCTGGTGGATCGCCCTCGTGCTGAGAGGGATCCTGCCGGCGGCGTTCGCGATCGCGATGGGCGTGCTCGTCGGCGCCGTGCAGCGCGGCGATCCGCTCGCCGGTCCGCTCGCGTTTGCCGGCGCGATCTTCGTGCTGCTTCAGGTGCTCAGCCCAATTCATCAGGCGGTCAGCGCCAACCTCGGCGATCGCACGGCCGCATGGCTCTACGACCGGCTCACCGAGGCGTGCGTGCGCCCGCCTGGCATGGGGCACCTCGAGGATCCGACCCTCACCAGCGACCTCACCGTCGCGCGCGACTTCGACCTGGGGATGACCGGCCCGCCGCTGTCGATCTCGATGGATTTCATCGCGAGCGGCATGGTCGAGATGATCGGCGGTGTCGCGTGCGCCGCGATCCTGGCCCGATACGCGTGGTGGGCGCCGATCGTGCTCGCGGGCTCGTGGCTGGCGACGCACTGGCTGCTCCGCGAGAGCGCGATCTGGCGCGACCGCAACACCGAGGAGGTGCGCGGCGCGCAGCGGGACGCCGACTACGCCTACCGGCTGGCGGTGGACCCGCCCGCGAGCAAGGAGCTGCGGCTGTTCGGCCTCGCCGGCTGGACGATCGACCGTTTCATTGCGAGACGCACTCGCTTGCACGAGCTTCAGTACGCGGCTACACGTCTACGCGAGCGTCCTGTCATCTGGAGCGTGCTGCTCGTCGTCTCTGCGAACGTCGTGGTGTTCTGGTTACTGGCGAGCGCCGCCGCCGATGGCCGCATCAGTCTCGGGGAAGTTGTCGTTTACATGCAGAGTGCCGTCGGCGTGTCGATGATCGCGTTCGGCGGATTCAGTTGGGCGCTCGACGGAGCGGCCGCCCCCGTCGCCGCGGTGCTGCGGCTCGAGCCGGCGATGCGTCCCGCCGGCGCGCTGCGCTCTGGCGATCGTTCCGCGGACGCGACACCAGCACGCGAGATTCGCCTCCGCGATGTCACGTTCGCGTATCCCTCGACTGTGCTCGGGACAGGCCCAGCGGGCGCATCGGCTCCTCCGAGCGCTGGCCCCTCGACTCGGCCCGGGGCAGGCGCGCCCGTGCTGGAGCACTTCGATCTCACGATTCCCGCCGGCTCGTCGCTCGCTATCGTCGGACAGAACGGCGCCGGCAAGACGACGATCGCCAAGCTGCTGTGCCGATTGTACGATCCGCAGTTCGGTGCGATCGAGATCGACGGCGTCGACATTCGCACGTTCGACCTTGCGTCGTGGCGCTCGCGCGTCGCGGCCGTGTTCCAGGATTTCATCCGCCTCGAGCTGCCGCTGCGCGACAACGTGGCACCGGCCGGGGCGCCAGACGATGTCGTGCGCGCCGCGCTCGAGTCGGCAGGAGCGACGAACCTTGCTGCATTGGACACGGTCCTTGCCCGCGGGTACGCCGGCGGCACCGACCTGTCAGGCGGCCAATGGCAGCGCATCGCGCTCGCTCGGGCGCTGGCAGCCGTCACGCTCGGCGCCGGCGTCGTGCTGCTCGACGAGCCGACCGCGCAGCTCGACGTGCGCGGGGAAGCGGAGATCTTCGATCGCCTGCTCGCCGCGACCAGGCATTGCACGACCATCCTGATCTCGCATCGCTTCTCCACGGTCCGCCATGCCGATCGCATCTGCGTGCTCGAGCACGGCCGGGTCATCGAGCTCGGCACGCACGACGAGCTGATGGCGCTCGCCGGGCGCTATCGGACGATGTTCGACCTGCAGGCGCAGCGCTTCAGTGTTCCCGGAGTTCCAGAGGTTCCCGGGGTTCCTGGTGACGAGGAGGGCATCACGTATGACGTCCTCTCCTGAGCGCGGACAGAACGCCGCCGCGCTGGTGGACGTCGCCCCGCTGCCGCCCGCGCTGTCGTCGATGTGGCGGCTGTGCAAGCTGGGGTACCGCCACGAGCCGCGCTTGATGGTCGCGGCGTTCGTGCTGTCGCAGCTCGCCGCGCTGCCCGACGCGCTCCTTGCGTTGTGGCTGATGCTGCTCGGCAAGGGCGTCCTCGAGCAGAGACCCGGCCTGGTGCAAGGCGCGGCGATTGGCCTCGGCGTGTCGACCGCCGCAACGTGGTTTCTCCGCACGGTCAGTACGCGCGTGCAGCGCCGCTTCCGCGACAAGGTGACGATCGCGCTCGAGTCGCACGTCGCGCGACTGCAGGCATCGGTCGCGACGATCGCGCATCAGGAGCGCCCGGAATATCTCGATCGGCTGTCCATGCTCCGCAATCAGGTGTTCGTGCTCGACCACATGTACATGTCGCTGTTTTCCACGCTCGGGTGGATCCTGCGGCTGGGCGTGACGATGGCGCTGCTGGCGTCGATTCACCCGGCGCTCATCCTGCTTGCGGTGTTCGCGGTCCCGACCGTGTTGACGTCGACGTGGCGGCCTGAGGTCGAGCGATCCGCGCAGGAGCGTGGGGCACAAGCCAATCGGCTGGCGCGTCACCTCTTCACCATCGCCACGACCGCAGCGCCCGGGAAGGAAGTGCGGGTCACCGGCGTTGGCGATCGGCTCGTGACCGAGCGCCGCGCGGCGTGGGAGCGCTGGTACGGACCGGTGGCGACCGCTCGGTGGGGCTCGGCGGTGTGGCACGCGCTGGCGTGGGCGCTCTTCGGCTTCGCGTATGTCGGCGCGGTCGTGTTCGTGTCGTCCGGCCTCGGCGCGCCGGCCGGCGCTGTGCTGCTGGTGCTCGCCGCCGGTGCACGGCTGTCGGCGTACATCGGCGCCACCGTCGGCGAGATTGGATTCCTGCGCGGCTTCTGGATGGACGGATCGCGACGGCTGGCGTGGCTCGAGGACTACGCCGCGTCCGTCGCGGCGTCGGGCGATCTGCCGGTTCCCGCCGTGTTGCACCGCGGCGTCCGGCTCGACCACGTGTCGTTCGCGTACCCCGGCACGTCACGCGTCGTGCTGGACGATGTGTCGGTGACGCTGCCCGCGGGCACGGTCGTCGCGATCGTCGGCGAGAACGGCGCCGGCAAGACGACTCTGGTCAAGCTGCTCGCGAAGATGTACGAGCCGTCGTCTGGTTCGATTCTCGTGGACGACACGCCGCTGGCGCGCCTGCCGGCCGGCGAGTGGCGGGCGCGCCTGGCGGGCGCGTTCCAGGATTTTTTCCGCTTCGAATTCCGCGCGCGGCACACCGTCGGGTTGGGCGACGTCCCCCGGCTGGACGACGAGCCCGCCGTGGTCGCGGCGGTCGAGCGCGCCGGCGCCGGCGACGTCGTCGCCCGCCTGACGTCAGGCCTCGATACGCAGCTCGGTCCGACGTGGCCGAGCGGAGTTGAGCTCTCGTTCGGCCAGTGGCAGAAGCTCGCGCTGGCGCGCGGCTTCATGCGCGACGAGCCGCTGCTGCTGGTCCTCGACGAACCGACCGCCGCGCTGGACGCGGAGACTGAACACGCGCTGTTCGAGCGCTACGCCGCCGCGGCGCGTCCCTCGATGAACTCGGGACGCCCTGACCCTTCGACAGGCTCAGGGTCACCCCGAGCGAAGTCGAGGGGTGAGCCTGTCGAAGGGCGCGGCACCGGCGAGGGCGACGAGAGCAACAGGGGCCGCATCACGATCCTCGTCTCCCACCGTTTCTCGACGGTCCGCATGGCCGATCTCATCGTCGTGCTCGACGGGGCCCGGCTCGTGGAGGTTGGCACGCACGAAGAGCTGATGGCCAAGCGCGGGCCGTACTCGGAGCTGTACGGCATCCAGGCCGCCGCGTACCGCTGACCTAGAACGCGCCGGCGCTCAGGCCGATCGTGAACGTCCGCCCGCGCGCCGGGGCGAACTGGAAGTGATCCCGGTAGTAGGTGTTCGCCAGGTTCTCGACCGCGAACGTGAGGCCCAGCTGCTCCTGGCCGCGCCGCAGGGCGAGACCCCAACCAAGACGCTGCACGGTGAAGCCGTCGAGCGACAGCAGGTCCTGTGCGATGACGAAGGGCGAGCCGACCAGCGTCGGCGCGATCCGCGTGACCGCCGTCTGTGTGCGCACGCCGTACTCCGCCCACCAGCGCCCCGATCGATCTGTAAAGCGGGCGGCGGCGACGATCTTCACCGGCGTGATGTTGTCGGCCGGCGTGCCGTCGAGCGAGCGCCGGTCGACCGGGTTGATGCCGCGCGTCACCGTCCCGCGCGTGAACGCGCTCGAGGCGGTGAGTGACACCACGCCGCGCCCCAGCACGATCGGCGCGTCACCCGAGAGCTCGAGGCCGTGAATGCGCACGTCCGCGTAGTTGGTCGCCTGGACCAGCGGGCCGGCCGGCGTCGTGGCCGCCGCAAGGTCCTGAACGATGAAGTCCTTGAACTGATTCACGAACAGGTAGGCGCCGCCGGACACCCGGCGAAGGCTGAACTTGGCCCCGACGTCGAAGTTGTTCCCTTGTTCGGGCTGCACCGTGACGTTCGGCGCGATGGAACCGGCCGTGGCCGGCCCCGCGTACAGCATCTCCTCGAGGTTCGGATGGCGGTAGCTCCGCCCGAACCGGATGAACGGGTTCACGTGGCCGCCGGTATTGGTGACGAGCCCGATGTCACCGGTCACCGCGGTACGCGAGTAGGTGGCGCCGTTCGGATCGGGCAGCGTCGCGGGATCGATTCCCGGCCGCGCCCCGGCCACGACCGACGCCACGTCGTAGCCGGCGGTGGCCTGCGTGGTCACGTTGTAAAAGTCGCCGCGCAGCCCCGCCACCAGAGACACCGTCGGCAGAAGCCGCCATTCGTCCTGCGCAAACACGGCGATGTCACGCAGGCTGGCGTCGGGGACGCGCACCGGATGCGCGATCGACGCTGGCCCGAGCGGCACGCGCGAGGGGAACACGGACGCGGTCGGGCCGCGCGCGCCGAGGACCACTTGGCCGACCAGCGAGGTGATCGTGGACGTCGTGCGGCTATCGCTGCTGTTATCGCGGCCGATCGTCAGACCGGTCGTGAGCACGTGGTTGTTGACCGGCACGAACACCGCCTGGAGGTCCACGCCTGGCGTTCCGACGCGCTGCTCGGTGTCGGAGGTGATGTCGAGCCGAAACACGCTGATCGGGAAGAAGGCCACAGCCGTCGGCGCCGGGAACTGCACGGGCAGCAGGTTGCGCAGCAGCCGCTCGGTCCGCTGGTAGTGGGCGGTGAGCGAGAGGTTCGCCAGCCACCCCGTCACGGCCCGTGCCTCGTATCGCGCGGACACGCGATCGAGGTTGCTGTGCGGCAGCGACACCTCATTGAAGAAGTAGGGCGCGACGAAGTCCGGAAAGCCGACATCGTCCATCCGGCGGCGCTGGTAGCGCACGCGGAGGGTGCGGCGCGCATCGAGGCGAACGAGGCTCGACAGGTTCACGAAATACCCGCTCGCCCCCGAGCTCGGCACCGTCCGGTCGGTGCGCACATAGGGCGCATTGAACGGATCCGGAAACGCCTTGAACGCGAAGCCAAAGTTGTCGTCGATCGTGTCGGCCTGTCTGAGGGCCCGCGACGTGAAGAACGGCCGCGTGTCCTCGACGGTGAGCGCGCCGGCCGTGTAGCTGTCGAACGCTTCGCGCCCGGCCTGAACGCGCACGGCGTAGCGGGGGGCGGTCACGCCGAGCGTCGCCGTGGCGCGGCGGCCGTTTTCGTTCGTGCTGTAGAAGCCGTTGACCCCGTAGAGCCATTGCCGGCGGTCGCTGAACGTGGGCTCGTTGGTGATGATGTTGATCGTGCCGGCCAGGGCGTCCGAGCCATAGAGCACGGTGCCCGCGCCGTTGACGATTTCCATCCGGCTGATAGCGTCCGGCGAGATGAGCCCGACCTCGGCGCCGGTGCGGTCGGTGGCCTGGCGGGCCGTGTTGAGGCGCTCCCCATCGACGAGCACGAGCAGGCGCGTCGAGTCGAGACCGCGCAGGCGGGGCCGTACGCCGAACGGTCCGTTGCCGACCGCGGTGATGTTGGCCGCCGCGGCCAGCGCATCGCCGGTCGACAGCGGGTTGGCCTGCTCCACCGCCTCCCGGCTCATCGTCTCGACGTGCAGCGGAATCTGGCGGCTCTCACGCTCGGCGCGGGCGGCCGTGACGCTCACCTCCGCGGTCAACCCCAGCAGGAGAGACACCGGCACATCCACGGCCTCGTCGGCCCGGGTGACGAGGACCGTCCGCGCGGCCTCGGAAAAGCCGACGCGCGTGACGATCAAGAGGTACGTGCCGGGCGTCGGCACCGTGATCGTGAAGCGGCCGTCGGCACCGGTCTCGACCGCCGTCTCCTCGCCGGTGGCCACGCCGCGCAAGACGACGTGGGTGTCGGGAAGCACGGCGCCTGTGACATCGGACACCGTGCCTCCCACGGTCGCCGCCAGGGCGGACGTGGCGGCCAGCGCCGTCACGACGAATAGAATCAGGAGATGAAGACGTATGCGGATCATGCGGGCCATTGTAGCGGAGCGGGGCCGTCGACTCGCAAGACGTCAGCTCAGGCGCGTGTGGCCTTCAGCCTCGGGGCCAGCCACTGGGCGTACGCGGGGCGCACGTAGGCTAGGCGATCGGCCGGTTCAATCTACGCAGCCC
>JAHFUO010000124.1 GCA_023265015.1 Acidobacteriota bacterium | reverse complement strand
CCTGCCAAGCGTATCGAGCACCTCAGCCGCTTCCGATGCCGACGCCGCGCTCAGCACCGGCGTCGTTTCCTCGAGCCGCCGCCGCGCGCCCGCCACCGTCAACCCCTCGACGAAGACGAGCTGCTTGATCCGCTGCACGTGCTCGAGATCGCTCTGGCGATAGAGCCGCGGGCTCTCCGCCGATTTCTGCACGCCGATTCCGGGAAATTCCTTCTCCCAGGAGCGCAGCACGTACGGCTGCACCTGCGCCAGCTCACAGACCTCCGCGGCCTTATACAGCTTGGGCGTCACGCTGGGTCAGTATAACCGGAGAACCGGGTTCTTAAGGTTCTCAGGTGCTCGGGTGCTCAGGTGCACCGGTGCCGGTTCAGGGGTTCAGGGTTCGCGGTGCTCGGGTCGTGCTTTGGTTCGGCGGCGGGTTCTGACGTGGAATCGGATGGGCGTCCCCTCGAATCCGAACTCGTCACGGAGCTGGTTGACGAGGAAGCGCTCGTAGGAAAAGTGAAACTTCGTCGCCACGTTGGTGAAGAACACGAACGTCGGAGGCGCGACGCCGGTCTGCGCCGCGTAGAGCACGCGCACATGCCGCCGGCCCGGGCTCGCCGGTGGATGCGCGGCGGTGATCGTAGCCACGAACTTGTTGAGCTCGGCCGTGTTGACGCGCTTCCGCCGCGATGCCGCCACGCGATCGATCGTCTCGAGCAGCTTCGGCGCCCGCTCGCCGGTCAGCGCCGAGATGTGCAGCACCGGCGCGTAATCGAGAAACTTCAGCTGCCGGCGAAGATCCTCGTCGTACGTCTTGACGAAATCCGGGCCTCGGTCCTTCATCAGGTCCCATTTGTTGGCGACGATGATCACGCCGCGCCCCGCCTTGTCCGCCTCGCCGGCAATCGCCCCGTCCTGGTCCGTTGTTCCGGCGGTCGCATCGACCACCAGCACGACGATGTCGGCCGCTTCGATGGATCGCTTGGCCAGCATGACGCTCAGCGTCTCCACCTGCCCGCCGCGCGACACGCGCCCCGCCCGCCGGATGCCGGCGGTGTCGACGATGCGGAACTTGCGGCGATGCCACGTCATCAGCGTGTCCACCGCATCGCGCGTGGTGCCCGGGATCTCGCTGACAATCATCCGCTCCTCGCGCAGGAGCCGGTTGACCAGCGATGACTTCCCCGAGTTGGGACGCCCGACGATCGACACAGACACTTCGCCGCTGCCCGGCGACGGCGAATCGGCGTCAGCCGACGAATCGTCTTCGATGATTCGTCCACGCGCGATGTCCGCAGCGCTCGCGTCCGGCCGCAGGCGGTGTACGACCGCATCGAGCAAATCGCCGACGCCTTCGCCATGTTCGGCCGAGACCTCGACCACCGGATCGAATCCAAGCTGATAGAAATCCATGGCGCCGCGGGCTCGACGATCGTCTGTCTTGTTGATGGCGATGATCGCCGGCTTGTCGGCGGCACGCACTGCCTGGGCGATCTCCTTGTCACCCGGCAGCAACCCTTCGCGGCCGTCGACGATGAAGACCAGCAGATCCGCCGCCTCGATCGCGCGGCGGCCGCGCTGCTGCACGAGCTCGTGCATGGGGTCCTCGCTCGCCCCGAACATGCCGCCGGTATCCGTCAGCTCGAACGGCACACCCAGCCACTCGGCCTGTTGCGCGATGACATCGCGCGTCGTTCCCGCGATCGGCCCCACGATCGCGCGGCGAATGCCGGTGATGCGGTTGAAGAGCGTCGACTTGCCGACGTTGGGACGTCCGACGAGGACGACGGAAGGATTCCGTTTTGCCATGTGGAGGGAGGAGCGGCGGCCGGCCGAGGGCCCGCTAGTTCGAACCGTTCGGATCGCCGAACCAGATTCTTACTCTACGGCCATCCGGCAGCGTAATTTGCTCGATGAATGCGAGAGGGGATCCGTCGCGCGCGGGATAGCCGGTGAAAGTATACGTCTTGCCGACCTCAAAGAAACCCTTGCTGCTGAACCCGATGCGGCGCAGGCCGTTGGGCGCAGCGGTTTCGAAGATCCAGCTCGTGACTTTGCCGGCGTCGTCGGTGACGTCGAGGATGAAGTGCGCGTGCGGGTTAATCCACTGCACGCTCTTGAGCGTGCCGGTCCACTTGCGCGATGCGCTGTTGATGTCGAATTCCGCCTGGAGCGCGTGGTGAGCGAAGGCAGGAGAAGCAGCCAGCGCTGGCAGCGCGACGACCGCCAACGCGCCGAGAAATCGTTTCATGGGTGTCTCCCGAAGGAGAAAGACGAAACCTGCCCGGAAAAGTTCAGGACCGCAGGATTTACTGGCTGTTCGGATCCCCGAACCAGATCTTGTAGGTCTTCCCGTCCGGGCCGGTCAGCGATTCGAGGAAGGCGAAAGCCGAGCCGTCACGCGCCGGGTAACCCACGAACGTGTACTTCTCACCTGACTTGAAGACACCCTTCTGGCTGAAGCCGGCACGGCGCAAGCCATTCGGTCCAGCTGTCTCGAACGTCCAGGTCGTGGTTCTTCCACCCTCGTCGGTCACGTCGAGGATGAAGTGGGAGTGCGGATTGACCCAACGGACCTGCTTCAGCGTCCCGGTCCACTGCTGTGCCTTCCCGTTCATGTCGAATTCTGACTGCACCGCGTGATGCGCGAGGACCGGACCAGCCGTTGCGATGACGGCGGCCACCGCGAGACCTGTGAAAAACCTGCGGACCATCAGCAAACCTCCGGAGAATTGAGAAGCAGTTTACCGCTGATCCATACTCCCTCGCAGCAAACGCTGGCCATCCCGACGGCCGTCCCGACCGTGGCGCCGTAAATTCGCCTGTTTTCGCGCAATCGTGTGTTCACTTAGAGAGAGGGTTGACAGCGTAAGTCACGGAAAATATAGTAGTTACCCTCAATCAGGAGCGCCTAAGGGATGATCAAGGTCGACATCGTCAACGAGGTTTCGAAGATCGCGGACATCACCAAGGTCAAGGCGGAGGTAGCCGTGGACGCGGTGTTCGACGCAATGCGCGTGTCGATGCAGCGGGGCGACCGGATTGAGCTGCGCGGGTTCGGCGTCTTCCAGGTGAAGCCGCGCAAGCGCGGCATCGGCCGCAACCCGCGGACCGGAAAGGAAGTTCGCATACCGCCTGGACGCACGATCCGGTTCAAGCCCGGCAAGGATCTGCAGAACATCGGTTAAGCGCCCGCATGGGCACGCCTCCGTCTGACATTCCCGACTTCGCGTTTCCGGCGTCCGGCTCCTTGTCCGAGGAGCCGATCCATATTCCGCCGACGCCGTCGTACCGCCTGCGGCCCGAGCCGCTCTGGCGTTACGTGATCCTGTTCGTGCTCACGATCGTAACGACGACGCAGGCCGGCGGCCTGCACTACGCCAGCTTCATCGTCGGCTTCAGCGATCGGATCCCCGATTTTCGGGCCGCAAGCCTGTTGCTGCACGGGTTGTGGTACAGCGTCTCGATCCTCGCCATCCTCGGCTGCCACGAGCTCGGGCACTACTACGCATGCCGCTACTACAAAGTCGATGCCTCGCGCCCGTACTTTCTGCCGATGCCGCTCCTGTTGACGGGAACGCTTGGCGCGTTCATCCGGATCCGGGCGCCGATTCCAGGCAAGCGCGCGCTCTTCGACATCGGCATCGCCGGCCCCATCGCAGGGTTCATCGTCGCGATCCCGGTGCTGCTCGTCGGCATGCACATGTCGAACGTCGTGCAGGTGCCGGCGGACTTCCGCGGCGACGTGTACGAGCTTGGAGAGCCGCTGCTCTTCAAGGCCGCAGAGTGGCTGACGTTCGGAGCGATTCCCCAGGGCTACTCCGTCAACATGCACCCGATGGCATTCGCGGCGTGGTTCGGCATGCTGGCCACGGCGCTCAACCTGTTTCCGATTGGACAGCTCGACGGGGGGCACATCTCGTACGCGGTGCTCGGCCGGCGCAGCACGGTCCTCACGCTCGTCATGGTGCTCTGCCTCGTCGGGCTGACGTTCGTGTCGATGTCGTGGCTCGTGTGGACGGTGCTGACGGTGGTGATGCTGGTGACGTTCGGGCCGCGTCATCCCCGCACGTTCGATGAGGAGATCCCGATCGATCGCGCGCGCATGTGGCTGGCGCTGGCCGCCGTCGTGATGTTCGTTCTCTGCTTCACGCCCGCGCCGATTCAACCCTCGGCGCTCGTCGGAAGACATTAGGCAACGTCCGGCTGAAGCCGGACGCTACCGATGATCAACGGTCGCGTCCGCCTTTCTTGCCCGACGAAGCTCGTAGAGCGAAGTCGGGAGCCGGACTACAGCACGCTCAGCGGATCGACATCGATCGTCAGGCGACGCCGGATCTCCGGCATGCCGTTGACGACCTCCATCAACGCGTTGCGCATCTCCGCGCGGCGCGATCCTTTGAGGAAAAACTGCACGCGATGCTCGCCGCGCAGGCGTCCCAGCGGCGCCGGCGCGGGACCGAGAATCGTGAACGCGCCGCCGGCGGTCGCCGGCTCGAGCCTGCCGACGATCTCGCGCGCATCCTGCATCGCCTCCTCGAAGCTCGGCCCGCGCACGATGCCGTTGATCAATGCGACGAGCGGCGGATACCGCATGCCGCGGCGATACGCGATCTCCTTTTCGAAAAACGCCGGGTAATCCTGGCGGCACGCGAGCTGGATGCTGTAATGCTCCGGATAGAGCGTCTGCACCACCGCCTCGCCTGCCTGCTCGCCGCGCCCGGCGCGCCCTGCGACCTGCGTCAGCAGCTGAAACGTGCGCTCGGACGCCCTGAAGTCCGCGAGGCCGAGACCGACGTCCGCCGAGATCACGCCGACGAGCGTGACGCGCGGAAAGTCGTGCCCCTTGGCAATCATCTGCGTGCCGACGAGCATATCCAGCTCCGCCGCCGCAAACTTCGACAGCAACTGTGTGAGGGCGCCCTTGCGGCGCACCGAATCGCGATCGATGCGGCCGATCCGCGCGTCCGGAAACCGCCGGCGCAGCTCCTCCTCCACGCGCTCGGTCCCGAAACCTGAGTGCTCGAGATACGGCGCGGCGCACTTGCGGCACGCCTTCGGTACCATCACCGAGTAGTTGCAGTAGTGGCAGCGCGCCCTCCAGCCGTTTCGGGCGGAGTGCACCGTGAGCGAGACGCTGCAGTTCGGGCACTCGAACGTGTCGCCGCACTGCCGGCAGAACACCGCCGTCGAGTAGCCCCGGCGGTTCAGCAGCACGAGCACCTGCTCGCGGCGGCGCAGGCGATCGTCGATCGCCGACACCAGGTCGCGGCTGACGACAACGTCCGGCCCGCCTTCCGCGTACTCGGTGCGCATGTTCACGAGGCGGACGGCCGCCAGCGGACGATCGAGCACGCGCCGCTCCAGCGTGACGTGCCTGTATTTCCCCGCGACCGCGTGCTGATAGCTCTCCATCGACGGCGTCGCGGATCCCAGCACGACGAGCGCGCCGGCGCGGCTGGCGCGCAGGATCGCCACGTCGCGTCCGTGGTAGCGCGGCGTCTCCTCCTGCTTGTAGGACGCGTCGTGCTCCTCGTCGACGATGACGAGGCCGGGACGCTCGAGCGGGGCGAAGACCGCCGAGCGCGTGCCGACGACCACATCGACGTCGCCGCGGCGGATGCGATGCCACTGGTCGTGCCGCTCGCCGTCGGAAAGGGCACTGTGTTGAATCGCCACGCGCGTGCCGAATGTGCCCCGGAACAACGCGGCCACCGACGGCGTCAGCGCGATCTCGGGCACCATCAGCAGCACCTGGCGGCCGGCGCGGCAGACGCGATCGGCGAGGCGGAGGTAGATCTCGGTCTTGCCGCTCCCGGTCACGCCGTGCAGCAGCGCCACGCGGAAGTCGCGCTCGTCGGCAAGGTCGCAGATCTCCGCAAGCGCATGCCGCTGCTCCGCGGTCAGCTCGCGCGCGGCGTCAGGCACGACATCTGCGAGCGCCGCGCGCTCGAATGGATCGCGCTCGTCGTTGGCGTCGCGGATGCTCACGAGGCCACGCCTGACGAGCCGATTCAGGATGTCGGTCGTGACCCCGCGATCACGGAGCTCGGAGGTCGGCAGGCCTGCCGGCGCGGCAGCAAGAATCTGGAGCGCTTCGCGCTGTCTTGGGGTCAGACCCCGGTGATGGGGCGACTCAAGGCCTTGAGTCGCCCCATCACCGGGGTCTGACCCCACTACCATCGCGACTCGCTGCTTCTTGAACCCCGACGCCCTCCCGCGCGTGCCTGGGGGCATCGCCACCGCCAGCGCATCGCCGATGCCCGCGACGTAGTACTCGGCCACCCAGCGACAGAGCGCGACGATTTCCTCCGGCAGCAGCGGCTCGCGGTCGAGCGCCTCGACGATATCCTTGGCGCCCGTGCCGTTTTCCAGCGTCGCGTCGTGCTGGACGACGCAGCCCGTCAGCGTTCGGGAGCCGACGGGCACGCGCACGCGCGCGCCGACCGGCGGAAGATCCATCGCATCAGGAACACTGTAGGTGAGGAGATCGAGAAAAGGGACTGGAACCGCGACCGAGATCAAACGCACAAGCGAAATTCAGTCATCATCGCCGGCCAGGATGGCGCGGACGCGCTTCATATCCTCCCACACCTCGCGCTTCGCGGAAGGTGTCCGCAGAAGATATGCGGGGTGATACGTCGGCATCAGGATGGCATCGCGGTACTTGAACTCACGCCCGCGCAGCCGCGTAATGGGATCGTTGGTCCGAAGCAGCGACTGCGCCGCGAACTTGCCGAGCGCCACGATGACCTTCGGCTTGATCGTGTCGATCTGCCGGAACAGGAACGGCTCGCACTGCTCCACTTCATCCGGCTCGGGGTTACGGTTTCCGGGCGGGCGGCACTTGATGACGTTGGCGATGTAGACGTCGGCGCGCGTGAGTCCGATCGCCTCGATGATCTTCGTCAGAAGCTGCCCGGCGCGACCGACGAACGGCTCGCCCTGGATGTCTTCGTCCGCGCCCGGCGCCTCGCCGACAAACATCAGGTCGGCGTTCGGATTGCCGACGCCATACACAATCTGCCTCCGCCCGAGCGTGTGGAGCTTGCATCGCGTGCAGTCGCCCAGGTCCTCGCGGATGGCCTTCAGCGCCTGCGCCGAAGAAGTAAAGAGCGGAACGTGTTGATCATGCGCCCCGCTCGCCGGCTGTGTGCGGCTTCGCCACTCAGCCTCTCGGCGAACGCCGTCGACGCCCAGTTCCTCGAAAAACTCGAGGTGGGCGTTTAGATCTTTGATCATGAGATTGTCGGATTTACGAATTTACGAATTGAGGAATTTCAGCTGGGCCAATTCCAACCCGCAAATTCGTACATTCGTAATTTCGTAGATTTCATCGTGCGGCCGTTGTGGCGT
>JAHFUO010000123.1 GCA_023265015.1 Acidobacteriota bacterium | reverse complement strand
CGTCGGCGGCGAGATGCGCCGGCAGGACTTTGATCGCCACGGTGCGATCCAGGCGGGTGTCCCGAGCCTTGTAGACCTCGCCCATGCCGCCGGCACCAATCGGTGCGACGATCTCATAAGGCCCGAGGCGAGTTCCAATCAGGAGCGGCATGGGCTCGGGGTCAGCATTTCTTCACTGGCGGCGGGGCCCCACCTCCGCCGCGTACTGACGCTGATGCGTCGCCGCGGCGTCACAGGGCCGCGGCTCCGCATGGCCGCAGGCGCTCATCCCGCCAGCACCAATCGCGCTGACGATTTCATATGGGCCAAGGCGAGAACCTGCGGTTACTTGCATCTCAATCGACAATCGACAGTCGACAATCGACAATGCCGCGCGAAGCGCGGCCCTCATAGGGGCCGAGTCGTGAGCCGCTCGCCAGCGTCATCACGCGAAGCTCTCAAGCATCCAATTACCATTACCAGATCACCAGATCACCAGATTACCCAATTACCAGATTCACCTCTTCCTGCAGCCCCGCCTGCACTCAGAGCAGATCGATGCCACTTCCGAGCGCCTCGCGCACGAGCGGTGCACCTTCCTCCTGTGCGCGCTCGAACTCATCCTTCGTCAGGATGAAGAGGTCGACCGGACACGGCAGCGGCGACATCGCGCGAAGCAGATCCGGTACCCGATCGCGGCTCTGCGCGTGCGGGCTCGTGTCGACGACGACAAGAATGTCGGCGTCCGAGCGCGGGGTCGGCGTGCCGGCCACGAGCGATCCAAAAAGAATCATTCGGCGAACGGATCGCAGCTGCGACAGGGCCCGCTCGGCCGCGCGTTTGAGCTCGTCAATCCGGCGGGCCTTGTCCAGGTAGGTGGCCCCGGCAGAAGTCGATGACGATGGAGGCATCGGTGATCGCCTGCTCCGCTTCTCCCTGAGTGTACAGCTTACCCGGGTACCCTGCCGCGAACCCGTTGGGATAGCGCGCCGGAATGTAGTGCTTGTCCAGACGGCGTGCCGCGTCAAGGACGGTTGGGGGAGCCGCCGTTTCCGAAGGCAACGCCTCCGCCAGCCCGCTGGTCAGATGGCCCCACGGTTCGCCACCGCGGGCCAGGACGAGAGCCTTCAACGCCTTCTCGGCCGCCTGCTGCGCGGCAAACGCCGCCCACTCGTAATCGGCAGCGTCGCGCGCGTGTCTGGCGTGCGCGAGATCCCGAGACGATTGCTCCCACCAGTCGCGCCAGCGATTCACAGGAGGCCTTCTTCGCCCCTGTCGCCGCTGTCGAGCGGCGACTGGATTTTGCGTGCCGCGAGGCGGGAACTGATGGTCAACGGCATTCTCTAGAGCGGACCTCGCACGTAGGGCGGGTCTTGCCTTCCAGACCCGCCCTCGCCACTAACGGCAGAACTAAAGTTCCGCCCCACGACCTCTTGGCCACCTCGCACGACCTTCTAGCCGTCGCTCTCCTGTGAGATCTGGTATTGCTCCAGCTTCTTGTACAGGTTGCTGCGCGGCGTGTCGATGACCTCGGCGGTCTTCGAGATGTTCCAGCCGTTCTCGCGCAGCTTGGCGACGAGAAACGCGCGCTCCGCGTTGTCCTTGAACCCGCGCAGCGTGCCCGCCTTCGCCGCCTCGCCGTCGCCCGCCGGCTTCGGCGCGGCTCCGCCCAACCCAGGCGACCGCACCGACTCCGGCAAATCCATCGCATCGATGGTGTCGGCGCCGGTCATGATGATCATCCGCTCGACCGTGTTCCGCAGTTCGCGGACGTTGCCCTTCCACCGGTATCGCTGCAGCACGTCGAGCGCCGCCTGCGTGATGCGCTTGGGCCGCACGTTGTTCTCGCGGCTGAAATCGTCGATGTAGTGGCGGACCAGCGGCGCGATATCCTCGGGCCGCTCGCGCAACGGGGGGACGTCGATGGGAATGACGGCGAGGCGGAAATAGAGGTCCTCGCGGAAATGCCCCTTTTCGATTTCCTCTTCGAGGTTCTTGTTGGTCGCGGCGATCACCCGCACGTCGACCTTGATGGTCCGCGCCGATCCGAGCCGCTCCACTTCGCCTTCCTGCAGGACGCGCAGGACCTTGGCCTGCGTTTTCGCGCTCATGTCGCCGATTTCGTCGAGGAAAATCGTCCCGCGATCGGCCTGCTCGAACTTGCCAATCTGCTTTTCGGTCGCGCCGGTGAACGATCCCTTCTCGTGCCCGAAGAGCTCGGATTCGATCAACTCCTCGGGGATCGCCGCGCAGTTCACCTGCACGAACCGCTCGCGGCTGCGCAGGCTGTTGCGATGGATGATGCGCGCGACGAGCTCCTTGCCGACGCCGCTCTCGCCGTGAATGAGCACCGTGGCGTTGGTCGGCGCCGCGCGGCCCACCGCCGCCATCACTTGCTTGAGCGCGCCGCTGTCGCCGATCATCTGATGGCGGACCTCGACGGCCTTCTTGAGCGACCGGTTCTCGTCGCGCAGGCGGCGCTGATCGAGGGCGTTCTGAATCGTCACCAGGAGCCGATCCTGCGAGAACGGCTTGTCGATGAAGTCGTAGGCGCCGGCCTTGATCGCTTCAACGGCAGTGCTCGTCGTGCCATGCGCCGAGATCATGATGATCGGCAGCGCGTCGTTCATGGCCCGCAGGCGGCCCAGCACTTCCAGACCGTCCATCCCCGGCATCTTGACGTCGAGCAGGACGACGTCGGGGGCCTCTCGCTCGGCAAGCGCCAGGCCTTCCTGCCCCGTCGAGGCAGGGACGAACTCGTAGCCGTTGTACTCCAGGGTCATCCGCAGGCTGTCGCGGATCTGAGAATCGTCGTCGACCGCGAGAATCCGGGATTTAGGCATGCGGGGGTGCAGTGGCTACCGCGGAGGACGCCGAGGACGCAGAGAGTCACCCTGGCCGGTCAACGGGCCCAATCTCCGCGACCTCTGTGTTCTCTGCGGTGAATCACTTACCGATCTTCAACTCTCACGGTCTTCAATTGACGCTGCTCGAGATCCGGCGAGTAGATATACAACGTGAGGACGTCGCCCGCCCGCGCGGCGCGCACGATGCGGCGGTAGTCGGCGCTCGATTCGACGGCCTGCCGGTTGATCTCGAGGAGCACCCAGCCGCGCACGATCCCCGCGTCGAACGACGCGCTCATCGGCTCGACGCGCGTGACGAGCACGCCCTTGGTCATCCTGGGCAGCTCCAGCCGAGCCGTCGTCTGCCGATCGAGGTCGCGGACCGTCAGGCCGAGCAGCGCGTCCTGCTCGTTCGTGCGATTGGCGGGCCCGGACGGCGGCGCCGGGACCTTGCGATCCTCGCCGTCGCGCGCGGGACGCTCGGCCAGCCTGAGCGTGATGTTCTCTTCGTGGCCGTCGCGAATCAGGCGCAAGCGCGCGGCGGATCCAGGCGCGCGTCCCGCGATCTGACGAATCAGTTCATCGTCGTTGGCCACGGGCCGATCGTCGAGCGCGACGATGGCGTCGTAGGGCAGCACGCCGGCGCGACTGCCGGGCGACCCTTCCGTCACGTCCTGCACCAAGGCGCCGTGGCTCACCGTCAGTTTGAGCGATCGCTGCAGGTCCGCGTCGATGTCCTTGAGCGCGACGCCGATGTAGCCGCGCGCGACGCGGCCGCGCGTGCGAAGCTGCGGCAGGATCGCCCGGGCGCCGTTGATCGGCACGGCGAACCCGATGTTGCTCGATCGCGAGCTGATTGCGGCGTTGATGCCGATCACTTCGCCCCGCGCGTTGATAAGCGGGCCGCCGCTGTTGCCGAAGTTAATCGCGGCGTCGGTCTGAATGTAGTTGTCCAGGCTCGCATCGAACAGCTTGCGGCCCAGAAAGCTCACGACCCCCACCGTCACGGTGTGCTCGTAGCCGAGCGGGTTCCCGATGGCGCACACCCACTCGCCCATCCGCAGCGTTGACGAGTCGCCGAGCACCGCCACCGGCAATCCCGTCTGCCCATCGACTTTGATCAGCGCGATGTCGGTGTCGGCATCGGCGCCGACGACACGCGCGCGCAGGCTGCGGCCGTCCGACAGCTTGACGGTGATGCGTTCCGCGCGATCGATGACGTGGTTGTTCGTCAGGATGCTGCCGTCGGCGTCGATGATGAACCCGGTGCCGGCGCCGCGACGAGGCGCGTCGCGGTCGTCGCGCGGCGTGCCGAAATCGAACGGCCCTTCGAACAGATCCGGCGGATCCGGCATCCCACTGCGCCCGCGCCGCCTGCGCGTGTCAGGGGCCTTCGCCGTCGCCTCGATGTTGACGACCGCGGGATTGAGCCGTTCGACGACGTCGGCGAAGTTGACGAGCGACGCGGTCGCCGGACCGCCGAGCGTCCTCGCCTGGGGACGGCTCTCGGCGCTTTTCGCCCGGGCCCCGGCGGCAACCGACGCGCGCGGGAGACCGCCAGCGACAATGGCGCCGACCAGGAACGCCACGACGGCGGTCAGGACGAGGGAGACGATCGTGAAACGTCGGGACATAGGTGTCGGCGAGGCTAAAGCCGCGCCCCAGGCAGGACTAAAGTCCTGCGCTACCTTTAATTATAAGCTTTCGAAACGCGCCTTCGTCCAACGTTTCGATGCCGAGCTGCCGGGCCTTGTCGAGCTTGGTGCCCGCGTCGCTTCCGGCCACGACATAACTGGTTTTCTTGCTGACCGACGCCGCCACGCGCGCGCCGAGGCGCTCGAGCGCCTCGGTCGCCTGCTCCCGGGTCAGCGACGCGAGCGTGCCGGTCAGGACGAAGACTTTACCCGCGAGTGGTCCCGGCTGCTCGGAAGGCTCGGGCGCCTGGCTCGTCATGTTGACACCCGCCCGGGCCAACCGCTCGACAAGCTCGCGATTCCGCGGCTCGTCGGCAAACAGCCGCACGGACGCGGCCACGACGGGCCCAATCTCCGACACCGACTGCAGCGCTTCAACCGGCGCCGCCAGCACGCGATCCATCGTCCGGAACTGGCGCGCAAGGGTTGCCGCCGCCTTTTCGCCGACGTGGCGGATGCCGAGGGCATAGATCAAGCGCGAGAGGTCGTTCCGCTTGCTGCGCTCGATCTGGTCGACGACGTTGCGGCCGACCTTGCCGAGCTTCCGTGGACGGGCGCGCTCGGATCGCGGCTCGCGCGGGGCGACCACCAGATCCTCGAGCTCGGAGGCCTTGAGCTGGTACAAATCGGCAAAGTCGCGGACGAGCCCCTGTTCGATCAACTGATCGACGAGCGAGCTGCCGAGCCCCTCGATGTTCATGGCCGATCGCCACGCGAAGTGCTCGAGGCTGCGGCGGAGGCGCGCGGGGCACGACGTGTTTTCGCAGCGCCACACCACTTCGTCTTCGTCGCGACGCAAGGCACTGTCACAGACGGGGCAGGCCGACGGCATCTGCCACGGCTCGCTGCCGGCGGCGTGTGGAAGAATGGCCTTCACCACCTTGGGGATCACGTCGCCGCCCTTCTCGATGAGCACGCGGTCGCCCTCGCGCAGATCCTTGCGGGCTACGTCCTCCGCGTTGTGCAGCGTCGCCATCGAGATCGTGGATCCCGCGAGGCGGACCGGATCGAGCACGGCGTAGGGCGTCACGGCGCCAGTGCGGCCGACGTTCACATCGATCCTCAGCAGCGTCGTCGTCGCCTGCTGCGCGGGAAATTTGAAGGCGGTGGCCCAGCGAGGAAACTTTGCGGTCGCGCCGAGCCGCTCCCTGAGGGCGAGATCGTCGACCTTGACGACGACGCCATCGGTGTCGAAGGTGAGGGTCTGCCGCTGGTCGGCCCACTCTCGGCAAAACGCGACCACGGCGTCGATGCCGTCGCACCGGCGCCAATGCGATTCGACGGGCAATCCCCACGCGCGCATCGTGGTCAGGGTGCCGGCGTGGGAGACGGACGCCAGATCACGATCGGCGACGAGCTGATAGATGAAGGCCGCCAGGCCGCGGCGCGCGACGAGCGCCGGATCGAGATTGCGCATCGTGCCGGCTGCGGCGTTGCGGGGATTGGCGAACAGCGGCTCGCCGGCATCCTCGCGCTCGCGGTTCATGCGCAGGAACGAGGCGCGCGGCAGGAAGACTTCGCCGCGGACCTCGATCCGCCCGCGAGGTCCGTCCCGAAGCGCCAGCGGAATCGCGCGAATCGTCCGGACGTTGGCCGTCACGTTCTCGCCGCGGATGCCGTCGCCTCGCGTCGCGCCCCCGACCAGGCGGCCGTCTTCGTAGGTGAGCGCGATGCTCAGACCGTCGATCTTCATCTCGGCGACGTACGCCACCGGCGTGTCCCCGAGCCCGGCGCCCTTGCGGACCCGCTCGTCGAACGCCTTCAGCTCGTCCTCGTTGTACACGTTGTCGAGGCTGAGCATCAGCGAGACATGCTCGACGGTGTCGAAGCCCTCCACGGGACGGCCGGCGACGCGCTGGGTTGGTGAATCGGGGGTGGCGAGGTCCGGGCGATCGGCTTCGAGCCGTTCGAGCGCGTGCAGCAGGCGGTCGAACTCTTCGTCCGAGATCTCGGGGTCGTTGTAGATGTAGTACCGCTCTTCGTGATGGCGGATGGCCTCACGAAGCTCGCGGACGCGTTCTTCAGGTCGTTTGGCCATGCACACACGGCAGGTCTAAAGACCTGCGCCACGCGAGATCAACACGCGCCACGCGGGCCACGAAGACACGACGTGGCTGCATTTGTTCCTAATGGGATCGCAGCAGCTCGGCGGCGACGCGCGCGAACGTCTCGCAGGTCGTGCGGCCGAAGAGCACGAGACGGACCAGGCGCAGTGACGTCGCGGGCGTGGCGTGGGCGCGGATGGCGCGGATCATGATCCGCGCGCACTCGTCCACCGGAAAGCCGCCGACGCCAGTGCCGAAGGCCGGAAACGCGATGGACTCGAGCTCGTAGACGTCGGCCATCAGCAGCGAGTTCACCGTCGCGCGATCGATCAGCTCGGCCGACGTCTTCAGGTCCTGCCCCATCACCGCGGCGTGAATCACGTAGCGCGCCGCCAGGCGTCCGCCTCCGGTGATGACGGACTCGCCGGGCTCGACCGGCCCCTGCGCCATCGCCTCGTACTCGATCTCCCGGCCGCCGCGCGCTTTGATGGCACCCGCGACGCCGGCGCCCATCCAGAATGCGTCATTGGCGGCGTTGACAATCGCGTCGGTCGTCTGTGCGGCGATGTCGCCGTCGACAATTTCGAGCGAGATGGGAGAAAGAGGGAACGCGATCACGGTTTTCACTGGCGCTGGGGCCCCACGCCGGCACCCCAACGCGGCTGCCGCGTTGGGGACCCCGCCCCTGGCGCGAACTGACGCAGATGCCTCGCTCCGGCTTTGCCTGGCCGTCGCTCGGCATGGCCGCAGGCGCTCACCACCTCACTGGGCCGTCGCTCGGCATGGCTGTGGG
>JAHFUO010000122.1 GCA_023265015.1 Acidobacteriota bacterium | reverse complement strand
CCTCGAGACCCTCGAGCGCGGGCTTCTCCGGGAGCGTGATCGGATGGCTGGCGTCAAACCCGTCGGACATTCCGACTAGTCTAATCGCAGACGGAAAGGACCCCCTTCACGGGCAATTCACGGAACCAGGTGAAATCCCTCGATGTGCACGGGCCGGACCGCGCCGAAGTGCCGCCGATCGGTGGTCGCCACGGTCGACAACTTCAACCGCTCGGCGATCGCAACGACCGTTGCATCCACGAGTCCCAGCCACTCGTACGTGGACATCAAGTCGACGGCACGCGCCCAGTCCTTGCGATTCAGATGCTCGACGGCGAGCTCTCCGTTGGCCAGCGACGCGGCAAACGCCTGTTCGGCCCTCGCTCCAATCCGGTTTGCGAGCAAGTACGCCACTTCCGGAACGATGGTGACCGGCGCGAGCATTTGATCGGGGTGGGACTGCAGGAAGGTGCGCACCCGTGCATGCCAGGCGTCCCGCCGGTCAGCGAGCGCGTAGAGCACGCCCGTGTCGACGAGCAGCGGCATCAGCGACGCGCGCGGGCGCGCCTGCTGCGGCCGGCGACCGGCCGTTTGCGCGCAGCCGCACGGGGACCATGTGGCGCCAGGTCCTTGAAGAGCAGCGCTTCATGCGTCTCCGCCGTGTCGGCTCGTCCACTGTCGAACGCGCCGGCGAACGACGGCAGGAGCGCACGCGGCTGCTGGCGGGCGATATATTCGGCGACCGCCTCGCGGACGACTGCCGCCGCCGGCTTCCCCTCGCGGCGCGCATAGAGCTGCAGGTCGCGCTCGAGCGCTTCCGGCACGAAGATCGTCGTCCGTTTCATATGACGTATGCTGCCATATACCAGCAGTCGGGGCAAGCGGGCAGCGGCAGTAAGTGCTGCAGGCTGCCGGCTGCCTGCTGCCTACTGCCCACTGCCAGCTGCCTGCTGCCGGCTGCCAGCTGCCGGCTGCCTGCTGCCTACTGCCTACTGCCGGCCGCGTATCCGCTCGATTTCCTCGCGCACGAGGCGCTCGGCCACGTCCGACACGATCTGCCTGACGATGGTGCCCATCTGGTCCGAGGATCCGAGGGCCAGCCGCTCGATGACCCGCTTCGCGACATCGTCGACCATCGCGTCGGTCACGACGGGCGCGGATCCATTCGAGCCCAGGCGAACCGGCGTCGCGCCCGGCTCTCCCTGTTCAACGGCAAGCAGTGCGCTGAAGGCATCGGCAATGATGCTGCGAGTCGTGCCGCTCACGGCCGACGTCGCTGTGACCTCGGACTGAGGCGGAGTGAACGTCGACGGCGGCGGGGGCGGTGAATACACCGGCTGTGGCGGCGCAACGGGCACGACCGCGGGCGCCGGCGCGCGAGTTGGAGTGATGTCGGGCGGCTTGATCGATGACGGCGCAACGGCGATCGGCGGCGCAACCGCGACGGGCGGCGGTGGGATCGGCAAGTCGATCACCGGCGCGGGCGGCCGTTCAGACGGGATCAGCTCTGGTTCAGCCGCGGGCGGCATGCCGGCAAGGAGATCGTCGAGCGTCGGCACGACGGTTTCCTCGGGCGACTCGATGCTCGCGGTGCCGGCGAACGGATCCGCGGACGGTTCGCGCCGCGGCTCCGGGTATCGCGACGCGGAGTTCTCCGTCAGCGAGGGCTCGTCGAACGACTCGAGATCGCGTTCCAGCACCGGGCCATCCGGGCGCGCTGCCCGCGGTTCCGGTCGCTGCGCCGTTCCGGCAGGTACCGGGGAGCCCGACGGTCCTGTCAGGCCGGCGAATGCCTCGTCGAGCTTGTCGAAATAATCATCGAGCGAGTCGTCCAGGATGATGGGGGCGGCGGGCGCGTACTCCTCGGGCTGCTCCTCTTCCCGGCGCGGCTCGAGGTCGGACTCGCCGACGTCCATCAGATCGTCGGGAATGGCCGGCCGATCTTCGCGCCTCGGGAGCTCCACCGGGCGCGGCGGCGCGAGCCGCGCGGCGGGGCGCGGAATGTCCTGCACGGCGGACTGCGTGGGGCTGCCCTTGGCGCCGCCGATCAACTCGCGGACGCGCGCGATGACGTGCTGCGGCTCGAACGGCTTGACCAGCACGCCGTCGCACCCGGCCTGCTGCGCCTTCGTATCGTCGACCGGCTCGAAGGCTCCTGCCAGCAAGAGCACGGGAATGTGCGCGAGCTCGGGGCGGCCTTTCACAAATGCCGAGACCTCGTAGCCGCTCCGCTTCGGCATCCCGATGTCGGCAAGCACGATGTCGGGCTTTTCGATCGGGATGCGCGCGATCGCTTCCTCGCCGTCGCCGACAGCCAGCACCTGGATGTCTTCGCCGGAAAACGTCAGCTCGATCACGCGCTGAATCGTGACGCTATCGTCGGCGAGGAGGAGCTTTCGCGACATGGGGCGTGCGCTAGATTCCCACTCGCGCGCGAGCGCTGCGGTTGATGAAATCCACGATCTCCTGCATCGGCGTTCCGGGAAGGAATACGCCGCGAATGCCCATCGCGTTCAGCTTCGGGATGTCGACGTCGGGAATTATGCCTCCAACCACGACGAGCACGTCCTGGAGGCCCTTCTCGCGGAGCAGCTCCATCAGGCGGGGGCAGATGTGCATGTGCGCGCCCGAGAGAATCGAGAGGCCGATGGCGTCGGCGTCTTCCTGCAGGGCGGCGGCGACGATCTGCTCCGGCGTCTGGCGTAAACCGGTGTAAATGACCTCCATCCCGGCGTCGCGGAGCGCCCGGGCAATCACCTTGGCACCACGGTCGTGCCCGTCAAGGCCCGGTTTGGCAATAACGACGCGGATTTTCTGGGGCATATGTCAGCTGGCGGCCCGCAGCCGGCGGCCGGCAGCCTTCCTGCCTGCTGCCCGCTGTCGGCTAGATTATCGGCGTTTCTTCGTATTCGCCCCACACCTGCCGGAGCGCGTCGCACATCTCTCCCACGGTGGCATAGGCGCGCACGGCGTCGACGAGCAGCGGCATCGTATTGGCGGTGCCTCGAGCGCCCGCTTTCAAGGCGTCCAGGGCCCGGCGCACACGCCCGTTATCACGCGTCTTCCGCAGGCGATCCAGCTTCTCGAGCTGCCGCGCCGACGCCGACTCGTCGATGTAGAGAATACCAATCGGCCCCTCGTTTTCGGCGACGAAGTCGTTGACGCCGACGACGAGCTTCTCGCGCTGCTCCACCGACTGCTGGAACCTGTACGCGCTGTTGGCAATCTCCCTCTGCGGGTACCCCTTCTCGATCGCCTCGACCATGCCCCCCATGCGATCGATCGTGTCGAAGTGCGCCAGCGTCTCTTCCTCGAGATCGCGCGTGAGCTTCTCGATGAAGTAGGAGCCGCCCAGCGGATCGACGATGTTCGCGACGCCGGTTTCGTACGCGATGATCTGCTGCGTGCGAAGCGCGAGAGTGGCGGCGTCCGCCGTCGGCAGCGCGAGCGCTTCGTCGAGCGAGTTCGTGTGCAACGACTGGGCGCCGCCGAGCACCGCGGCCATCGCCTGCAGCGCCGTCCGCACCACGTTGTTGTAAGGCTGTTGCGCGGTCAGGGAGACGCCGGCCGTCTGCGCATGGAACCGCAGCTGCCACGAGCGCGGATCGCGCGCCTTGAACCGATCCCGCATCACGTGCGCCCAGATGCGGCGCGCGGCGCGGTACTTCGCGATCTCCTCGAAGAAGTCGCTGTGCGAGTTGAAGAAGAACGAGAGGCGCGGCGAGAACTCGTCGACGTCCAGCCCCGCGTCGACGCCGTACTGCACGTACTCCACGCCGTCGCGCAGGGTGAACGCCAGCTCCTGAGCCGCCGTCGCGCCCGCCTCGCGGATGTGGTAGCCGCTGACCGAGATCGTGTTCCAGCGCGGCACGTTCGCGGCGCAGAAAGAGAAGACGTCGGTGATGAGCCGCATCGACGGCCGCGGCGGGTAGATGTATTCCTTCTGCGCGATGAATTCCTTGAGGATGTCGTTCTGGATCGTGCCCGACAGCGACGGCCAGCTCGCGCCCTGCTGCTCCGCCACGACGAGGTACATCGCGAAGATCATCGACGCCGGCGAGTTGATGGTCATCGACGTCGTGATGCCGGCGAGATCGATCCCCTCGAACAGCGTTTCCATGTCCGCCAGCGACGTCACGTTCACGCCGCACTTGCCGACCTCGCCGAGCGACAGCTCGTGATCCGGATCGCGGCCCATCAGCGTCGGCAGGTCGAACGCGACGCTCAGGCCGGTGCCGCCGGCCTCGAGCAGCTGCGTGTACCGCTCGTTGGTCTCCTCCGGCGTGCCAAACCCGGCGAACTGCCGCATCGTCCAGAGCTTGCCGCGGTAGCCGGTGGGATGAATGCCGCGCGTGTAGGGAAACGCCCCCGGGTTGGCGAGGTCGCGATCGTAGTCGAGCGAGGCGATGTCCTTCGGCGTGTAGAGGGCCTCGATGGGGCGCCCGGAGATCGTCGTGAAGGGGCCTGTGCGTTCCTTCGCGGCGCCGGTACCGGGAGTGGCCGTTTTCATGCTCGGCCCATTTTACTGTCAGGCCGACCTGAAGGTCGGCCTCGACGTGAGCTGAAGGTCGGCCTCTACGTGAGCGGTGGTACGTCGTGACACAATAATCAGCCATGGCGGAGCACGGAGCGATCTTCGCGGCGATGCTTCGGGAATTCAACGTCGCGGCCCGCATCATCGACCTCGAGCCGGGCGTCTGGAACATCCTCACCCATCCCAAGCGCCAGATCATGGTGTCGTGTCCCGTGCAGATGGACAACGGCGAGATCGAGGTCTTCACCGGCTACCGCGTGCAGTACAACATCACGCTTGGGCCGGCCAAGGGCGGCATCCGCTATCACCCCGACGTCTCGCTCGACGAAGTGACCGCGCTGGCCGCGTGGATGACCTGGAAGTGCGCGGTCGCGCACATTCCGTTCGGCGGCGCCAAGGGGGGAATCGTCTGCGACCCGACGAAGATGTCGCGCCGCGAGCTGGAGGCGCTGACCCGCCGCTACGTGGCCGAGATCATCGACCTCATCGGCCCGGAGAAGGACGTTCCCGCGCCGGACGTCAACACCAACGACCAGGTGATGGCGTGGGTGATGGACACCTACAGCATGCACGTGGGCCACACGGCCACGGCCGTGGTGACCGGCAAGCCGATCGAGATGGGTGGATCGCTCGGCCGGCGCGAGGCCACGGGTCGCGGCGTGATGATCGTCACGCGCGAGGCGGCGAAACATCTCGGGCTCAACATCGAGGGCGCCACCATCGCGATCCAGGGATTCGGGAACGTCGGGTCGGTCTCCGCGGACCAGCTCTCGAAGATCGGCGCGAAGATCGTCGCGGTCACCGACTGGAAAGGCGGGGTCCACAACCCGAAGGGACTCGACATCGCCAAGATGCTCGACTACGTCCGCGATCACGAGACGGTCGACGGCTTCCCCGGCGGCGATCCCCTGACCAACGAGCAGCTGTTCTCGCTGGACGTCGACATCCTGATTCCGGCGGCGCTCGAAAACCAGATTACGATGGAGAACGCTCCGGGCATCAGGGCAAGAATCGTCACCGAGGCCGCCAACGGCCCGACCACCCCCGACGCGCATCGTCACCTGCACGAGCGCGGGATCTTCGTCATCCCCGACATCCTCGCGAATTCAGGCGGCGTGACGACGTCGTACTTCGAGTGGGTGCAGGACCGGTACGGCTACTTCTGGGAGGAACACGACGTCAACGTGCGTCTCGAGAAGAAGATGTGCGAGGCGTTCGATGCCGTGCTGAAGACGTCGCTGAAGTACAAGGTCGACCTTCGGACTGGCGCCTACATCGTCGCGATCCAACGCGTCGCGACGGTCACGAAGATGCGCGGCATGTACGCGTAACTCGGGACTCGGGACTCGGGATTCGGGACTCGGGAGCCCGGCAGGTCGCGTGGAGCTTGACTCGCCAGCGTACCCGTGCGCTAATACCGCCTAATACCTCGTCACCCCGGGTTTCTGTGGAGATCTAAAGAGACTATTTATGCCCGTAGCACTTCTCGCATGGATCATGACCGCGTTGATGCCCCAGGCGCCGGCTCTTACGCGCGCGTCTGCTGTTGATTTCGAGTTCTTCAGGACCCGGGTCCAGCCCATCTTTCTGGCGAAGCGCGAGGGCCACGCCCGATGCGTCGCGTGCCACTCGGCCGGCACGCCAATGCGCTTGCAGCCCCTCTCGACCGGCGCCACGATGTGGAGCGAGGAGGAATCCCGCAAGAACTTCGAGGTGGTGGTCCAACGGGCGGTGACGCCCGGCAGCATGAAGAGCAGGCTCCTCATCCACCCGCTTGCCGAGGAGGCAGGCGGCGATTTCTTCCACAACGGCGGCAAACACTTCAACTCTCAGAACGATCCGGAATGGCAGACGCTCGCTGCGTGGGTGCGCGGAGACAAGGCCGACGCAGCTCGACGCTAAAGGATTGAATTATGAAAATGAAGATTCTGGCGGTTCTTCTCCTCGCGGCGCCGTTGGTGGCGGCCACGGGCACGGTCCCGACCAAGGTTCGGATCATCCAGACCAACAGCGCCGGCGACAGGGTGTCGGTCATTGACCCGACGACCAACAAGGTGGTGGGAGAGATCACCGGCATCGAAGTCGGCCACGGGGCCACGTCATCCCCCGACGGAACCCACCTGTACATCAGTAATGAAGCGGACAGCACGCTGGATGTCGTCGATGCCAAGACGCTGAAGGTGACCAGGAAAATCCCGCTCACCGGCCATCCCAACAACATCGCCATTGGTAAGGACGGGCGGCACGTGTATGTGTCGATCGCGGTCGCGCCGGGCGCAGTCGATGTCATCGATACCGCGTCCGAACAGCGAGTCAAGAGCATCCCCACGAAAGGGGCGATTCACAACACGTACGTGACCCCGGACGGCAAATACGTGGTCGCCGGGTCCATCGCCGGGAAGTCGCTCAACGTCATTGATGCCGCGACCGAACAGACCGCGTGGACGCTGGATATGGACCTGGGGCTTCGTCCGATGACGTTTAGCTGGAATCCCGATGGCTCGACGAAATGGGTCTTCATCCAGTTGAGCGGCCTCAACGGGTTTGCGGTCGTGGATTTTGCGACGCGCAAGGAAATCAAGCGGGTCGAAAATCCTCTCGTCCCCCCAGGTGGGAAGCCGACGGTCGCCGAAGGCGCCGATCCCTCCCACGGCATGGCCGTCACCCACGATGGCAAGACCCTCGTGGTGGACAGCAGGCTGAACAGTGCGCTTTACTCGTACTCGCTCCCTGAGCTGAAGCTCATCGGAACCGCCGATCTTGGCGGGAAGGGCGCCGCCTGGGTCACGCTGACGCCGGACGGCAAGACGGCCTACGTGGCCAACGCCGTGACCAACGACGTGTCGGTGGTCGACATCAAGA
>JAHFUO010000027.1:13371-31017 GCA_023265015.1 Acidobacteriota bacterium | reverse complement strand
GGCGCGGCGCCTTCGTTGGCCGGCGCGCCCGGGGTGCCGGCCGAGCCCATGAAGAAGTTCCGGCCGTCCTTCAGCGTGACCGACTGGCCGTTCGCGGTGTTGCTGCCGTCCCGCGACCCGTAGCCCTTGATCTTGACCTCGATGCCCGCGGGGAAGTCGTCCTTCCTCAACCCTCTCCGGAGCAGCTGCGTCGGGCCGCCTGCTTCGATCGACCAATGCTCGACGGTCCCGTCAGGCTTTTTGACGTCGACGTAAATCCATCCGTGGGGGTTGACCCACTCCATCTTGGTCAGCACGCCTTCGAGGCTGACCGGTCTGTTGATGTCGAATTCCGCGGCGAATGAGTGATGCGCGCGGGCCGGCGACACGGCAAAAAGAAGACCGACACCGGCGATCACGATGAGCAGCTTGACTCTCATGGACACTTACCTCCGGGCTCTGGGGTGACCGTGTGCCGGAACGATACCACAGCAAGCGAAAGCCACCCTTCGTGACTTCGCGTCCTTCGTGGTTACGTTTTCCCGCTAGCGCCGCGTGCTGGCGGTCTGCGTGACCTGCCGAAGAATCAGCTTCTGCACGCGCCAGTTGGACGTTTCGGCGACGTAGATTTCGTTCTCGGACGGGCAGGCCAGCGCGTGGGCGCCGGAGAACTGCTTGAGCAGGCGGCCGGAGCGGCCGATCACACCGAGCACCTTCCCATCGAGCGACACCTTGAACACACGGCCGGGGAACGTCGTCTCGCCCACGAACATCACCTGGTTGGGACCGGGCGTGATGCAGATCGAATTGGGCGCGCCGGTCACCGCGGCCAGACGGTCGCCGGTCGGCGTGGCGCCGTTGACCGCGCGCGTTCGCGGATCGGGGGGCACGTCAATCGTGAACATCCGCAGGAACTTTCCGTCGGTATCGAACACCTGGATGCGCCGGTTCGTGCGATCGCCGACGTAGATGTTGTTGTTGCGATCGACGCCAATCGAGTGAGGCAGGCGGAACTGACCGGGTCCCGTACCCTTGCTGCCCCACGACTTCACCCAGTCGCCGTTCTTGTCGTACTTCGCCACGCGCGAGTTGACGTAGCCGTCGGTGATGTAGATGTTGCCCGCCGAATCCCAGGCGACATCGGTCGGCTGGCGGAAGAGTCCATCCACGGCGGGGAGCGGAGGGTCAACGTTCTCCCAGGGCTTCGTCTCCGCGTCCGCCGATTCCTTCCTGCGGCCGAAGACCATCACGACCTGGCCCTCAGGGTTGAACCTGACGATCATGTCCGAGCCCTTGTCGATCGCCCAGATGTTGTCGTCCTTGTCGATGCGGACGCTGTGCGCGAAGGACCAGGCGTAGAGGCCCTTGCCGATCTCGCGGACGAACTCGCCGTTGGGACCGAACTCGAGCAGCTGCGCCGCCGTGGGGGCGTAGGCGGGACCGCCGGCGCTGTTCGAGCGGGTGAACACGAAGACGTGGCCCTTGGAGTTGACCGCCACGCCCGGGACCTCGCCGAAATTCATTCCCGGCGGAAGCTTGAGGAAGGCCGCCACCGAATCGAATGGAATGTCGGGAACGCTTTGCTGAGCGAACGCCGGCGCCGCGAGGAGCACGAACAGTGCGAACAGCAAGGTTTTCACGGAGGCCTCCGCCTCAGAACTGGAACCGCAGGCCGACTTCGACCTCGCGCGGATCCATCGCGCTGGTGTACTTGCCGAAATTTTCCGAGCTCACGACCCCCGACGCGTTGTTGTAGTGCACCTGGTTGAACATGTTGGTGAGGTTCGCAAAGAGATTGACGTTCTTCCGGGTGCCGGCGTTCCCGGAGCCGCCCATGAAAAATGCCTTCGAGATGTTCAAGTCGAAGTTGACGCGCCTCGGACCGATCGCGCTGTTCCGGCCGACCCCTGCCGGACGGTCGTTCTTCGTCCCGTCCAGGTTATCGTCCTTGCCGGTCGTGATCGTGTAGTAACGGCCGGTGTTCGCGGTCATGGTTTCCGTCAGAAAGACACCGAGCGGCATCTGCGCGTTGACGCTGCCGTTCCACCCGTGCCGCGGCTGGTTGCCGGGGCTCCAGTCGGCGCGACGAATCAGGCTGTTGGTGGACAGCCCGTAGTCCGTGTTGTCTTCAAATCTGTTCTGGTAGACGTAGTTGCTCGTGACGTTGAAGATGCTGAACCTGTGCCGGATATTCAGCCGCACCGTGTGCGTCGTCTGGAAGCTCAGATTTGTCAGATTCAGCACGCTGCCCCGCGTCCGATCGGGCCGGAGGCATGTCCCGGCGGGCGTCGCGAGCGTGCACGCGGTCGGCACGGACATGGTGAGATCGAGGGGCTGGTTCAGATCTATCAGGAGGAAACGCCCCTGGACCTCCTGGTAGTCGTACATCGCCGTGACCAGGAATGTCCTCCAGAACGTTTTCTCCACAGACGCCATCGTGACGAAGGAGTGCGGGCTCACGAGATTCGGATCCGTGACTCGAATCGACGGAAACGTCTGACGGACCGCTCCCGAAAATGGATCGGGATACAGCGGCTTGTCGATGACGATTTCGTACTGCTGAATGCCATCGTAGCGCCGCTGCTCGGCCACGCGGTTGATCTGCATACGCTCGAAGAACATGCCCCAGCCGCCGCGAATGACGATCCCGCGTCCCGCGCCATAGGCCACAGAGGCGCGGGGAGAGACGTTGTTGTGGTCCGACAGGTTCGTCTGGGCGTCGTACCGCCCGCCGAACATCAGCGTGAGCTGCCGCGTCAACGCGACGTCGTTCTGGATGAAGCCCGACATCTCGAGCTGTGTCGTCTGCTGGAACGGGTTGCCGCGGGCGACTCGATAGGTGTCCGCCGCTCCCTTCACAAAGGCGTCGAGGTTGGAGAACGAGAACGTGCCGCCAAAATTGTTCGTCGAAAACGATCGGTTGCGCCGGTACATGCCTTCCATGCCGGTCTTGATCGTGAGCTTCTGGCCGAGCCGCGTATACAGGTTGCTGAATTCGTAGGTGCGGTTGTTGTCTTCGAATCTGTTTTGGGCGCCGCCGCTGTTGAACGTGTCGGAGACATCGACCTTGATCGCGTCGCTGAACGGCACGACCTTCACCCGGTTGCCGAAGACGCTGAAGCGGGTTTCGTAGAGACTTCCCGACCCGAGCGCCGAGAACTGCCGCACCTCCGCGTTCCAGTTGCCGCCGTTGCGGTGGAAGGCGCGCTCCCTCAACGTGAATCCACCGATCCCTTCATCCTTGTGATCGTCGGTGAAGTACCGCACATTGAGCGCGAGCGAATGCGCGTCGGCAAGCTGAAAGGTGTTTCGCGAGTTGACGGAACGGTTGACCGTGGGTCGAGTGATGCCGAGCGCGAACGGCCCGGCGGGCAGGGTCGCGTTGATGGTGTCGACCTGCTGCGCCAGGCTGTAGAACGCGTTCAAGTTTGTCGTGAGCCGGCCGGGGATCGCGGGGCCGCCGACGTCGACGTTGACCTGCCGCTCCTGATACGGTGGCTTGTTCGCGGCGAACACGTTCCTCGCGTTCAGCGCATCGTCCTTGAACAGGCTCTGCATCGTGCCGTGCCACGCGCCCGCGCCACCGCGCTCGATGACTTCCGTGCCCTGATTGCCGCGCTGTCCACCGCCACCGCCGCCCTGCTGAAAGTTGCCGCCTCCGCCGAAATTGGGGTTGAAGTTCCCTCCGCCGAAGTTTCCCTGGAAGGTCCCTCCGCCACCCTGGAACTCTTGATCTTCAGCGGTGAAGCGGTTGTTGTTGATGCGAACGTACTGCGTCTGCTGAGGCCGCTGAGGCCGCGCTCCGCTCCCTCCCTCGACAGCGCTCCCGTCGGATTCCGCGCTGGCACTCTGATAGCTGTCCCAGACCGCGAGCTGTTCCGGGGTCAAGTACTCGTTGACCCGGGTGAGAAATTCGGTCCGCAGCCATCCGAGGGCGGACTGCAGCCGCTCGGCCTGTTGCCCGCTCGTCGGACCCCCGCGAAAGTCCATCAGGCCACCGAACAGAGTCTCAGACGCCTGGAGCCGCTCCTCCATCATCAGCGTAATCTCCCGGTCCTGTTCTGCCTCGAAGGGAAGGTCTGCGTCGGCAAGGACGCGGGTGAGATCAGCCTTCAACACCGCGAGCGGATTGTCCGTCACGGAGGGCCCTTCTTCTTGCGCGAATAGAGGCACCGCGAACAGCAGTGCAATGATGACGACAACAACTTTCACGGATGCATCTCCAACTGGGGTTTCCGTTTTGGCTGGCAGGAACAAGAGAGATGCTACACGAGTGGGGGCCGGTTCCGGCAGTCTTTTGTTGCAGACCCGGCTACCAGTCTGTCGGCCTGTAGTCCTTCAGGAACTGCCCCCAAGTATGCGTGCCGGTGTTGAAGCCGCTGATGATCGGATCGACGATGCGCGCGGCGCCGTCGATGATGTCGAGCGGCGGATGAAAGCCCTGCTCGTCGGTCTTCCGCGCGGCGATCGCCGCGGCGTCCTCGTCGGTCACCCATCCGGTGTCGACGCTGTTCATGTGAATGCCGGCGGCGTGATAGTCGGTCGCCGCCGTGCGCGTCATCATGTTGAGGGCGGCTTTCGCCATGTTCGTGTGCGGATGCCGCGTCGTCTTGAACTTCCGGTAGAACTGCCCTTCGACCGCCGATACGTTGACGATGTGCTTGTCGCGCTCCGGCGCGCGGAGCATGAGCGGCTTGAGGCGCGCGTTGAGGATGAACGGCGCGATGGCGTTCACGAGCTGCACCTCGAGCAGCTCTATCGTGGGCACGTCGGCCAGCAAGAGGCGCCAGGAGTTGCGGCCGCGCAGGTCGACCTGCTGGAGGTCCGTGTCGAGCATCCCTTCGGGGAAGAGATCCTTCTGCGCGCCGAGCTCCTCCGGCAGCAGCCGCACTTGTGACAACTGCGCCGCGTGCACGATCGAATCCCGAATCCCGAGTCCCGAATCCCGAATCCCGAGTCCCGAATCCCGAGCTTCGCCTGCCATCATGTGCGCGTAAAAGTCGGGCGGACGCCGGACCGTCTGGCACGCGTTGTTGATGATGAAATCCAGCCGGGCGCGCGTGGCAAGCAGCTGCCGGCAGAACGCCTCCACGCTTGGCGTGTGGCGCAGGTCGAGGCCGAAAATCTCGAGGCGGTCCTTCCACTCGCCGAAATCCTCCTCGCGCGCGTACCGCGACGCCGAGTCGCGTGGAAAGCGCGTCGTCACGATGAGGTGCGCGCCCGCGCGCAGGAGCTTGAGGCCCGCCTGGTACCCGATCTTCACGCGCCCGCCGGTCACGAGCGCCACGCGGCCGTGCAGGTCGGCAAGCTCGGTGCGCTTGGCGAAGTTCAGCTGCGCGCACTCCTGGCACAGCTGGTCGTAGAAGTGATGGATGGTCGAGTACTTGGCTTTGCAGATGTAGCAGGTCTGCGGGTCCTCGGAGCTCCCAACACCCAACTTCCAACTCCCAAGGTGAGGTGGAATGTCGTGTGGTTCGAAGTTCTCCGGCGGAAAGACATTGGGCGTCGTGAACACCGGCCGCCTGCGAAGGGTGCGTATTCCAGTGTCGGAGCGGATCCCGCGATCGCGGCTCACTCTCGCCGCTATCTCCTCGCGCGCCGTGGCCTTCGCCAGTCGTCGTCTCGATCGGCTGGCCGGGCCACGAACGAGCGACATCGCGCGGAGGAAGCGCCGCCGGTCATCCTCAGGAAGGCCTTCGAGCTCGCGGCGATCCGCGGCGATCGATTCGAGGAATTCAGTGGTCGCGCGGAGGCGATCGGCGAACGACGGGGTGCTCGCCGTCATCGGTCCGTAAGGTTACTCCGGGTTGACCTGGGTTACGATAGTGGAATGATGAACCTGAGACGGCGCTGGTGGATCCTTCTCGCACTGTTCATGACGACCGCAGCCGGAGCACAGCAACCGGCCGCGAAGATCGACGTGACGAAGCTTGGGCCGCAGGTCGGCCAGACGGTTTCCGACTTCCGGCTACCCGACCAGCACGGGAAGATCTGGACGCGTCAAGCGTTGATGGGACCCAAGGGGCTGATGCTCGTCTTCTCGCGCTCGGCCGACTGGTGTCCGTACTGCAAGACGCAGATGCTGGAGCTGCAGTCGCGTGTCCAGGAGATCGTGTCCCGCGGGCTCGGACTCGCCGTCATCACCTACGACTCGCCGGCGGTCCTCGCCGACTTCTCCGCGCGCCGGACGATCACGTATCCGCTGCTCTCCGATGCAGGTTCTGCGACGATCAAGGCCTACGGCATTCTGAACACCACCGTCGATCCGAGCACCACGAATTACGGAATTCCTTTTCCCGGCACGTTCATCCTCGACACCCATGGTGTGGTCACCGCGAAATTCTTCGAGGACGCGTATCAGGAGCGCACGACCGTCTCGAACATCATGCTCAAGCTCGGTCAGGCAGGCGCCGGCGTCGAAGGCCGCCGCATCTCCACCGATCACCTGGATGTGACGACCTACGCGAGCGATCAGGTCGTCGCCCCGGGATCGTTGTTCTCGCTCGTGTTCGACGTCACGCCACGGAAAGGCGTTCACGTCTACGCGCCCGGGCCGCATACCTACCAGGTGATCGCGGTGCGCCTCGATCCGAATCCGCTCCTGATGGCGAGGCCCGTACGATATCCACCGTCCGAGACGTACGTGTTTGCTCCGCTCAACGAGCGGGTACAGGTGTACCAAAAGCCGTTCCGGCTGACGGAGGACATGTCGCTCGACGGATCTCAGGAGGGACGGAAGAAGCTGGCGAACGTCGAGTCGGTGACGATCACCGGCACGCTCGATTATCAGGCGTGCGACGATAAACTCTGCTTCAATCCGAAGTCGGTGCCCCTCTCGTACATCGTCAAGGTGCGCCAGCTCGACACCGAGCGCGCGCACGTCGCCGCTTCGTCACGCTGAGGCACGCCTACAGCGGGTTGGGCCGTTCGTTCAACTCGATGTACGTGCCCCACGGATCGTAGATGAACGCCAGCGCCGTGCCCGTTTGCGCATTCTTCGTGTAGGGCCGATCCAGCTTGATGCCCGCCGCCTCGAGTTGCTTGCAGAAGGCTTCCAGGTTCTTCACGTCGAAGCCGATGTGATCGAGCACCCGTCCCTTGGTGGTGACCTGCGGCATATCGGCCCTTGAAAACGACAGGTTCGCGCCCGGGATGTCGGCCGCCTTGTTCGTTCCGCGCATGCCCGGCTTCGCGCCAAAGAACTTCGCGTACCACGCCTGGATCTCGGGTATGGCCGATTCAGGGACGTTGAAGTGGATGTGATGATGCTGGATCGGGAGCGCCTGGTTCTTGTCTTCCAGGATCTCGATCCGCAAGTCGTCCGGCGTCACGACGAACGCCTGATCGGTCCTGCCGGTGCCACCAGGCAGCACCTGCACGCCCGCGGCCTTCCACCTCGCAACGGATTCCGCAACGTTCGGGACGATGAACCCGACATGATTCACGACGCTGCCCACCGTGCCGCCGCTTGCCGGCGGCGCGCCCGCGGCCTGGTTCAGGAAGACGATCACGCCGGGGAACCTGACGATCTCGAAGTTGCCGTTCTTGATCGCGGTGCCGCCCATCGCGACGAAAATCTTCTTGTTGGCCTCGACGTCGCGCGAGTTGAGGTGCCAATGCCCCATCGTCACGCCCGCTTCGTTCGGCGGGAAGGCTTGCGCCCACGCGGTCCCGGACGCCAGCAGCCACATCATCCATAGAGCCGAAATCAATCTTTTCACGGCAACTCCTCCCCCGTAAGGCTACTCCTTTCCCCTTCACCTTCCACCTAAGTTGGACTAGAGTGCGAGCCTTGGAGGCTGCTATGCACCGATTACTTCTCGTCTTGGCGGTGGTTTCGGCGTGGACTGTGTCGACCTTGGGGCAGGCACCAGCGGCGACAGGTATAACGGTCTTCGAAGGCGCACGGGTGATCGTGGGCGACGGACGCGCGCCCATCGAGAACGCCGTGATCATCGTGAGCGGCAACCGCTTCACGCAGGTCGGCCGCGCAGGTCAGATCACGGTGCCGGCCGGCGCGGCGCGCGTGAACCTTGCGGGCAAGACCGTCATGCCGGCGATCCTCGACACGCACAACCATCTCAGCCAGACGCGCGAGATGCTCATCGACGATCTGAAGCGGCGCCCGTATTACGGCGTGGGCGCGGCCCAGAGTATGGGACAGGACACGACCGACGTGTCGTTCCAGATCCGTGAGGAAACGCGTGAGGGGAAGATTCCCGGCGCGGCGCGGTTCTTCACGGCCGGACGCGGCATCACCGGTCCGGAGCCGGGGCGCACCACCGCCCCGTACTGGGTCACGACGGTCGCGGAGGCGCGCAAGGCCGTCCAGGAGAATGCGGCGAAGAAAGTCGACATCGTCAAGATCTGGGTTGACGACCGGATGGGCATGGTGAAGAAGCTGTCACCCGAGCTCTATGGCGCCGTCATCGACGAAGCGCACAAGAACGGGCTGCGCGTCATCGCGCACGTCTACACGCTCGAAGACCACAAGGGCGTCCTGCGGGCCGGTGTCGACGCATTCGCGCACGGCGTGCGCGACAAGGACGTCGACGATGAGTTCGTGGCGATGGTGAAGCAGCATCCGAATCTGGTTCTCGATCCGAACATGCCCGATCGCGGCGTCGTGGCGGATCTGAACTGGCTGCGTGAGAGTATTCCCGCCGCCGATTTCCAGAAGCTTCAGGAGGCGAACACGAACCGCCCGGATGCCCAGGCGTTCCACGCGATCCAGGCGCGCAACCTCGCCAAGATGAATGCCGCCGGCGTGCGCATCGTGGTCGGCACTGATGGCAACACGCCGTACGCGCCGCACGTCGAGATGGAAGACATGGTGGCGGCGGGGATGACGCCGATGCAGGTGCTCGTGGCCGCGACGCGAAATGGGGCGCAGTTCCTGCGGATGACCGACGCGGGGACGATTGAGGCGAACAAGAGCGCGGACTTCCTCGTGCTCGACGCGAACCCGCTGGACAACATCACGAACACGCGGAAGATCTCGTCGGTGTATCTGCGCGGGACCGTCGTCGACCGCGCCCCGTTCCGAGTGCAGCAGACCGCCCAGGCGGCGCGTTAGGGTTCGGGATCAGATGCGGCGCGGATCCAACGCCGGGTCCGCTTCGCGGCACCCGGCCTACGTACAGTTTTCAGTTCCCAGTAGCCAGTTGTCAGCTCGATTCCGGGCAGAACAGGACTGGGAACTGACTACTGGCAACTGACAACCGATTTAGACCGCGTCGGATTGCGACGTGAAATTGAAGGCGTTGAGCCTGAGAGCGGGCACGAGGACCGGGTCCGTGCCGGAATCCTCGGAGCTCGTAATGCGTTCGGGACTGCCGATCAGATCGACATTCCCGGAAGCGAGCATCTGGACGATGCTCTGGTTGAAGCGGAAGTTGCGGACCGGATACTTCACCTCGCCGTCTTCGATGAACCAGACGCCGTCGCGCGTCAGACCGGTGACCGATGCCGAGCGCGGATCCACGGTGCGAATGTAGAAGAAGCGGCTGACGAGCAGCGCGCGCTTCGCGGTCCGGATCATCTCGTCGATGCTCGATCCCGCCGCTGACGGTTCCACGATCAGCGCGAGCGGGCCGCTCGGCTGCCGATTCTTCTGCTGCGCCCAGTAGCGCGAATACCGCAGCGTTTCGAGCACACCATTGCGAACCATGTGCATCGTCTGGGCCGGAACGCCGTCGTCGGTGGCGACAAAGACGGACAGCTCTGGCCTCCACGGGTCGCTCACGATGTTGATGCGCCGGTCGAAGATCTGTGACCCGACCTTTGTGGCGCCGCCGGCTGCGGAAAACGCGCTGCGCCCCTCGTCCGCGTTGCGCGCGTCGAAGGAGAACGCGCCGGCGGTGAGGATGTCGGCCACTGCCTGACCGTCGAGAATGACCGGATACGTCCCGGCAGGAAGCGCTCGCGCGCCGCGCGACTCGACGCCGCGGCGGATCGCCTCGCGCGCGATGCGGGCGGTGTCAAGCTGTCCCACGTCGAAATGATTCCTGCGGAAAGATCCGGACCCGCCGCCGTCGGGAGTCCGCGCAGTCATCCCGAGGCTCACAGTGGATCCGCGCTCGTAATTGAAGTTGCCGTGAGCGGTCGCGCTTGCGCGCGCGACGAGGCTGACCTGGTGAAAACCGGCGCTGACGACGCCCGCCTTCTCGGACTGTGCGATCGCATCGCTGATCTGCCGCGCTCGAGCGGGCAGCGAGAGATGTGCTGTCGCCTCGAGATATCCCTGGCCCGGCTTGTACGTCTGCTGACCGAGCGTTGGCAGGTATTCGATGTCGACGGGCGCGAGCTTCGCGAACGTCTGCGCATCGTCGACCGCCTGCTTCAGCGCAGCGTCGCTCAGGTCTGTCGTGGCAGCGGATCCGCGGCGCCTGCCGATCCACACGGTGACGCGCGCGGTGGCTCCTTGCCGCTGACCGCTCGTGAGAAAGGTGTTCGCGGCGAATCGGAGATGCGAGTAGTCCTCGCTGAAGGCCGTCACCACTGCATCGTCGGCTGTCACGTAGCCGAACAGCTTGTCCGTGATTGCGCGTGCCGCCGCTTCTGTCAGCAACATGGCACCGGCCTCACACGATCGGCGCAGCCGTGTTCAGGACGTTGATCTGACGGAAGCGTGCGGCGGGACAGCCGTGGCTGACCACACCGATCTGACCGGGCTGCCCCTTGCCGTCGACAAAGGATCCGTTCAATTGATAGGTGGACGATCCGCCGAGGCCGTCGCACGCGCCCCAGAAATCGGTCGAGCGCGACTGGTACGCGACATCGCGAAGCATGCCGCCGATCTTTCCCTTGCTGATTTCCCAGAACGTCTGGCCGCCGAACTGGAAGTTGTACCGCTGTTGATCGATCGACCAGCTGCCGTCGCCGTAAATCAGGATGCCCTTTTCCACGCCGGCGACCAGCTCGTCGAGCGACGTGTTTGCCGAACCCGGTTCGAGCGACACGTTCGGCATGCGCGGAAACGGCACGCTGCCCCACGAATCGGCGTTGAGGCAGCCGTACGACTTCTTTCGTCCGATCAGCGGCGCGAGATCGCGAGTCGTCTGCCAGTCGACGAACACGCCGTCCTTCACCAGGTACCATCGCTGCGCCGCCACGCCGTCATCGTCGTAGCCGACTGTGGCCAGCGCAGTCGGCTGCATCCGATCGGCAACGATGTTGACGAGCGGCGATCCGAACCGGAGCGTGCCGGCCTTGTCGGGCGTCAGAAAGCTGGTGCCTGCATAGTCGGCCTCCCACCACAGTGCGCGATCGAGCTCGGTGGCGTGACCGGCGGATTCGTGAATCGTGAGCCAGAGGTTCGTGGGATGGATCACGAGATCGTACGTGCCGGGATCGACTGACTTCGCTTTCAGCTTGGCGACGGCCTCGTCGCCCGCCTGCTGCGCCTCGGCCTCCCACGGATGCTTCTCCATGTACTCGTAGCCACGCGCCTGCGGACCGCCGAGCGATCGGCGCGTCTGGAAGTCGCCGGTCTCGCGGCTGACCGCCGTCACGTTGAACTGCGGCAGTCCGCGAATCAGGTACTGCTCGATGCGCGAGCCTTCGGAGGTCGCGAGGAACCGCTGCTCGTTCACCCACACCATCGACGAGCTCACGAAGCTGACGCCGGTCGTCTTCATGGCGGCCGCGTTCAACTTGAGCAGGAGCTGGATCTTGTCGTCGAGCGGAACGTCGAATGGATCCTTCTCGAACGCGCTCCTCCAGTTCGCGGTCACACGATCGACGGGCGCGAGGCTGACGCGCTTCCGCTGGAAGGCGGCGTTGGCGCGCGCGATGTTCACGGCGGCCTCTGTGACGCGGCGAATCTCGTCGGGTGTGACGATGCTGCTCGCGGCGAAGCCCCAGGTGCCCTTGACGAGCACACGGACGCCGAAGCCGAAGTCCTGATTGCGGGCGACGTTGAGCACCTGTTGCTCGCGCGTCGTGACCGATTCCGAGCGGTAGCGATTGATGCGAATGTCGGCGTACGCGGCGCCGAGGCGTTTGGCGGTCGCCAGGGCCGCGCCGGCGAGTGTGCTCTTCGCGGCGTCGACGTCGGCGGCGGCGGCCGCTTCCGTCTCGAGGATCCAGGGCGCGAGCGTGACCGTTCCGAGCGCGGTCGATGCCGCCTTCAGAAACTCGCGCCTGATCATCGGCGCGGATCCTACATCCGTTTCTGAATCAGCGGTAGACCTTGTTCAGTATCGCGTCCTGGGCCGTGCGCATCGGATCGGATCGTTGGAGTTGACCAGAACCTGCTGTGGGGGCAGAATGCCCGCGTACACCCGGAGGAGGATATATGAGCGTGCGCATTACCGCAGTGGGCTTGGCCGTGGCGGGCGCGATTGCCCTCGGCAGCGCGGCCTTCGCGCAGAGCGTGCCGTCGCAATTCGTCGTCAGCGGCAAGGCCGCCGAGCAGATCCAGGATTTCACCACCATCAACCTTGCAACCGCGGAACGCATCGCCGAGACGTGCGAGAAGCTCGCCGCCGACCAGGGCGTCGCCATCAGCATGTACGTGCTCGACAACGACGGGAACCACGTCTACATGGACCGCATGGATGGGCAGGCGTACCTGAACGTCATCACCGCGGAGATGAAGGCGCGGACGGCGCTGATGCAGCGGGCGCCGAGCAAGACCAACATGAACCGCGTCATCACGGACCCGACGACGGAGCTGCAGCAGATCCAGCTTGGCCTCTTCCCGAACTCCGGCGGCCTCCCCGTCGTCGTCAACAAGCAGTTGATCGGCGTGATCGGTGTCGGTGGTTCCGCGCCGCGCGTGCCGGCGTGGAGCGACGAGATTTGCGGCCACAAGGCGCTGGAGGCGGTCATCGGCCCATCCGTTGCGCCGCTGGTGCAGGACATTCCGCGGCCGCCGAATCCTAACCCGGGCACCACGCCGGTCCCGAGGTTCGCGGCGGCGACGGCGCCGAAGACGACGGTGTCAAACCCTGAATGGGTGGTCGGCGGGAAGGGCGCGGCGAACATCTACGACGGCAACCAGATCTCGCTGGCGGCCGCGAAAAAGATCGCGCGCGTCTGCCGCGACTTCGCGACGTCGAAGGGCGGCACCATGTCGCTCTACATCATCGACACCGCCGGCGTGTTCGTGCACGCCGAGCGGATGGACGGACAGCAGTTCAACAACATCCGCACGGCGTTGCTGAAGGCGCAGACCTCGCTCAAGACGCACGTGCCGACGTCGGTCTACGGGGCGCAGGGGAAGAACAATCCTGCCGGCCTGACGCGCATCATCGACCAGTACGGCTTCTTCACGAACTCGGGCGGCATTCCGATCGTGGTGGACGGCCAGTTGATCGGCGCGATCGGCGTCGGCGGCGGCGCGGGCGGCGGCGACGAGAATTGCGCGATCGAAGGACTGAGGGCGACGTTTGGCGACCACGTCACGCTGCCGGTCTATCCCGTCGCGACGACAGCCGCCGCAGGCACCGCCGCGCGCTAGCGATGAATGGACGTAGGGGCCGGCTTGAGCCGGCCCGAATTATTGGAGGTCACCTATGAAACGTATTGCCCTGCTTGTCCTTGCTGTCATGGCCGCCTCGACCAGCGCGTTCGCGCAGGCGTCCGCCGACGCCACCGCCATACCCCTGCTGGCGGCCCCGGAGAATCTGCGGGAGGGGGCGACAATCGTCAAGTGGAACCCCGACCACACCTACATGACGTTGAAGAAGGGGACGAATCGTCTGGTCTGCTACGACCGATCGGGCTTCCCCTTGCAGGCCGCGTTCTCGCTCGAGTGCACGAGCATCGCCAACCTGGATCGCGTCGCGCAGAACATGAAGGCTGAAGCGCTCGGCGACAAGATGAAGTCGGAAGCGATGCTGAACGCGGAGGAGAAGGATGGAACCCGCGTGAAGCCTGAGTACGGGTCGGTGTGGTACCACCTCGCGGGCGCCGACAAGGAGCACGCTCGGAAGCACATGACGATCGCGGTGCCGGGCGCGACGATGCAGACGTTGGGACTGCCCGAGAACGGCAGGGGGGGTGGCGTGTGGATTATGAACGCGGGCACGTCGACCGCCCATCTCATGACACCGGGCGAATAGGATGAAGCGTCTGATGGTGGGTGTTCTTGCCCTGGCAGCGCTGTCGCTGTCCGCTGCCCAAGACAGGCAGCCGTCCAAGCAGACGTTCACCGGCATCGTCACCGACAGCATGTGCGCCACGGGCGATCATTCCCGCATGCAAATGGGGCCGACCGACGCAGACTGCACCAGGGCCTGCATCAGTGCCCATGGCGCCTCGTACGTGCTGTATGACGGCAAGAACGTCTACACGCTGAGCGATCAGAAGACGCCTGAACGATTCGCGGCGCAAAAGGTGAGGGTCGTCGGCACGCTGGACGCCAAGACAAAGACGATCCAGGTGGAGTCGATCAGCGCGGCCAAGTGAGCCGCGTAGACGCGGCTAGCGCAGTTGTCAGTTCCCAGTAGCCAGTTTTCAGCTCGATTCCACGCAGGACACGACTGGGAACTGGCTACAGGCGACTGACAACCGATCTAGCCCTGCTTCAATCGCGGAAATAACGCCAGCGCGTTGTCGCGCTCGATCGCGCGCAGTTGCGCGGGCGTGAAGCCCGTGTAGCTTTCGAGCCCTCTGACCACGTTGCCTGCGCTTCCAGCGTTGCCGAGATAGTCGCTCCCGAACAGGATGTGCGAGTTCGCAATCAACCTCGTGAATCCATCCAGCGTGTACGGCGTGAACGCCTGCGCCGTGTCGTAGTAGAAGCGCTGGATGGTGGCCAGCGTCGCGTTCGGTTTTCCATCCGGGCCCTTGGCCGCGCCGAACCGGCTCGTGATGTACGGCATCGTCCCGCCGCCGTGCGACCAGATGAACGTGATGTCGGGGAACCTCGTCGCGGTGTTCGTGTACAGGATGCTCTCGATCGTGATCGTGGTCTCGGTGGCCAGCGTGATGCCCATCGCATGGCGATCGGGCAGCAGGCTGTAGAGCGGCTCGGCGCGGAACGGATGCGTGTAGCAGATCGCCTTGCGGCGATTGAGCTCCTCCATCACCGGCGTGAACAGCGGGTCACCGAGATACTTGTTGCCCTGGTATTTCCCCGGGTTGGGGTAGCTGCTCATGAAGCAGATGCCGTCGGCCTTCAGCGTGTCGTACGCGTATTCGATCTCCTTCAGCGCGCCATCGACGTCCGGCAGCGGCAGGATCGCGAACAGCCCGAAGCGTCCCGGGTAATCGGCCATCATCTTCGCGCCGAAGTCGTTGCAATCGCGCGCGAGCGCGCGCGCCTGCGCGTCGTCGCCGAAGTGGACGCCGGGCTCGCTGATCGACGCGATTGACGTCGCGACGCCAAACTTGTCCATGTCTTCGACGGCTTTCGCCAGATTCCATTCGATCAGCCCGGTCTGCCCGGTGCCCATCGGCCGGAGAACCTCGCTGTACTTGGGCGAGGCGTAGTGATAGTGGGTGTCGATGATGCGCCGCGCGGGGGCCGCGGCGGCCGCCGCGGGACGCGCCTGCCCTCCCCTGACGGCGCCGGGGACGAGTGCGACCGCGCCGGCAGCGGCGAGACCCGAAAGAAACTCACGTCGCCTGAGCATCGTCATGATGTGTGTCCCTCACAAATGCGGGCCAGGAAATCAGAACCGCGGGGTGGCACACAATCGCATGCGCGCCATGCCGGGTCAAGCGGCATTGACAGCTCTCCGAGACGCCGGGTTATAGTCCGATCACTTCAGAAGCCCGGCGCGGGCGACACACGGAGGAACATCATGCGCGTGACGGCATGGATCGCAGCAGCGCTCGTTTTATCGCTCGTGACGCCTGCTCTTGCCCAGGAGGTCTGGGACAACTTCGTCTTCGTCGACGACGGGTTCGAAGTGAATTTCCCGGGAAAACCCCAGGTGCAGAACACGACCTGGACGTCGCAGTACCGCTACACGCTGCCCGCGCGCGTGTATACCGCCTCACACGGGGCCGAGCGCTATTCGGTGACCGTGGTCGATTACCGCGCCGCCCAGAAGCAGGGAGAGGACCGCGCCAAGACGTGTCCGCCCGGCGCTGAGACGTGCTTTGGCACGCAGGACGGCCGCCAGGGCGCGATCATCGGCCTCGGCTACTGGAAGATGGACGTCCGTGGCGCCATGGCCTTTGCGACGCTCAAGTTCCTGCAGCGCGACGCCAAAGTCACTGATTTCAACCTTCAGTTTCAGCAGGTTGTCGAAGGCTACTTCCTGCAGCTCACCAACCGGGACGAGTCCCGCACGTTCGCCTACATCACGATGCACGAGAACCGGCTCTACGTCTTCGAGGGGACGACACCCAAAGGGTCCCCGCAGCCGGAGCTGTTTCAGAGTTCCGTCGGGTTCGTCGATGCCAAGGGCGGCAGCATCCGCTACACGGACTACTACTCGAATGCGATTCACGGCCTGCGGCAGTACGAGCCTCCGCCCTTTCGCGTCAACGGCGGACCACCGCAGACCGCGCCGACCGCCCTTCCCGGCGCGAACTAAATTTAGTCAGACCGAACTGGTGCAGCGTGCGCGCTGCACCAGTGCCAATCAGCCCTGCGTTCCGCCGATGATTCGCAGGCGCATCCTCTCGTCACCAGGGTTTACTGGCCTTTCGGATTGCGACGTTTCCACCAAGAATAGCTAAGTGCCAGGAGGTAAACGCCGTACAGCATGCCGAGCAGCCTGAATATCGCGTTGGCACGGACGTCATTGTCTGCCGGCCCTGCAGTGCCGAAGACTGCCAAAGCCACAATGATGATCACGAACAATGGGCCCACAACTAGCAATACTGCTTTCACGATGCTCCGTATTTGCCACTCTAGAGGAGTCTTGGCGTCAACGACCTGCGCTTCAGCCGCGAGGCCGCTTCTTGATTCCGCGCGGCCTCGCCGGCTGCAAGCGCCGGTGAGCCGGCCTGCGACGGATTAGCCGTTCGGTGGAGCGGCGGCTTTCTCGCACAAGGCCTACAATCTGCATCCTCGTCAACGCCGCGTCTGCAGCGGGAACATCGAGCGGCGACCCCACCGCGTGAGCTGGCTGCACGACGAACAGTTGGCCATCACGCCGGCGGATCTGGACCTGCCCTTCCCGTCGAGCCTGCCGCAAGACCTCCGCGAAGCGCTGCCGCGCCTCTGAGTAGCTGTAGACCTTCACTTCGGCAACTCCATGACCGAGATGTCCATCGTCTGCGCCGCGCGCGCCAACGTGGCGTCGAGCGTCAATAAAGGCGCCCGCTCTGTGCGGGCTGTCTCAAGAACATAGGCATCGTACGCATATAGCCCGAGCGTCCCCGCGGTTTCCAGCGCACGCGGGACATCGATTTGAGTCAAGCGCAGGGGTACCTGGAGATAACTCGCCCACGCGGTCGCGACGATTTCCTTCGGGATTCGACGTCGACGCACGCCAGCAATCAGGGCGTTCCCGACTTCCCATGGCAGGGAAGGCGCCCCAACCAGAGAAGCGCCTTCGGTCGCCGCGATCAGAGCCGGACGCGATGCCTCGTTGAGCAACACGGCCAGGAGTGCAGAGGTGTCGATGACGATCGTGATGGCGAACTCTCCGATGCGTACAATTGTACGCCCTTGGGGTCGCCGTGGGCAACAACTGCCCGGGCAGTACGAGCCTCCGCCCTTTCGCGTAAACGGCGGACCACCGCAGACCGCGCCGACCG